>NVXP01000019.1 GCA_002733985.1 Fluviicola sp. | reverse complement strand
TGGAATCATCTTCGGATTGACCTTTGGTATTCGTCCTTCAGGGAAAATCACAATTGACCATCCTTTATTCACCTCTTCTGTTGCATGAACTAAAGAACGAGCGGCTTTCAAGCGATCTCCACGGTGAACAGGAATGTTTAATCGTTTGAAGTATAATCCAATGATTGGGTATTTCAGTAATTCGCCTTTCCCGAGGAACAAAAACTCGTTTTTAGGCAAAATAGAATACATCAAAAAGATGTCGAGGTAAGAGATATGATTTGCCAAAATGATGTAAGGTCCATCAGGCAAGTCCGCTTTTCTCACTCTTTTAATGTGGTAGAAACAAACTATTCGGAAGGTCCAGCTCCAAACAACAAAAACTTTAAATGCTCGTTTTTTATTGCGATCACTGAACAACAATGGGTAAATGAATGGGAAAAACAGCAATGCCATCACAACAAAAAGGATGCCTATATAGACCTTCCAAATTAGCGACAAGACACCCAACACTTTTTTCATGAATCAAATATAAAAATTCCCTTTAGTTAGGTTGGGTGAAATACCTTCGAAATCACTAATTTCGTTGGAAAATTAATACCATTATGGCTCGTATACTTACAGGGATTCAAAGTACTGGAACACCGCACTTGGGAAACCTACTTGGCGCAATCATTCCTGCCATCGATTTGGCAAATGACCCAAAAAACGAATCGTTTCTGTTCATTGCAAACTTGCATACTCTGACACAGATCAAAGACGCATCCATCATGAGAGAAAACACACTCTCAACAGCAGCAACATGGTTGGCATTTGGATTGAACACAGAGGAATCGGTGTTTTACCGTCAAAGTGATGTGCCAGAAGTGACTGAACTATCATGGTATTTAATGTGTTATTTTCCATACTCACGGTTGAAATTAGCCCATAGTTTTAAAGACAAAGCGGACCGATTGGATGATGTGAACTCTGGTTTGTTTACTTATCCCATGCTAATGGCAGCTGATATATTATTGTACGATGCAGAAATCGTTCCTGTTGGGAAAGATCAAAAACAGCACCTAGAGTTTACGCAAGATGCAGCCCGTCGATTCAACAATGAAATGGGGGAAACATTTGTTATTCCTGAAGTAAGCCATTCGGAAGAAACGATGCTTATTCCTGGGATTGATGGTGAAAAGATGAGTAAATCTCGCGGAAATGAAATCAACATCTTCTTACCAGACAAGAAACTTCGCAAGCAGGTGATGCGTATCGAAACGGATTCAAAAGGATTGGACGATATTAAAGATCCAGAGACGTGTAATATTTTCGCGCTCTATAAAATACTCGCTTCAAAAGAAGCACAAGCAGACATGCGTCAAAAATATGCTGCGCCTGGTTATGGATACGGTCATGCAAAACAAGCCCTATTTGAATTAATCATAGAAAAATATGCTGTCCAACGCGAACGGTATAACCATTTGATGGATCATCCCGAAGAAATTGAATCTGCCTTGAAAATCGGTCAAGAAAAAGCGCGTAAAGTTGCCTCGCAAGTCCTTCAACGCGTGCGATCGAGACTTGGATACTAAGTGTTATTGTTGCTGATATTTTTAGTATCTTCGCACAACTAAATCATAAACTAATGCGACTTCTCCCAATAATTCTCTGTGGATTTACAGCACTTCTTCTAGCCTCTTGTGGTACCCCTGAACAATCCACTGAGGATTTAATAGCAAAAGGAGGTAAGCAATACGGTGGTGAGTTCACATTCATGACACATGAAAAAATAAGTTTACTCATTCCTACGTACGTTGGGGATATCTACAATTCCCGTGTCATTTCTCAAATTTATGATCCAATGATGATTTACGATCCGAATACGGAAAGTGTCGTTCCTGGAGTTGCTGAAAGTTTTACAAAGAGTTCTGACTCAAAGGTCTACACATTTAAAATCCGCAAGGGAATTGCATTTCATGAAGATGAATGTTTTGGTGGAAAATCAGAAGATTTAACGGCTCATGATGTAAAGTATACACTTGACTTAGCATGTTCAGGCTTAAAAAAGAACCAAGTTGGACATATCTTTAAGATGCGAATTGTTGGAGCAGAAGCATTCTACGAGCAAACGAAAGGCAAAAAATCGATCCCAACATCGGGTGTTTCTGGAATTAARGTAATCAATGATCAAACACTTCAGATCACCTTATTAAATCCTTCTCCTGGTTTCGAAGTRATTCTCACAAACCCAAGTCTTGGTATTGTTTCCAAAAAAGCATTCAAGCACTACGGAGAGAAAATCGACAAACATGCTGTTGGGTCAGGTCCATTTATGTTGGAGTCAATGACATCCGACAAGGTTACTCTGGTTCGAAATCCAAATTATTGGAAGAAAGATGAATTTGGGAATCAACTACCGTTCTTAGGAAGCGTTGTTATCAAATATGCGAAAAACAAAAAAAGTGAGCTACTTGCTTTCGGAAAGGCTGAGATAGATCTAGTCCTTGAAATCCCTGTTGAAAACATTGAAAATATTCTTGGGTCCTTGAAAGAAGCTCAAGAAGGAAAAAACATCAAACACAAAGTTGATGGCGAAGCAAGTCTGAGCATGTCCTATGTAGCAATGGCCTGTGAAAGTGAAGAGTTTGAAGACGTTCGTGTTCGAAAAGCATTCAATTTAGCTATCAATAGAAATTCTATCATTGATACATGGTTGGAAGGTGAAGGTTGGCCTGCGGAAAATGGGTTTGCCCCAAAGATGTCGAACTACGATAATACTTCCGTGAAAGGACACACATACAACGTCAAAGCCGCGAAATCCCTTATGAAGTCTGCTGGACATTCAAATGGTGAAAATTTCCCTGCAATTGATTTTTATGTCAACACGAAAGAAGGTTCTGGTGTACACAAAATGTGCCTGGCAATTAAAAAGCAGCTTAAGGACAACATCAATGTCACTTTGAATATCAAACTGTGTTCTTTGGAAGAACGTGAGCAGGCAATTGCAAGTGGAGTCGCTAAAGTTTGGCGAGCTGGATGGGTTGCTGATTATCCAGATCCTGAAAACTTCTTAGCTCTCTTTTATGGAGGGAATGTTGGAGATAATAAATCTCAAATTAATTCTTTCAACTTTAAAAGTTCAAAGTTCGATCGACTATTTGAAGCGGCAAGTACTGAGGAGGATCCTACAATCCGAGAAAAGCTGTATCAGCAGTGTGATCAAATCGTAATTGATGAAGCAGCAGTAATTCCTATTCTCACAGACGATCACGTCGTGATGATTAACGCTCGAGTTCGCAATTTCAAGGCAAGTCCATTGGAATCTCTGAACCTAACTTCGGTTTACATCAAGAATCCAGTCAAAGACGAACAGTAAAACCTAGGTTTGAGTCAACGCGAAGAAAGATTCGCGGACTAATTCCAGTGCTTTTGACGAGAAAGATGAGTGATTAAAGATGTTGCTCATTTTCACCAAGCTTCTTCTTTATTAAATTCTCAGCTGATACGTTCTAAATCGAATCTCAGGCCAATACTTCTTTAATAATTTCATAGGCATCGATGTGTCCAAATCCTGGTACGTGAATTCGGAAATAGTCGATCATTACTTCCAATGCCGCAACTCGTTGTTGCTTCGAAAGCTGTTTGATTTCCTTTCCAAGGATGTGCGACTTGATTACATCAGCGACTTCTCCTGAAACGATGGTAAACTGATTCCTAACTACACCTTCGTATCTACCTTCATCCAAATTAAAGTGCTCATACGCTTCATTCTCAATAAACGGTTGTACTCCTAGCCATTCAGCAAGATCGATCATGAAGAATACGGGAATCAAGTGAGATTCACTCGAATCATTAAGGGTATGAACAGCATTTTCCAAAAATCGGAACATGGCAAGATCTTGTTCGTTCACGTGCACGACTTTCCGAATCACTTCGGCCATAAAAAAGGCAATTGTTCCTTTGATCGGATCAAACTGAAAATCGGTTGGAAAAGCAGGATCAGCGGCAGTCAATTGAAGCAAGTCACTTTCTTTTCGATCGTAATACGACAATTCACTCAACGCCATTGGGAATAAGTTGTGTGCTTTCTTCTTCCCACCTTTGAAAATGAACTTTTTCAGCCCACTTTTCTGGGTGTAGAATGAAATAATAAGACTCGTATTTGAGTAAGAGATCCGATGCAGAAAAATGCCAAGGTCGGTTGATTTCATGAAACCTGAATTTGCATATTAACGAACCACCAAGATTTTGCCGACTTTTCGTCCTTTACCTTCGTTTGGTGCCGTCCAAATTAAGTAAACGCCCGTTGCAACGGGATCGCCATTCAGGGTTTTCCCATCCCAAGTTGCAGTTCCACCATTGGATGTCGTTCTGTACACTAGTTTTCCTGATGCATCCGTGACTTTCACATCAGAATCATATTGAATTCCTTGCATTGTGATCACACCTGTGAAACCTGGTCGCACTGGATTTGGGAATACCGTTACGTCTTCGTAATCACGTCCTTTACCCTCTGTTGCATCTGTTCGATAAGAAATCAAACCCTTGTCGGTTACGATGAACAATTCGCCTGTATTATGATCCAGTTCAAGCTCGATGATGTTGTTCGAGATCAAGGGTGAATTCTCAACGGTGAACTGCTGAATAATTTCAAGTCCATCTGGAGACAACAAAATAATTCCTGAATTTTCAGTCGCCATCCATTTTCGATTGGCACCATCAACTTCTATGTCTGTAATTCCTGTTGCTCCCAAAACGTATTCAACATTCCCTTCAAACTCTACTTTAATTCGTTGGGCGTTGTATTCACCCGAAGAAGCACCAAAGGCATTGTCAGCATTGTAAAGTACCGCGAAACCGGCATCTGTTCCAATCCACAATTCATTGTCTAAATCTACTGCAAGCGCCGTAACTCTATTCGAAGGCAGATCACCTGTATTTGCTCCTGTGGTTAATCGAATCATTTCATCATCGCCCAAATCAGTTGGAGTACCATTGTCATTGTAACCATAGACACCTACCTCTCTAAATGAAACCCATTTGTTTCCTTCGTTATCGATCACTAATCTCTGGGAAAATTGACCTTTTGCCTCTGTCCCAAGATCGAAAACCTGCCACTCTCCGTCTTTCGTTAATACTTTGAGTGGTTCATTTGATCCTCCATTGAGAACCCATAAATTCCCTTTTACATCGTATTCTAATCCTGTAACCAATGTTGCTCCAATTCCGACATTAGTGGGCATAAGAGCCGAATTGTTCGGTGTTAAAGTATCTATTGTCCCAGCACCTTCATCAAAAAGTGTAATTGGTGTAAACGACCATGAGCTGATTGCAAATTTCTCCTTGTCATTCGGATCGATTGCAACTGCCAAGTAATCCCAAATCCTTCCAGATTCCCAAACAGCAGTATTCGCTTCATTGTACAATCCCCACTCTTCATCCTCAAAGGTATAAACACCACTGCTTTTGAAAGTAGACCCATTTCCAGAAGCTGCTCCACAGGTCACAATCAATTTGCCACGTGACCAATCCAGTCCATAAAACTCTCCTCTTGGCGGACCAGGAAACACAATATTGTCTATCAATCCACCATTGATATGAACCAAGCCGACAGAGTTATCTGCAATCCAATATTCACCATTATCGACAAGCATTGTATTGATCTCTGGATTTCCGAAAGGATAAGCCGCAAGAACATATTGACTTGTGTAATTGTTATCATAGATAATTGACGCCCCATAATAGTGAACGGTCAACTCGTTGTCCAGTACATCTATCCCGCGAATTTCCATGGTAAACGTTTCGGAAATGACTGATTCCAATGCTGTTTCTGTGATTCTGTAAATTGAATCTCCGCCGAAGATCTCATCTTTATAGAGCAAATACATTTCACCATCTGCCTGTTCGATTTCCTTGTAAGCATTTGAACTTAAATTAGGAACTCTTGGGTCGATGGTCCATTCAGCAGGATCTGGCAAGGCAATATTGTTGATATCTCCGTAGTACATCAACTTTTCTGTCAATGCGAAAATGCTGTCGTTGCGAAATGAAACGTCAATAATCGACGTGTTTCCGTTGGATGGATAGTACGTGTCTTTTACTTCGCTGCGCACTGGATCGATCTTTACAATTCCGAATCCCGTTGCGAAATAGAGATATCCGTCGTACTCAACAATTTTATAAATCTTCTTTGAACCCTGAATTTCAGCAAGTTTAATCGCTGGAATATTGGTGACTTTATTTCCAAGGATACGATCGATGTTTCCGTTTTCATATCCAATGAATACAGCATCATTCACGCTTGAATGTCCCATGCAGGAAATAGTGATATCAGAAAGCCCTGTTACGACATCCCACGTGGAGAGTTCGTTCGAGCTAATATCGTATTCTGAAATTCCGTTGGCAAAAGCGGTGAATACCTTATTAGATGTTTTAACAACATCAAGTGCACGTTTTGCAGGAATATGAAGGCGCCATTCTCCGGTCCCAATTTGGGCAATCGACGAGAACGTTGACAGTAAAAGACATAAAAGTAGTAATCGCATTCTTCTGGATATTTGCGTTTAGAACGGTAATAGCACAAAAATATTTGATTTTATGGGTTATTGGATGAACAAAGTGATTGTTTTTGTTTGTATTTCGCTTGTAACTGTTAATTTTGACGTGTCGCAAGTTAAAAATTGTGATAATTGGCTCCGTGGCGCACTCCGATAGTTATTGGAAGAATAGCAAAATGAAGGCAAAAATGGCTCTGTGGCGCAACTGAATAGCGCACTGGATTTCGGCTCCAGCGGTTACAGGTTTGAATCCTGTCAGGGTCACTGATTAAAAGCTCAACAGTAATGTTGGGCTTTTTTTATGAAATGACTTTTAGTGTTGATGGATTCAAACCAAGGTTTGAAGTCCTTCGACTTTCTGATCTTTGATCAGGTCTCAGTCTTCACAAGTTGTACTTGTTCTTTGTCAGGGTCACTGATTAAAAGCTCAACAGTAATGTTGGGCTTTTTTTATGAAATGGTTTTTAGTGTTGATGGATTCAATCCAAGGTTTGAAGTACTTCGACTTTCTGATCTTTGATCAGGTATCAGTCTTCACAAGTTGTACTTGTTCTTTGTCAGGGTCACTGGGAAACTCTCATCAGAAATGGTGGGAGGTTGTTTTTGTTAGGATTGTGGTTACCTGTGTGATTTAGGAAGGAGAAGATGGGAGGGGACTGGAGGAACTACTAAGTTCGAATAGAGCAAAATACGCATTACTTGTGAGCATCAAAATACTTATCTTGTATGTGAAACCATTATTCCCTTTTTCATGTATAGAACATTCCTAATTCTCTTATTATTTATTAGTCAAACTACCTTTAGTCAAATCCAACATCCCAACGATGATGACAGAACGATAAAAATGCCAATCGTATTTCATGTAATCTACACTAACTCCGTTGATAGTATTTCGGAAGAAACAATCCTTTCAGAATTAGCAAACCTTAATCAAGATTATTCTGCTAGTAATGATATGTCCATGGTGGAAAACAGGTTTAAAACAAATATTGGAAATCCAAACATTCTGTTTCATATGTTAGATAGTAGTTTTCAAGAGAACATTAAAGGTGTAAAATATATCAAATCAGAAAACCCTGTAGGCTCAAGTCCAATGAACATAAGCCCATTAATTGATTCCAAAAGTACCTTAAACATATATGTATACAAAATGGGAGGTGCATCAACACCTAGACCTGGAGATTTTGTGCGAATAGATTTTAATTATATAGGTTCAGGGACTCATACATTAACACATGAAATAGGCCACGCATTTGGGCTTTGGCACCTCTGGGGGCAAGTAAGTAATTGCAATAAAGGAAAGGCTTTCGGCGCAAAAATGTTTTCCAAGGGTAGCGATGATGTTGATGATACACCTCCTCAATTTAGTTGTACCGATTGGAAAGGAAAATATCAGAAATGCCCCATTAATAAACGTAAATTCAAGAAAAGAAACTACAACAATTTTATGGATTACAACGCGTGTAGATGTATGTTTACTAATGGACAAGTATTGAGTATGCGAAGAACAATCATTGAACGACATCCTGAATTGTTCAACTCTTCATTAGATTAATGACAAACTATTTTAAACTTATTATGCCAGAGAAGTAATCGATTGATTACTAATTTTTTATAGATTTGTATTAATAAATGTCGTTTTGCACACAAAATATCTTCATCCTCCAAGTAGCTAATTCTAGCAACTTGTATACGTGTGCGCCAATTTCTACGACAACTTTCACAACAACAACTACCCCTTAAGGGGTGTATTTCACATAGCGAGGTATCCTAGAATACCATTTTTAAAGTAGAAAATCCTTTCTGCTCTTACTATTCCTTATTTACATTAAGCATAATCTAATGATTGTAATAAAATTTGGGGGAACAAGTATTTCCTCACGTGAGAATATTGAACAAATTAGCTCAATTCTCGATCAAAAAATTGAAAACTACGTTGTTGTCGTTTCGGCCTTCTCTGGTATAACAAACCTACTAGAACACATTTCTGAACAAGCTATTAAAAAGGACGTTACCCTGTTAATAGAAGAGTTCAGAGATAAACACTTCTCAATAATTAAAGATCTATTAAGTGTTTCTGAACAAACTGAATTACTCTTGAAAGCACAACAAATATCCAACGAGTTGGAAGCTATTTGTGGGGGTGTTGGTGTATTGAAAGAACTCTCCCCAAGAACCAAAGCACGCATATTAAGTTTTGGAGAGCAATTGTCCTCCGTTATTCTCCATAAGCACCTAAGTTCTCAAGGTAAGGATATCGACCACCTTGATAGTAGGAAGTTGATTTTAGCAACAGGAGATTATTTGAAAGGGAAAGTTGATTTCCAACAGACTACTCGAAATATTACTGCTGCCACAAATAGGAGAAACTACATTGCAAGTGGTTTTATAGCATCCAATTACCAGGGAGAAACGATCACACTTGGAAGAGGCGGTTCAGACTATTCAGCCTCAATTTACGCGAGTGTACTAAATGCTAGCTCTTTGGAAATATGGAGTGACGTCAATGGAATGCATAGCGCTAATCCTAAACATGTTACAAATACAAAGCCCATTCAAAAAATGAGCTATGAAGAAGCTTTTGAACTGGCTTCTTTCGGAGCAAAAGTGCTTTATCCAATTTCCATATTACCAGTAATGACTAAAAAAATCCCTGTCTATTTAAAAAACACGTTTTACCCGGAACAAGAAGGAACCCTCATTAGTGATGAAAATTTTACGCGAGAAAATAAAATTCAAGGAGTATCATCTTTGAATAATATTTCGATTCTTACAGTTTCAGGATTGGGGCTAGCCAAACAAAAGGGAAGAGCAAGAAAGGTATTTCAGGCTCTAGAAGAAAACGATGTAAACATTATTCTAATCACGCAAAGCTGTTCAGAACAAAGCATTGGAATTGGGATTGATCAAAACGACTTGTCAATTGCAGAAGTGGCATTGAACGACACGTTTGAAAGCGAAATTGAAAAAGGAATGATGAATACTGTAAAGGTTGTCAAAGATCAATGCATCATTGCTTTAGTAGGGGATAATATGAAGCATAAAGTGGGATTGAGCGGAAAAGTCTTCGGCGCTATTGGAGAAAACGGTATTAATATCACGGCAATTACCCAAGGAGCATCTGAAAGAAATATTTCACTTGTAATTGATCAGAAAGAAGAGGTCAAAGCATTAAATGTTATTCACGAACAATTCTTTAATGAAACGATAAAAACGGTTCATCTATTTATTGCTGGGGTTGGAAATGTTGGTAATGAGTTTTTAAAGATCATTGAAGCTCAACATGAAAAACTAATGGAAGAGCATAAAATTCGCATAAAAATTGTTGGTCTAGCCAATAGTAAATGCTTTCTAATAAATGAGCTCGATGGATTAGGAACACATGATTTACTTGAGCTAAATGAGAAGGGTAAATCATACGATTCATTTCTAGAATATTCAACAGTCATAAATGAACTGAATTTACGGAACAGTGTGTTTATTGACAATACTGCTTCGGAGATGGTTAGCTCTGGTTATGCATCGCTTCTTAGGCAGAGCGTTTCGGTTGTTACGTGCAATAAAATTGCTTGTAGCGGTGAATATGAGAATTACATACAACTCAAAAAGTTAGCAACTGATTACAACTGTAACTTTAAATATGAAACTTCTGTTGGTGCGGCTTTACCTGTCATCAAAACAATACAGGATTTAACTATAAGTGGAGATGTTGTAAATAAAATTGAGGCTGTAATTTCGGGTAGTTTGAATTTCATTTTTAACGAATATGACACGAGAAAAACATTCTCTGATGTAGTCTTTCAAGCTAAAAAAGAAGGCTATACTGAGCCAGATCCGCTTATTGACTTAAGTGGATTAGACGTAATGCGCAAAATATTAATCCTTTCTCGCGAATCCGGGTATCGAAAAGAGCTTTCTGATATCAACTTTGAACATTTTTTACCAGAGAGTTGCACACAAGCAAGAAGTAAGAAGGCCCTTTTTGAACAATTGGAAAAGAATGAACCATACTTCAAATCATTATTCGAAAATGCTCAACAGAAGGGAAATAGACTAAAAGTTATTGCTTCTATGAATAAGGGCGAAATGATTGTTGGATTACAAGAGGTCCCTCCGAATAGCCCCTTTTTCAACCTCGAGGGAAAGGATAATATTATTGCAATTAACACAAATCGTTACGATAACGAACCTCTTGTTATCAAAGGTGCTGGTGCTGGTGCAAGCGTAACTGCAAGCGGTGTTTTTGCAGATTTAATGTTCATTATAAATCGATAATTATGAATTCAACAAAAGCATTTGCCCCTGCAACAATTGCAAACTTCAACGTGGGCTATGACGTATTAGGTCTCTCACTAAATGGCATTGGAGATGAAGTAGAATTGACCATTAATGGAACCGAAGAAAACAGAATCATTCACATTAAAAATGGTGCAGAACTTCCCATGGAATCAGAAAAAAATTGCTGTTCTGTAGTAATTCGTGCCATGCAAGAAAATTTAGGTGAATTCCGCGGTGTGGATATTTCCATTTTAAAAGGGTTCGACTCAGGAAGTGGTTTGGGATCTAGCAGCGCGAGTAGTGCAGCTGCAGCATTTGGATATAACAGTTTAGTTGGGAACCCATTTGGCAAAAAAGAGTTAATCGTTTTCGCGGCGGAAGGAGAACGTATTGCTTGCGGAAGTGCACATATTGATAATGTAGCACCATCTATTCTGGGTGGATTCGTTTTGGCGAATAGCAATGATCCAAACAATATAATTGAACTCCCAATTATCGATAATCTTTTTGCCGTTACATTGTTTCCGAAAATTAAGATCAATACATCTGATTCACGAAAAATTCTAAAGAAGAATATTCCCTTGGAGACAGTAAGCAGACAAATAGGATTAATGGGTGCATTCATTTCAAGTTTATATGACAATAATCTAGAACGTTTTTCTTATTCAATGCAGGATTTAATTATTGAGCCGATGCGAAGTTTGCTGATTCCTCAGTTTAACGAAATGAAAGCCGCATCATTAAAACACAATGCACTGGCCTTTGGTATTTCGGGTTCAGGACCTTCAGTTTTTGCTATTACTGAAGGAATAGAAAATACGAACCAAGTTTTAATGGCTCTAAAAGAGGTGTGTGACGCTGCAAATTTAGAAACACAGACGTATACGAATGCCCTAATCAAGAATAGCGGAGCTAGACTAATAAAATGATCGTATGAATTACATTAGTACAAGAAAAAATAAGGAGCGTGTTTCTTTTAAGGAAGCTGTCATCAATGGACTCAGTAATAATAAGGGATTGTACATTCCTGAAGATATTCCTCAACTCCCATCATCCTTTTATGAAAATATTGAAACATTCAACGATCATGAAATCGCCTTTGAGGTTCTAAAACCATTTGTGAAGGATTCCTTATCGGATCAGCAATTGAGGCAAATTATTTCCGAAACATTATCTTTTCCTATGCCTGTTGTAGAAGTGCAAGAGAATCTTTTTGCATTGGAATTGTTTCATGGACCTACACAGGCATTTAAAGATGTTGGAGCTCGGTTTATGTCAAGAGTTCTATCGCATTTTTATTCAAACAAGAAAGAAAACCTTATCGTATTAGTTGCTACATCAGGTGATACCGGAAGCGCTGTGGCAAACGGCTTCTATAATGTTCCTGGAGTAACCGTTAAAATTTTGTTCCCAAAAGGAAAAGTTACTCCCTATCAAGAATATCAAATGACGAGCTTGGGGGGAAATATTGATGCAATTGAAGTTGATGGCACGTTTGACGATTGTCAGAAATTAGTGAAGGAGGCATTCAACGATGACGAATTGATTTCTCAAGTTTCAATTAGTACAGCCAATTCGATAAACGTAGCGCGCTTATTACCCCAAATGCTCTATTACTTTTTTGCCTACAAACAACTTAAAGGACAGCTAAGAGGAAAAAAATTGATTGTTTCGGTTCCTTCGGGAAATTTAGGAAACATTACGGCGGGGTTGATGGCTCAAAAAATGGGTCTTCCAATTTTTCATTTTGTTGCGGCTTTAAATGCAAATGATACTTTTCTAACGTATTTGAATACGGGAACCTATGAGGAAAAATTATCCGTTCCTACATACGCCAATGCAATGGATGTTGGAAACCCGAGTAATATTGAACGGATTATACATTTATTCCGCGATGATCCAAAACCCATAAATGAAACCATTTCGGCGCATAGTTTTAGTAATGAACAGTTATTACAGGAAATCAAACAATGCTATAGAGATAATGACTATTTGTTAGACCCACATGGTGCTATTGGCAAATTGGCGCTGTCTCAACATTTGAACGAAAATACCGTCGGAATTTTCTTGGGTACCGCTCACCCTCAAAAATTTTCAGAAGTGATTCAAAAAGCAATTCCTTCCTATTCAGTGGAATCAATAAAATCAGACATGTGCAACAAAAAAATTATCAAAAATTCGTTTAATGATTTAAAACAAATAATCCTTTGTACAGCCAAGCCCCATTGAATTGTCGTTTAACGGTGAACCTTATCAATTAAAGGTTCGGACCAAGGACGCACAAGATCACAACAACAGCCACTCCTGATTGGGGTGGCTGTTTTTAACTGAAAACTCATTAAATCAGGTGCTTCAGCAAATTTTAAGTGGTTTGAACTGATGCGAAGGCTTATGTCACCTAATCACTAACCTTTTCACTTCCCCCTTCTGCAATCACACGATTAATTCCTTTGGGAACCACGATCCAAGGAAGGCGTTTAGCCTCATAGAAACTAACAGTAGGCTGAGCAAAGTTTTGGTCAGTGAAACAACCTACGGAAACACCTAAACCGCTTGGGTTACGAGGGATCTCAAAAAAGACCGTAGAACTACAATTTGGACAAAAACTATAATTGGTTTCAATGCCGTTGTGCTCTGTAAGTGAGTATACATGCACCTTGCCAGTAATCTTTACATTTGATTTATCAAACCATGACGTCAAACTGAATGCTGAACCTGTCCTTCTTTGACAATCGTCACAACTACACATTCCGACGTATTTAGATTCACCAACACATTCAACGTTTACATTTCCGCATTGGCACCTTGCAATATGCTTTTCCATACTATGTCTATTATTGAAAATAAGGTGTGAAATCACTTACAAACTCTTCGATACTTTTTGGTGCCGCGCCTGTCATTTTTTCAAAATCATGGCTGGGTAAATGTTCTGCTACTTCTCCCCATTCTTTAATTAGTTGAAGAGAACTATCAACAGTCCATTCATCAACACCAGCGGCAATAAATCCAGCTTTTTGGTCTTCGTATGATAATGGTACATAATTGACCGTCTTACCAAGCTGTTTTGACATAACCTCTGCAACATCAGTAAAACTGATTGATTTTTCACCTGTTATGGTTTGAATTGTATTGTTGACATCGTTTGATGTAAGTCCAACATAAGCTGCTTGTGCAATATCCCTTGTGTCTACCATCGGAACTTTAGTATTCCCAAAATAGGCTGCAAACATGTTATTACCCTTAATATATGGTGCTGAGAAAAGGAAGTTCTGTAGGAAATATGATGGTCGCAAAATCACATATTCAAGACCGCTTGCTACTAAATAGTCGTCTGCTTTACGGTGTAAAGAATACATGGGCACATGTGGATTGGTTTCAGCAGGTAAGGCAGATAAACGTACTATTTTTCGCACTCCTGCTTCAACTGCATGGTCAATTAAGCTTTTATGCTGATCAAATAAACTCGGACTTGAGCTCGTAAGTAAGAAAATCGTATGAACATCCACCAGTACGTCACTTAATGATTGTTCTCCCCCAAGAGTACCGATCACAGTAGAAAGCCCTTTAGCTTTTAGCTCTTCCGATTTCTCTTCGTTTCGCACCATGACTTTAAAGTCGACATTATTCTCTTTTAGGAGTTCAATCACGGATGAACCGATCGTTCCTGTTCCGCCTATTACTAAAGTTTGATTCTTCATAATTATATCTATTGTACTTGCAAATTTAGTGTCAATAGTATACTTTTGATACTTCGAGGTATACTTTCTATAGTATACATTTGTATACGACCAATAAACAATAGGATGGAAGACGATAAGAATAAAGAGTGTGATAGAAATTTTCGGGCCGTAGCGGATGCAATGGATGTATTTAGGGGGAAATGGAAAATCAAGATCATCGCAGTCTTGATACATTATGAAAAGTTAGGCTTTCAGGATTTGCTTAGAACAGTTGAGGGAATTACGCCTAAAATGTTATCGAAGGAATTAAAGGACCTCCAGGTAAACTTATTACTGACCAAAACAGTTATAGAAACCAGACCAGCCACAGTTGAATATGCCATTACTGAATATGGTAAAACGTGTGAACCTGTTATTTTGGCTTTGTACGCATGGGGCGAGAATCACCGCAAAACAATTATCGAATCCTTTGACAAGCAAAGCACATTAGTATCGGTTTAACTTTACTTTTTTCAATACCGGCATTGTATCATTGCTTCTGAGACCGTGTAACAGTTACCTCTTTACGCTGAACACCTTTGATATCACCGTTAAATAGTTTGAACTAAAGACGCTCGGGTTACTAAGAATTGAAAACTCCCTTAAACATTACATTCAAGGGAGTTTTTTGTTTCATCTCTTTGATTGACTGGTTTGAAAGTCACTAATTATCAGCACTTCCAAATTTACATTCAATTCTCTTTTTTTACTTCAAAAACATTACTACTGCTTTACCAAACGTTTGATTGCAATCGTTTTGTTAGCATACAACATGCGCACAATATAGAAGCCATCTGGTAATTCTGTTAAATCAATTGTTCCTTTACTTGCAGCAGCTATATTCAGCTGTTCAATTAAACGTCCATCTGTACTAAGTAATGTGAAAACAGCGTCTCCTCCATTGGCATTATCTACTACAACCAAATTTTGTGTAGGGTTTGGATAAAGTGTGAATTCTACCCCAGTAGCAATTACTTCCTCTACACTAAGGGCATCATTTTGGTCAAGGGACACAAGGTATTCATTTAGTTCAGCCTGCAATTGAGCCGAAATTATTCCCGACCCGCTTGCTGCAATCCCGGATTTCGATTGACCTACATAATGCACCGCTCCTTGCTCATCAGCACATCCAGAAGGATCGCGTACATAATGAATGACACGGTAAAGTGTACCGTGAGCAAGCTCGTTATACGTATACGTTTGATGCGCTACGTCCCAATTTACATACTGAATAAAAGTATACGTTCCGTTCGCGTTTTCTTTAAAGAAAAACCACCTGTGTTCTAATGTATTGTCCGTTTCACTTGCAGTTAAATCCAAATCAAAAACCAGATCTCCATTGGTATTGACATAGGGAGCGTTAAGGAGAGAAGAAAAACTACCACTAATCACACGTTTTTCAACTCTGAAAGTCTGAGTTTCTTCCAACCATCCAATGCATTCATTGCCAACAGCCAATTTTATTTCGTATTCATAACCAGTAGGAAATGAAAACGGTTGACTTGCGTTACTCGCTAAATCAACAAGATCAGAAATACCTGCAGGCCCTCCTAACCAATTCAAGTTACCGTGCCAAGTAAACGCACCTGTACTTCCGATTAATCGTTTATTGAATCCTATAAAATGGTTGGTTTCGTTTTTAGAAGCTAAACCATTGAAAAAGATAGCATCATCACAATAGAACACTGAAGTTGCTACCCCTGCTGCGTTCTGAATTTCAAAATCATTAATGAGTTTACCAGCAACTCCATCGTCATAAATACCTACAAAAGAACCGCGAATTGAATAGTCATGAAACGGTTTTACAGGAAAAGTTGGACTACTCGTCCAATTCGAAAGGTTATAATCTATAGCAATTGAAGAATTCACCTCGTAATCAGCTGCAATTACTTTATCTCCATCTGATTGGATTAGAATGACCTCTCCATCTGAATGTGCACCATTTCCATAAGTCCGAGAGGACAGCGTAGGTAATATGCTCCCATTCGACTTATCATACGATTGAGCAAAATAATACGAATCATCGAAATTCCCCGTTGGGGTCAAGGTGAGTTCAATACCAGCTACATACAATTCATCACATTCACTAACAGCGAGACGCATACTGAAACCATTCGTTAAAGTCGACTGCCATTTTAATGAATTTGTATTCGTCGCATGACAATACAAACCCTCTTTTGTTGTAAAATAGATAGAGTTGGTGCTTGCCTCTAACTCGATGTCGTCTATACTCTGTTCGAAAAATGCTAAATTCGAATTGCTTACTGTTGGAGTAGAAATAACTACAGGTGTAAATGTAGCATCGAAATTTCCATTGGCATCCAAACGAATAATTGACCCTGCTGATCTAGCTCCTGTATTAAAAGCAATGATCGATGAGGTATTCATAATTTGAGCGCCATTTACAACTCCTGCTCCTAAATAAACACGATCAGCATCGTCTACTTCCATAACAGTAGACCTTGCCGTACCTGTGGTATATATACTCTTTGCCCACAACAAATCAAGATGAGAACCGACTCCACCACTCAAATCATACTTCGCCAAAAAAGGAGTTCCTACCGTTCCAACATTCTGCGTAAGGAATACACTTGCCTGGCCCGGATCGACGAATTCAACTGGCCCCGTATTTCCTTCGGTAAAACCATAAACATACAGAGCGTCATTTTTTACAATTAGTTCCGTCACATAAAAATCGCCAAGAATGGCGCCAATTGAAGTATAAAATGCCCCAGGATTTGCTTTTTCAATTACTTTGATGTCTACCGATCCAAAACCTGCAGAACCAGTAGGATGTATTTCATCTGTATAGAAAATGAAATTATCGTCGGTATCAATTCCGCCACCAAAATGGCTTTGTATACCATAATTGGGTACAGGTCCCAAAGCAATTTCATTTATAAATCCAGAGCTGCCGTCTGGTAAAAACTCACGAATAGTATTCCGGTAACCGTTCACGTCTCTAGTTTCCATGAGCAAATACGTATGGTCATCTTCGTCAATAACTCCTTTGTAGATTTGGCTACTAACCCCATTCCCTGCATCCATAAAGTTGATATCTGTTTTCCATCCTTGAGCAAATGTTGGTGATGTTACGCTGAAAAGTGATAAGCACAATCCAACTAATATTTTTTTTTGTTTCATATTGGTTACGTTATTTTTTGAAAAAATTAGAGCCACTATCGTTCAGATTAAAACTTTACAAACGTGGTTATTTACTAAGTATGATGTAATTATGAATAGATGGCCGATCTATATTCTAATCAAATGTAGAATATGGACTCTGACATTTCTTCATGAGTTTTCTAAATGCGCCTTTGACTTTGTGAAATTCAAATTTTTCAATTCAGAAGTGAATTAGGGGTTTATCGAAGCTGCTTTTTAAGCTTGGAGAGAATCATTCATTTTACTCCAACCCAATCACCACTTTCAAGGCTTGAATGTTTTACTAATTTTCACAAAACTAACAGACAGAACGAAGGATCAAGTCAACCTAAAACGACAATCAATTGATAGCTGTTTTGATAAAATTGGGGCACAGGAAGATCGATTGGGTATTCTAAAAAAACAGCCTGATATTAACCTAGTGTTCAGTTCTTTGTTGCAAGTCCAGTTGCAAACCACCATATTTTTTTTACTTTTACCCTTCAGAATAATTTACTTAACCATGACTGAAAAGGATTCAAAAGAGGGAACGTGCGACGATTCCAACGAACAACCAAAAAATTTTCTTGATGACATTTTAGCGAATGCACTTTCCAGTACTAAAAAGTATGATGATACCAATTCTGGTATTGAAACGAAAAAGTGTAAAAATTGTGGGGCTGCACGACCAGCAGAGACGGATTTAAAATACTGTGATTATTGCAGTAATGAATTTTATTAGAACAATTGAATATCATGTCTTTTCAAGAAACACAAGAACGATGGGAGTTATTTCTTAACAAAATCGAAGAAACATTTGATGCTTTGATGGAAAAAGCCCAAGTGGCTTTGATACCCTTATTTGAACAAACAGATATGGAGACCACTACATTTCAAAATGCATGGCGGGGAATCAGTATCCAGGCATCTAATTTAATCTATAAAATTGATGAGACATGGGAAGATAAGGTTGAAGACACCTTTCTAGGCAAAAAATTGAATTACGAATCTGCGAAATTTATTGCGGAAAGAATGAAGGGGTATCAGTTGCGCCATAGCTTAGAGAATTCATTAAAAGTTAACGAAATTGAGTTATTTGCTAAAGCTGCTAAGCGACTTTTTGAAGTCGCTAAAGATATATTAGCTAAAGACTTTTGTTGTTCACAGTGTAAAGCACCTTTATCTATTAAGGATAACTTTTTTCGATCCTATTATGTGACATGTGATTATTGCCAAACCGTAAATACATTTGAACCTGGAACCAAGGTGAGAAACCTTGAACATTTCGGTGTCGACGCACTGGCTAAGGAAGCTGCCTTGCCAAATGAATTAAAATACGATGAAGCACTATTTAAGAACTATGCACTAGACCAAGAAGTCTATTCCAAAGAGCAACTCCTTGAGCTGTATAAAAATCAGGTCGTTGATTACCTAGAAAAAAGAGTAGAAATAATTCCTGATTATCAGGAACGATATGAAAAAGATTTGGAAGCCAAATTGGAGTTCCTAAGAAAATACAACTAATTAAAAACACTAATTATGTCCGATTTTTTAAACAAACAATTACGTTCAGTTATAGAATGGACGGATCCAAGCCCGGATATGCTATTCGAAAAATGGACGGATCATGGAGATGAGATTAAAAATGCTTCTAAACTAATCGTTGGACCTGGACAGGGCTGTCTTTTTGTTTATGAGGGTAAAGTAGAGGGCGTTTTTGAGGAAGAAGGGATGTATAACCTAACAACTGATAATATTCCCTTTTGGACTTCGATTAAAAAAGTGATGTTCAATTTTGATTCTCAGCATAAAGTGGGCATCTATTATTATAGAAGAGCGGAAATGCAGAATATCCGTTGGGGCACACCTTCACCAATCACTTACAATGATCCAGTATATAAGTTTCCTGTAGGGCTTAGTGCCTTTGGAAATTCATCGTTCAAAATTATTAATGCACGTGAATTTTTTACTAATGTGATTGCCGGTGCTGAAAAATATAAAGTAAAAGAAATACAGAAGATTATACTGTCGCGAATAACACAGCCTATAAGTGATTATTTAGCTAATGCCTCATTTGGTTATTCAGAAATTGATAAACACAGAAATGATATCGCTACAGCTTCCAAAAATGCCTGTGATAGTATTTTCAAAGATTTAGGTTTTGAGTTATTAGACTTTAGAATAGAAGGAACAAGCTTTGATGATGCTACTCAAACTAGAATAGGAAGGATTGCAGATATGAGCGCTGAAGCTCAAGCCATGAAAGAGTTGGGAGTTAGTTATGCTGACTACCAAAAAATGGAAGCCATGCGAGATATGGCTAAAAATGAAGGTGGTGGAGCCATGGGCATGCAAATGGGAGCAGGATTAGGAATGGGCCAAGTACTGGGTAACATGATGTCTGACCAAAACAATCAGCAACAAGCACCACAAAATAATCCAGCCCAAGGGAATGAAGGTACCGATGACCTGACCGGAAAATTGATGAAGTTGAAAAAATTATTTGAGGCTGAACTAATTGACGAACAAGAATTTAAAGCAAAAAAACAAGAAATATTATCACAGTTTTAATTTAAAAAAAGTAATTATGAGTGGAATGAATCATTTATACAAAAATGTCAAGGGTCAAAAAAAAGAAGATTATTTTGACGACTATTTAATGGTAATGGATCGGATGGATTGGAGTCAATACGATCACACAACTTGGCCTTGTGCTGACATGTCTTTTCCTGATATTGATGAAAATGAATTATCTGATGTATGGCCATATAAACCTGATTTAAGTGAACCGCATTGGATTAATCTCAATGGTTTAAGGTCTGGAATTAAGAGATATGGTTATTTACAGAAATTTAAGTTGCCTGAGTCTGTTGAAAACATGAAATTCGAAGAGGCAAAGACTTTATTAAATGGAATTGCGGCATTAAAAGAAAGCGACCCTACTAATTTCAACAGCGAAATAGCGAAGCATAATTTTACTGAGGAAAAACATCTTTTATGGGCGGTAGAGGTATATAAATCTTCAGAAGCTGAAGCATATGGTGAAGCTGAAGCAGCGCTCACGAAAACAAACGAGGCATTAGATGCTAAAATGAATGAGGCTGTTGATGCAGCTCAAGCAGGTGGGCTATTAGATCCTATTAAAGGAATCGACATAGATACTTGGGCAGCGGCTAATGCGAAATTAACTAACGGAATGGGCTTAGAAGAAGTTCTAAGTATAGTCGGTACAGAAAAACCAATCTGGGATGAAGTATCYGCMGAATGGAATGCTCGTATGGCACARGATACCACTCACGCGATTATGAAAGTATATGGTGATGCTTTTGTTAACTCTGACATTGGAAAATTTGCAAGCTCAAGTGCGTCTACTTCTTCTGCACCCTCTAATGATAATGATTCAGCTGAAAAAGTAAAGCAAGATTTTGAGCTTTATATAAAAATAATGTGTCATCAAAATGCCGGTGCTTCGCAAGGTAAAGATGCACAAAGTATACTGCAAGAGTATGGGTTAACTGCTACTGATTGGTCTAACATCGGTGCTCATTGGTCTGGTCAAATGGCTACAGACCTTCGTTTAGCAACATCAATGGGAGAATTAATGACTAAATACTCTACAGAATTTGCAACTGGAAATGTTGGTGACGAAATAAATTTCTAGTTTTAATCGGCACCTTATCAAGCTAGTTAAAAATATGGATCTGCTGTATTCAAAGTAGCTAAAACAAAAACAAGCTTCTCCGTCTGGAGAGGCTTGTTTTTGTTTTATGAAGGGTGGACAATGTATTATTTCAGGAATAACTCACTCCTCCCCGTTTTTGTTTTATCCAGTCTCTGGGAGTTAGTATCTTCGCTAGGATTTCGTTTAAAGTGTGTATTAAATAAGAAATCCACCTATTGAAAAATGACTGTGACATGCGTAACACCTTTTTAATTGTCTTTTTATATTTGGTAGTTACGCCATTCTCATATTCTCAAGATTTGACGCATTCGTCCATTTCGGACATAAAAAAACACTACCGTAATAGAGATTATGATCTTGTTCTTGTTACAATAGAAGAACGCATAGATCACTTAAAAAAAGGTAATTCATTAGCCGATCTTGGTTCATTCTATCTTGAATTAGGTGAATATTACAATCAACTAAATGACCCCGAAAAGTCACTTCACTTTTTAAATCTTTCAGAAAAAACATTTACGAGCATTGGCGATATCAAATCACTTGCTCATTCATGGCATGAGATTGCTGGAACATATTACAACAAGCAGGACTATAAACAAGCGGAGAAATATTGGTTAAAGGCAATGGAATATGGTTCCCAGCACAAGGATTTAAATTTCTACTCCAACAACTTAATTAATGTCGGTGAAATTTACAGACTTCGAAATGACTTCACTACAGCCTTGAGCTTTTACAATAGGGCGATAAAAATAAAACGTGCAAACCAAGAGGACCAAAATCTCTCCATTGCTTATCTTAATAAAGGAATTATTTATTCCGAATTAAACCGTCGAGATTCCGCTCAATATTGTTTTGAAATGGCCGTGTATTATGGCGAAAAAGAACGTTCATCCTGCACATCATTGGGGGCTTCACTTTTTCATTTTGGTAAGTTTCTTCAAAAAAACGGAGATTTTAAAGAAGCTTTGGTGAAATACAACAAGGGAATTGCCATACACACTAATTGTGATGACTTATTAGCACTAACAAAACTTCTCCCAAACCTGGTTTTGTTGTACAACGATTTGAAATTAGTCGATTCATCATTGATGGCCTCCGATCAACTATTAGTGATCACCGAGCAACTATACAGAAGAGAAAGAGAGAGACATGGTTTTGAAACAGAAGCTAGGTTTAAAATAAGAGAGCATGAGCAATCTCTTGAGAAAGAAAAGAAAATCATTGAACAAGAAGTAGCACTGGTTAAAAAGCAACGGCGTATTCAAATAATTCTGTTCTCGGCAGGAGCCCTTATACTATTGCTAATTATATGGATCTCCCGACAAAAGAACCAATCACTCAAACAACGCAATAAGCTCATTGAGCGTGAAAAAGAAATTTCAGTCATGAGAGCCCTAAATCAGGAAAATGAAAATCAATTGATGAAAGAAAAGCACCAATTGGAAATTCATCAAAAAAATAAAGAACTCACCACAACAGCAATGAATGTGGTTAACAAAAATGATGTGTTAAATCGAATACATGATTTGATTAAAGATAATCCTGAAATCGAACAGCACCAAGATTCTAAAAAAATCATTCAAGAGCTTCGACTTAGTCAAAGTATCGAGAATGACTGGAATAATTTTAAACTGCATTTTGAGCAAATTCATACTGGTTTTTTCAAAACCTTGTATGAAAAATATCCAATACTTACTGATGATGAAATTAAGGTTTGCTCTTATCTAAGAATTGGTTTATCAACGAATGAAATTTCTCAAATATTAAATATTTTACCCAACTCGGTCAATAAACGTAGAAACCGTCTTCGGAAGAAATTTGAGTTATTACCGAAGGATGGTTTGATCGAATTTCTAAATAAAATCTGACTAATATCTAGGGTGTCACCGTTTGTCATAGCACTAAAATTGGGTGATCAGTAGTTTTTTTTGATGTTTGTTACTCTAAACAATTAAACATCAAAATTATGAAGCCCTTCATTCTTAAATTCAAGTTAACGGTAATTCTATTTCTTTTAACGGTCGTTAATGTACAAGCTCAAGTTCCAAAAAACTTAGTCCTCGTTGAGAAGTTTTCAGGTGTTAATTGCGGTGCTTGTCCTGAAGCTGTTCATCAAATTCACGATTTAATTGACAACCAAAATGCACAAATTGCTGTGATCAGTTATCAAACTGGTTATTACAGTATTCCTGAATACAATAATTCAGACTCTCAAGGTCGACATACTTATTACGCTTCAGACATCACTGGATATCCAACTACCATTTTTGGGGGAGAACACATTCCTATTTTCAATAATTCCCAACAGTATTTGGATCATTACAACAACGAAATGGCCGAACTATCTCCTGTTAGTTTGACTCTGTCTTTTACGGATAACGGAAATGGAAATATTTCCTTGAACTCAACAATTACGGAAGAATCTGCAGCAGGATCAAACTTAAAGTTGATGATCGCAATTACTGAAACAAACATTGATCAAAACTGGTTGACTGAATCAGTACTATATGATGTAAACAGAAAAATGCTCGCAAATTACAACGGTACTAGTTTTGATTTCATGTCTTCTAGTTCAGTAATTATTAGCGAATCGTTTACAATGGATCCTAGTTGGGATAGAGATTATCTTTCAGCGGTTGTTTTTGTACAAAACTCAGTTACCAAAGAAGTACTGCAAGCAGCAAAAATTTCCTTAGCGGACAATTCATATACGAATGATGCAATGGTTGATCGTATTTACTTCGATACGGATAAATATTGTGGAGAGTCAATGAGTCCAATGATTAGAATTAGAAACTCAGGAACAGCTATTCTACAAAGCGCAACAATTGATTATTCCATTGCTGGAGCTTCTAACTCATTTAACTGGACAGGAAACCTTGCTTCTTTTGAACAAGAAGACATTCAATTATCTCAAATCACTTTTACCTCCGCTCCCGCTGTAACTTTAGAAGCAACTATTTCAAACCCAAATGGGCTAACTGATGAAGATTTAAGCAATGACATGATTTCTCAGCTCTTCACGCATTCTGTAATAATTGGAAGCACTCCATCTTTGGAAGTTAAAACTGACGGTTTCGCCCCGTTCTACACGGAATGGAAAATTATTGATGACCAAGGGAATATCATAGATCAAGCAGGAACATCAGATTGGCAAGAATTTACACTTTACAACTATGACTTTAATCTAGCTGATGGTTGTTATGAATTCATTATTAGTGATGCTACAGGAAATGGATTTGTTGATTGGACAACAGGTTCAGGTCAGTCCAATTCTGGCGAAGAAAATGGGTATTTTATATTCTACGATGCGGCAGGAAACATCATTTCTGAGGATGTAGATTTTGGTTACGAATTGAAAGTTCCCTTTAAAGTTGGTCAAACGAATGGGATTGAGAATCAAGAGCTATTGACACGCACTAAGATTTATCCTAACCCAAGCACAGGAACTGTCATTATTGAACATTTCAATGAATCAACGTTTACGGTGTTAATAACTGATCCAAACGGAAAGGTTGTTGCTGCCCCAAATAAATCATTTGCAGGTACCGCTCAAATAAATCTTGAAGGCTTAAACCCTGGGTTTTACTTTGTAAGGATCACTGATAGCTTATCAAATACTACTTCACCACTACTCATTCAATAATACAATTCTCTGAAATGTTGAGAATCTCTTTTTAAGTAAAACTCCAAATAAATTAAACTGTTATGAAATTATTTATTTTCCTTATTTCGCTCTTCGGAGCAATCAATACATCGACGTCACRAACACTGAACGTTCCTTTTCAAAAGAAACCTCTATTGATAAAAACTACAGCCACTTGGTGCACGCCCTGTGGTGAATATTTATGGATCACGGACAGTATTTACAGTACATATAGCGATTCCATTGTATTCATCAATGCACATGTTTCCTCCAGTACAATAGGAGATCCATATTCAGGTGATTTTCACAATGAAATTAATGGCGGTGGGGGAATCCCAGCTTACAATGTTGATGGAACAAAAATACAAGATTGGCCTCCTTCACTTAACAGCATAATGGACTTTGCCAATGCCCAATTCGATTCTACAATTGTGGCAAATATCGCTTTCAATGCTGTTTTTACCGGGAATTCCGTAACCGTTTCTACCACGACCAAGTTCTTTGAGAATGCAACTGGTGAGTTTTATGTAAATGTGTTCTTACTAGAAAATGAAATAGTCGCAGACCAAAGTACGGGAACTGGTTATCAGTCGGTGGTTCACGAAAGAGTATCTAGAGGACCAATTATGGATGGAAACTCTGGGATGTGGGGAGAATTAATTGAAGCGAGTTCCGCTACCTCAGGGGCAACTTACGATGTTAGTTTCACTTCGAATATCAACCCATCGTGGAACACAAATCACATGGAAGTTGTTGCTGTCATTTGGCAAAAGAATGGAAATGTTTACAAGGTATTAAATAGCGAAGATAAAGATGCATTAACTGTTTCACTGTCACCAAATGCAGGTCTATCAAGACTAAACGCATATCCAAATCCGACTACAAATGAGATTACTATTGATGGCATTAAAGGAGAGCAAGAATATAATTTAATCGATCTTTCAGGAAAAGTTGTTCTAAACGGAACATTATCGGAGACAATGAATACTATTTCATTAATCGCATTACCGAAAGGAAGCTACCACTTACGAATTAAGAATGAGGAAGGAATAAGCATACAGCAGATCGTAATTCAGTAGTAATACTGAATAATCTCACGATAAAAGACCCATATGAAATCAGCTTTAAATACCGTTATATTCATTGTCCTTTTTTCAGTGAATTCATGGTCACAGAACCTTGTTTACTCACCAGTACAGCACAGGGTAGATCAAATAATAGGTGAAAACTCACAAGATTTCTCAATTTATTTAACCACGCCTACTCCAGAAGCGATACAATATAAATGGGAGTTAATTTCAAATAGTATTCCATCTACTTGGAGTTACGCCATGTGTGATTATGGAGCTTGTTATCCTGCGATTCCTGCAACATCAACAATGGGTCCAATTTCTTTGGTAGAGGCACAAGATGGACAACAAGGATTCTTTAAACTTTCCGTTACAGCTGGACTTAATTATGGAACTGGATTGATTGAAATCTATGTTTATGATTCCAATGATATAGATCGAGGGGATACGGTTTCTTTTCTTTTGAACTACACAAATACCCTTGGTATACGCGCACATGAAGAAAAAGCAACTTTTTCACTCTATCCGAATCCTGCAACTGAAACCATTAAATTACTGAATAACACTACAGAAGAATGTAGAATTGTAATCATCAACATTGCCGGAGAGATCGTATCTAAAAAAATACTGGATCCTAAAGCAACAACTACACTAGACATACGTCCTTTAGACGCTGGCATGTACTTTGTCAATTATTATACTTCTAATGGAAATAAAAAAACTGAAAGGTTAGTCGTTCAATAATTCAACTGCTTTTATGAATCAAACAATATTTCTGTCCTTTCTGCTTACACTTATTTTGAGCTCAAATTTATGCAGAGCACAGGAGGAGTTTGAATTACAGCCCTTTGTACTTATTGTTCAGCCCATTGTTGTTCAAAGTGATGAAGGAACTGACCCAGCATCGATGGCCATACCTGAGGATTTGGTTGACAGGGCTTATTCGAAAGCCGGGGTTGATTTTCATTTTCTAGAACCAATATTCTATAACAGTACTCAGGCTCGAGATGGGTTAATCAATCTGGACAAAATAGTCATCGACGCAAAGCAAAAAGGGATTCTACGTGGACAGAATGATATCGTGAACATGTTCTTCGTAAATGCCGTAGACGGACAGAAGGGGCCTCTGGGAAGAGGAATGTTCGGCGGTGATATCACTTTTATAACCTTAGGAGAAGAAACGGGGGTAAAAAATGATGATTTAACGTTCATGCAAGCATTTGTAATCGCTCATGAAGTTGGTCACAACCTTTCATTAAACCACGCAGTAGATGATCCAAATGTACCCGACTCAATTCCGAATATTCAAGGCGATGGCGAGTATTTTGAAAGAATCGATCCCATGAATAGTCTCAATGATTATCAAATTGGCATCGTGCATAAAAGTCCGCTTGTTCATGAAAGAATAGAATTTCTATCCAAATCAAAAGGTGAGAAAGCCATTTTAGATGAAACGTTTGAACCCTACTTCTCAATTTTACAATTGAGAGAGATTTCTGCCTTTACAAACTCGGTAGTACCGTATACGGACGTCAATACTGCCAGAGAATACGCTAAAGAGAAGTTCTCAATGGCCGTAACAGAATTTAGCCTTGATGAAAAAGAATGCATAACGTTTGTTGTAACTGAAATCAATAAAATATTGATTGAAAACAACATCGGAATGATGGCAAATCATCCTTGGAGGTTTATAAAAGTCGAAGACTGGTTATGTGGTGGGTTCGCTCATACCAGAGGAACGTTCATCATTCTTAGTCAAAAGCACATCGACCATTTAAAAGCAGGTTGGAGTCAAAACATGACTGAAGAGGATGCGCTAAACTTAATAAGTAATTTTGGTTCTCTTTTGGTCCATGAACAACTGCATTCCTTACAACGTACCTATAAAAGTAAGTTTATCGAATTGTATACTGAGTACTGGAACTTTCACCGTGCTCAGGTAATTCCAGATAGCTCGATAGTAGTCAAACAGGTGTCAAATCCAGACGCACCAATGGCCGAATGGTTAATTCCAAATGACAGTGACAGCACTACTTTTTATTGGATTCGAACAGTTCTTAAAGATGGGGGAAATATCCCTGTGATGGGAAAAGACTTTGATGATCAAGTATACTCTGTTGTTCTGATAGATGGCGAGTATGTCCTAAAACGGGATGAATCAGGTAAGGTGATCTCAATGAATCTTGACGATTTCAACCACTACTCAAAGTCATTTCCTGTGGAGAGAGGCCTTGATCATCCAAATGAAATATCTGCCTACATGTTTTCGGAGTATTTTCGAGCACTCGTTAAAAACACCACTCCTTTTGAGGGTGTTAAACCTGAAGAAAAGGCTACTACTAATTCATTTTTAAACTGGATTAAATCATGAGTACTTTAAATATAATTCCTGTTCGAATAAAATACTATTTGACGGAATGGAAGAATGAAAACCCTGAATACTATACATCAATGTATGGGAATCTTAGACTCAGCGAATTGTCTAAGAAGCAGTTATATGACTTGCTTTTTCATGTTTCACAGCACGATTTGTTAGTGGTATCAGGCGAGTTAAATTGTACTGAGGTATCCCAATAAATGGAAAAGTGGATTGATCAATAACTTTAAACAGCTCTGATGTCTTGTCAACCTATTTCAGGCTGGGCACCATAAATCAAAAAAGCCTAAGTCGAAACTTAGGCTTTTTTGTTGTATTACTTCGAATGGCACTACTCTCTGTGATACAGGTTTATTTATTTGTTGTTGTTTGTTGCTCTTTCTAGCTTCCGCAAGCTTCGCAGTCGTCTGGATCATCCAATGAACATGCTACATCTGCTTCTACTTCTTCCAATGACTTCGCAGTTGGTTCTTCAACAACATCTTTCTCGATCGTGAACTTGATCGCATCTGTTGCTGCTTTCGTACGGAGGTAATACATTCCTGTTTTCAATCCTTTTTCCCATCCGTAGAAGTGCATTGACGTCAGTTTCCCGAAGTTTGCATTTTCCATGAAGATGTTCAATGATTGTGATTGGCAAATGTATGCTCCACGATCAGCTGCTTGTTCAATGATTGCTTTTTGAGAAATTTCCCATGCTGTTTTGTACAAATCTTTTAATACTTGAGGAACTTCATCGATGTTTTGAACCGATCCATTCTCCGTCATAATCTTTGCACGCATACTTTTCGTCCATAATCCTTCACGAACCAAATCTTTCAATAAGTGCTTGTTTACAATGATGAACTCACCTGACAATACTCGACGTGTGTAAACATTCGATGTATATGGTTCGAAGCATTCGTTGTTTCCAAGGATTTGTGCAGTTGAAGCTGTTGGCATTGGCGCTAATAACAATGAGTTACGTACTCCGTGCTCTTTCACTTCTTCTTTCAACACATCCCACTCCCAACGATCTGTTGGAGTAACATCCCACATATCGAATTGGAATTCTCCATTCGATACTGGTGAACCTTTAAACGTTTCGTATGCTCCTTCTACTTTTGCAAGATCTTTCGATGCAGTCATTGATGCATAATACATCGTTTCAAAGATTTCTCTGTTCAACGCACGCGCATCTTCCGATTCGAAAGGGAAGCCCATTGTGATAAACGTATCTGCTAATCCTTGAACTCCAAGACCGATTGGACGGTGACGCATGTTTGATTTACGTGCTTCTTCTACTGGGTAGAAGTTTCCGTCAATGATTTTGTTCAAGTTCAATGTCGCTTGGTACGTTACATCGAATAAACGTTGGTGATCAAACGTTTTATCTTCTTTTACGTATTTCGGCAATGCCAATGAAGCCAAGTTACATACTGCTACCTCATCTGGAGCGGTATATTCCATGATTTCTGTACACAAGTTCGATGACTTAATCGTACCCAAGTTTTTTTGGTTCGATTTCGCATTCACCGCATCTTTGTACAACATGTATGGCGTTCCAGTCTCAATTTGTGATTCCAAAATCTTGAACCACAAGTCTTGTGCCTTGATTGTTTTTCTTCCTTTTCCTTCTGATTCGTACTTCGTGTACAATGCTTCGAACTCGGCACCGTGCGTATCGGAAAGACCTGGACATTCGTGCGGGCACATCAATGTCCAATCTCCGTTTTCTTTCACACGTTTCATGAACAAATCTGGAATCCACAATGCGTAGAATAAATCTCTTGCGCGTTGCTCTTCTTTTCCGTGATTCTTTTTCAAATCCAAGAAGTCGAATACGTCTGCATGCCAAGGCTCGATATAAATCGCGAAAGATCCTTTTCGTTTTCCTCCACCTTGATCAACGTAACGAGCAGTATCGTTAAATACACGAAGCATTGGTACAATACCGTTTGATTCTCCGTTCGTTCCTTTGATGTATGATCCTTTAGCACGTACATCGTGAATAGACAATCCAATTCCTCCAGCTGATTGAGAAATCTGTGCACATGATTTCAATGTGTCATAAATTCCTTCAATGCTATCTTCTTTCATTGTTAACAAGAAACAAGATGACATTTGTGGTTTTGGAGTACCTGAGTTAAATAACGTTGGTGTAGCATGTGTAAACCAACCTTCAGACATCAAGTTGTATGTTTTAATCACTGCATCAATATCACCCTTGTGAATACCAACAGAAACACGCATTAACATGTGCTGTGGACGCTCAACGATTTCGCCTTCCAATTTCATTAGGTAAGAACGCGTCAATGTTTTGAATCCGAAGTAATCGTATCGGAAATCGCGATCATAAATAATACTTGAATCTAGCTTGTCTTTGTTTTCTTGAATAACTGCATACACATCATCTGCAATCAATGATGCATTCTGACCAGTTTTAGGATCAATGTATTCGTACATGTCTGTAATTACGTCAGACCATGTCTTCTTTGTTTCTTTGTGTAGATTCGACACTGCAATGCGCGATGCAAGTAATGCGTAATCTGGGTGATCAATTGTTTTTGCTGCTGCAACTTCGGCTGCTAGGTTATCCAATTGAGTTGTAGTTACTCCATCAAATAAACCTTCGATCACCTTCATTGCAACTGCTTCTGGTGATACCAATGGATCAAGTCCATAACACATCTTAGCGATGCGTGCCGTAATTTTATCAAATTTTACTGCTTCTTTTCTTCCGTCTCTTTTCTCTACGTACATGGGCGAGCTAATTTTTGGTGTTTCTAGTGTTCTAATTTTTTGTTTATGTCCATCAACAAGTCGATGGGAGGTATTTAAAAGTCTTCGTCGAGACTAAAATTCTGTGCCCCGTCATTATTCAAAACACCTGCTTTTTGATATTCACCAACACGCTTTTCGAAGAAATTCGTTTTTCCTTGAATCGAAATCATATCCATGAAGTCGAATGGGTTTGAAACGTTAAATTCTTTCGGGTTTCCAAGCTCTTGGAGCAAACGATCTGCAACGAATTCTATGTATTGTGACATTAGATCGCTATTCATTCCGATCAATTTCACTGGGAGTGCATCTAGGATAAAATCTTTTTCAATGGCAACAGCATCAAGGATGATTGATTTAATTTCATCTTTGGTCATTTTGTTTACAACGTAATTATTGTAGAGTAAACAAGCGAAATCACAGTGTAGTCCTTCATCACGAGAAATCAGCTCATTTGAGAATGACAGTCCTGGCATCAATCCACGTTTCTTTAACCAGAAGATTGAACAGAACGAACCTGAGAAGAAAATTCCTTCAACAGCAGCGAATGCAACCAAACGCTCAGCGAAGCTTCCTTCTTCGATCCAACGCAAAGCCCAATCCGCTTTCTTACGTACACAATCAAGTGTATCGATTGCGTTGAACAAATGCTCTTTCTCTTTTGTGTCTTTGATATATGTATCAATCAACAATGAATATGTTTCTGAGTGAACATTCTCCATTGCGATTTGAAATCCGTAGAAAAATTTCGCTTCAGTGTATTGAACTTCAGACAAGAAGTTTTCAGCCAGGTTTTCATTTACGATACCATCAGATGCCGCAAAAAATGCCAATATGTGCTTTACAAAGTGACGTTCATTATCGTTCAGCTTATTCTCCCAATCAATAAGATCAGCTTGAAGATCGATTTCTTCAGCCGTCCAAAAACTAGCTTCTGCCTTTTTGTAAAACGACCAAATGTCGTCGTGCTGGATTGGAAACAGAACAAAACGATTGTTGTTTGGTTCCAAAATTGGTTCTACTTGTGCCATTCTTTTCAAATTTTTAGCGAAACGAAGTCCTGTCAAAAAACGTTTATCTTTTGATTTTTTTACTCCGTAAAGCTCGATTTTCCCCCTACTTAAAACACTGAAGATTGAGACCAGTTTGCTCCTTCAAGTCGGGACTACAAAAGTTGTCAAAAATCTGCCATCTCGCAACTAAAAAATTCCACAATTTTTCAACGTTATTAACATTCACGCACTGAAACCCTTTGAGATCAACCATTAACTTTTTTATCAACATAAGATTCAAAGATATTCACAGAGACTGAAATGCATTTCATCGATAAATTCAAGTCGTTCGTCGTAAGCCCTTCTAATCCAACGGTTATAGGTGCGTTATATAAAATTAACGGAATTCCGCCCCTATGTCAAGTGAATATTTTTCTTATTTTGAACAATGAATTGTTCATAGAATAAGCACCTTTCCATTGAAAAAATATGAGATCAACTTCGTTCATCAAACGTGGCGGGATTCTTAACGATATTCGCCACTTAATCTTTCCTCAAAAATGCCTCTCTTGTGAGGGTGAATTAACACGTGCGGAAAACTCTATTTGTTCCATTTGCACGATGAATTTCACTGAAACGAATTTTCATCTTTCGGATGAACCAACTTCAATGGATAAAATCTTCTGGGGACGAATTTCGCTAGAAAAAACATTTGCACTCTTTTTCTTTGAAAAAGCAAAAACGACTCAAAAGGTACTTTTTCAGTTGAAATACAAGAATAATCCAGCAGTGGGACACTATTTTGGGAGGGAAATAGCCAAGCGTATTAAAATGAACAGCAGCTTCGATGATGTGGATGTGTTTATTCCTGTTCCACTTCATCCGAAGAAAGAATTTACCCGAGGGTACAACCAAAGTGAAGCACTTGCTTTAGGAATTACACAAGAGCTTGGTGCTCTAATAGATACTCGATCTGTGAAACGTGTTCAACACGGCGTATCTCAAACCAAAAAGTCCAAATTTGACCGTTGGGCTTCAATTCAATCAACATTTAAGATCAATGAATCAATCAAAAAGTACAAGCACATCGTACTAGTAGATGATGTAATCACAACTGGATCCACTATTGAGGTTATTGCATCCGCTATTCTTGAAAAACACCCATCTGCACGAATTAGTGTCGTTACCTTGGCGATTACATAAGTGCATTTAGATAAAAATTAGTACTTTTCAATTGTTAAAACCAACTCGTTAATCGTTCGTCATGAAAAAGATTCCTGTACTTCTAGCCATTATTGCTATTGCCGTAGTTGCATATTCTATGTCAAATTGGAGTGGTTCAAAGAGTGTGGTTGCCACAAAACATGTTACAACTGAAACAAGAACCGTTTCCGACTTTACCAAAATTGACGTTGAAAGTATATTTCAAGTTGATGTTACCTATTCGAATGAAGAAAGTGTTACTGTAGAGGCTCCAGATAATTTACAAAAATACATTGAGCTGAAGGTGAAGTCTGGAACACTGAAAATTCAATTCGACTCGAAAACGAGTATCACATCAACGTGCGCTATTAAAGTTCACATTAAAACGGCGAAGTTAAATGACTTCAACTTATCTGGTGCATCTTCGATTACCTTGAATAATTCCTTAAACGATGACAACTTTACTGTTGAGTCCTCTGGGGCAGCATCTTTCAAAGGCGAAGTTGATGTTGAAAAAGCAACTATCGAACTTAGTGGCGCGGCTAACATTGATCTATTCGGAACTGCTACGACTGCTGATCTTGACCTTTCAGGAGCAAGTCACTTAAACGACTATGATTTCAAGGTTGACAATTTAAACATTGATCTCTCTGGAGCAAGCTCTGCTACTATCACTAGTATAAAAACTATAAATGGCGAACTTTCTGGTGCAAGTTCATTGAATTACAAGGGCGATCCTTCAATCAAACGACTAAGTACATCAGGAGCATCAAATGCCTACAAGCATTAATAAATCGTTTCCAATCCATCGCAGAATTCCCATTCTATTTCAACAATCTTCATGAAATCTTAAAAAAGTTTCCACTTACGTAGGGGTAAGTATAACTTTGTGTTGTCTTCTCTTTAAATACGTAGCGCTCATAGAAAACGAATGACTGAAGTACTTGAAATTAATACGGCTGTATTAAACACCCTGTTCAAAGCACATTACGACGAATTATGTCGGTATACCTTCTCGATTCTCAAGGATCAAGATGTGGCGGAAGATGTTGTACAGCAATTATTCATCAAGCTTTGGGAGAAACGAAGCAGTATTGGAGAAATTGAAAATATCCGGTCCTACCTCTTTCGATCCGCTTTCAACATGAGCCTCAATGAACAAAAAAGAATACAGCGCATGCCAAGAAGCGATGAAAACCTAGTCCAAAACTGTTCATTGCCCTCGAGCGATAATACAAGTAATCAACTTGTAACGAACGAGCTCCAAGCAAGAATTGATGAGGCTATGATGGTTTTACCTGAAAAGTGCCGAGAAGTATTTCATTTAAGTAGAAGCGAACAATTGTCTTACAAAGAAATCGCTAAACAGATGGATATTTCTCCCAAAACAGTCGAAAACCAAGTAGGAAAAGCACTGCGAATCATGCGTGAAGAGTTGAAGGATTACCTCCCTCTTTTAATATTAACCCTTGTATTGAATATTCCATGCTGAACACGAGAGAAGAAATAGACGCACTAATCGTCAGCTATTTAAATGGTGAGGCGAGCCCAGAAGAAGCAATTCGATTGGAAGATTGGAAAAACGATCACTCCGAGAACATCGATTATTTCCACAAGTTGGAAAAAACGCACGCTGCCTCATACGGAACAAAGAGTTACGCTTCAAGATCAAAAGGAAGTGCTTGGAAAGTAATTGAGAATGGAATTGACACGAAATCCAACGTGATTCCTCTTTGGAAAAAACCCTTTTTCATCACATCAATCGCCGCAGCAATTGTTGTATTGGTTGTTGTAACACAGGTTTTCACCCCTAAAGATCAAACACAGATCGTAACGAATAAAAAAACAACAAAAGAAGACATTGCAGATCGTGAAAACATCATTTATGCATCTACGAATGTTTCCTATTACACCTTGAAAGACGATTCGAAAGTGACCCTTCAACCTGGAAGTAAACTGACTATTCCAAAGGGGTTCAATAAAAATAATCGGTCATTAAATTTGGAAGGAAGTGGTTCATTTGAAGTCGTTCACGATGAGAACAATCCATTTATACTCTCTGTTGGTGATCTCGAGATCTATGATCTAGGAACAATTTTCCATGTGAAGCAACTGGGCGATACGGTAAAAGTATCTGTCGATGAAGGAGTTGTTGAACTGAACATCAATGGACAGAAACTTGCCCTTGAAAAAGGAGACAGTGCATTCTATTTAATTAGTCAGAAAGTGATTAAAGAATATGGAACTCCGACAGCAAGACAAGACGTGGTGTTTGAATTTGACGGAACCACGCTTTCCGAGGTCACTGAAATATTGAGCGCCTTTTTCAAACGAAAAATTGAGATCAAAAACCCTGTATTGGAAAAATGCACCGTGAGTGTGACCTTCAAAAACGAAGAACTCGCAACGATCCTTGACATCATATCAGAATTAATGGATATCAACATTGTCCAAAACAAAAAAACAATCGAGATTTATGGAGAAAGTTGTCAATAATATCCTCGCAATAGTCGTCATAATTGGGTTTTATGGATTTGGTTTGGCGCAAGAAACAACTCCATCATTGGAACGAAAAGTGACGCTCGACCTCAATGGAACTACGCTAAAAGAAACCTTAAAATTGATGGAAGTTCAAGGCGATTACTTATTTGCGTATCGCACAGATCTGATCGAAGGAAACTTGCAGCTCACGCGGACATACTCGAACAAAACTACGCGTGCGGTTTTAGACGATCTCTTCGCTGGAAAAATTACCTATAAAGAAAGAGGAAACTACATTATTTTACGCGAGCAAAGTACTTCAGATGAAAAAACCGTTTTACTGAGTGGTTATATCTCAAATAAAGAATCTGGCGAGACCATTCCCTATGCCACTTTATACGATTCGGTTACCCTAGCTTCGGCAAGCTCAAATACCTATGGTTATTACACATTGACATTGAAAAACACCGAAAACCCGTTGATCATTGTGAAGAAACAAGGATATCGAGACACGACAATTCAATGGGCACAATCAGGGACTTCTGTCTACAATATCAAGCTGGAAGCACTACCTGTAGTTGAAGATTCAACCTCAGAAACCATAGAAGAAAACGCTAAATTCAATTGGTTTCAACGATTTATGCCGTCAGAAGAGCAAAAATCGAAATTCAACAACTTCTCGGATCAACTTCAGCGAAAAACACAGGTTTCTCTCGTTCCATATGTTGGGTCCAACGGTAAATTAAGCGGAAAAACCACAGTGGATTATTCGTTCAACACGATTGGAGGGTTCAACGGTGGTGTTCGCATTTTAGAAATTGGTGGTGTATTTAACCTCGATTGGGATTCTGTTAGTTATATCCAGATAGCAGGTGTTTTCAATAAAGTTGGCGGACATCAACAGGGCATACAACTCGCTGGAGTGACAAACATCAACAAATCAGATGTGCACGGAATACAATTTGCCGGCATTACAAACATCACAAAAGGCGAAGTGATTGGAGCCCAATCCGCTGGAGTCGTCAATTTTGTAGATGGCTTCACCGGAGCACAATTCGCAGGAATAGGAAATTACTCCTACAAAAGTTCAATTGGAGGACAGTTCGCGGGAGTTTTTAATAAGTCAGAAGAAACATTAATTGGCGCCCAAGTCGCTGGAATTATGAACGTCGCTGATCATATAGAAGGTGCTCAAATTGGTTTAATCAACATCAGTAAATCAATTGATGGTATTCCAGTCGGTTTCTTTAGTTACTCAAAAACGGGACTGCACCAGCTCGAGGTTTCAACGAACGAAGTATTCCAAGCAAATCTTGCTTTTAAAACTGGCGTGAAACAATTCTATAATTCATTTATTGGAGGCGTTCGCTTCGAAGGTGAAAATCCAACCTTCGGATTGGGTTACGGTGTAGGAACTTCTATTGCCGTCACGGGAAAAACAAGTGTCTTCTTTGACTTACAAGCAATGCATCTCCAACGCCAAACTGCTATTCTAAGACCAAATGGTTTGGCCAAATTTACCTTGTCCTTTCAATGGCAGCTCTCACCGGTTTTTGCAATTGCCGTTGGTCCGTCGTTTAATGCTTTGGTTGCCGAAGATTCATTCTTCCCTGGAAACGACTTTAATTCGCTCGCTCCATATAGTCTTTATAGCTATTCTGAAAACGGTAACAACCTACAATTATGGGCAGGAGGACACCTCGCATTGCGTTTTTTCTAAAAAGTTTTACTTCGGCATAGGGGTAGCATGCACATTCGATTGTCATAAGGATATAAACACTAAAAAGATCATTATGAGAAAAATTGCTTTCATCCTTTCCTTGGCTGTTTTGGCCACTGTAAGTACAAGTTGCAATAAAATAAAAGGTTCAAGTACTATTACAACAGAAGTTCGTACCGTTTCCAATTTTACTGAATTAGATGTACAAGACGCATTTGAGGTTGACGTAACGTATTCAGCAACACAAGAATTAATTACTGTTGAAGCTCCGGAAAATTTACACGAGTTCATCGAGGTAAATGTTGTTTCGGGAAAACTGAAAGTTCATTTTAAGCACAACAAGAATATTTCTTGGAATAATTCTATTAAAATCCACATCACCACAGCGGAACTAAATGAATTTTCATTGTCAGGAGCGTCAAATGTCATCTTAAACAATGCTTTGAATTCAACTGAATTTGAGCTTGACGCATCAGGAGCGAGTGAGTTCGAGGGAGAAGTGAACATTGCACATGGAGATATTGAAATGAGTGGAGCCTCAAAAGCAAAAATTAACGGAACAGCACTCGAAGCATTCGTTGAACTATCTGGAGCAAGTACGATTCGAAAATATGAGTTCGAAATTGAAACACTTGATATAAAATTATCAGGGGCAAGTAACGCTTACTTAACGATCCTGAATTCAATGAGTGTTGAATTGTCGGGAGCTAGCACATTGAACTACAAAGGTGATCCTGTGATTACGCAAATCAATACTTCTGGAGCATCCAACATTAATAAAAACTAAGCCTAAAAACATAGAGGTATTTAATCCTTGTTATACTTCGGTGTAACAAGGATTTTTGTTGAATAAAAAAAGGGCTGTCATTACTGACAGCCCTTTTCTATATTGAAACTAAATCAATTAGTTTTTTACCACACGGTAAACTGATTCTTGACCGTTGATTACAAAGTGGAAGAAGTAAATTCCTTTCTCCACATCTTGTAAATTGATCATTTCTTCAGAAACGATGTCTTTACCATCAATAATTACTTTTCCTTGTGCATCACAAACAGTTAATGAAGCATTACCTGCATTAAATGAGATTGTAATGTTATTGTTCGTTGGATTCGGTTTCATTCCGATTGAAATTAGATCTTCATCCAAACCAATAACACTAACTGTCTCACATGCTGAAGTATCACTACACGTTCCGTTCGTTAAAACAACTGCATAATCTCCATCTACTGTAGCTGTGAACGCTTGACTTGTTTCTCCAGCAATATCAGTGTTTGTAGCACAATCAATCCATTGGTATGTTGCAGTTGCATCATTAGAAGTAATCGTTTCACCAACAGTAGTTGTTGTCACATCAATTGACGTTAATGTCAAGTCCAATGTAATTAAAGTATCACATGCCCCTGTTGATACTACGAATGTCGCAGAGTCAGTTGAAGCTGTATACGTATTACCATCGATCCAAACGTAATCTCCACATGAAGTTTGAACATCAGTTGCTGTAAGTGGTGTAACTGTCAAGTCTAATGTGTAAACACTATCACAAGCACCTGGGTTTGCTACAGCAAATGTTGCCGTGTTATTCGATGTTGAATACGTATTACCATCAATCCATGTAAACGCTCCACATGATGCTTGAACATCAGTCGCCATAAATGGTACACAACTAAACGCAGGGCGAATAATTGGTGTATTATCAAATCCAAGAAGTGCTAACTCAGAATAAACTCCATTATTAATTGATCCATAAGAAGTCTGTGCTGTAAGAATTCCTGACGTCATTGCAAGACCGTAATTGTCAGTAGTCAAAAACTCTTCAACACCAACAAAATAATCACCAGCAACTAATAGTAGAGGATTCCCTGTACCATCAACGATAGGTAAAGTAATGAATGTTCCTGTTGCCATGGTATCAGCAGCAGTTAAAACGTATATACCAGAAGAACCAATGTTTACTCCAGTAGGTACAGATGCTACAACTGTTCCAATTACTACTTCAATTGTATCTCCAAGTCCTGCAACTCCAGGAGTCATGAAAAAGGATACTGAATCTAAAATTGCATCATTAACTAGCGAATAGTTACTTCCAAGAGTTCCTTGAGTACCTGCTCCTAAACCAAGGTTTACAGTAATAATTCCATTGTCACGAGCATAATATTCATTTGTTACGCCGAATGAGAAATTTAAGGTGTCATCAATCGAAACTGTTGATGTTGCAATATATTCAAACAGGTAATCTCCAGCTATACTTGGAGTAAAAGATCCAGCACTTAATACTGCATTGGCTCCTGCTGCGATTGGTGTTGCAAAACTAGTACCTGTAAATACTGGTGTTACGAAATCAGGAGCAAGGTAAACGTTTGCTGTTAAAACTGCATCAGCAACAGGATCTGTTCCTGTGCTTGCAACGTCTGCGTTCAAATCCATTGCAGTTGTTTGCAATAATGGAATTAACGTGTATTCTTCAAAAGAAGCAGTAATATCCAAAGAAGCAGATGCCACAGTTTCGTTTAAACGAACATTATCAACAGCTAAACCAGATGACCATGCACTTTGATCGTTATATCTAAATGCAATTAATACACCTGACATACCAACATATGCATTCAAAGGCTGTACAAAATTATCTTGCCAAGCCGCTGCATTAGCAACCATGGTGTGAATAACTGTCCAAGTTCCTCCAGCATCTGTACTTACTTCAATAAATCCAGTAGCTGAATAATTACCATCCATGTAAAAATCGGCAATCAATTCTACTCCTCCTGTAAACATAGAAAAATCTTGAACTGGTAAGATCAATCGATCCTCTGATTTATCACAGTTACAAGCATCATCATTTGATTGCGCGAAAAGTGTATGTGCTGGTACTGGCCAATAACCAGCGCTGTTCGCCATAGCGGCATCTCCGACATCGTAAATCCCATCGGTAGCAAATCCTGACTCTGTCCAGCTTGTTGGTAGACCATTGGCACCCATGGTACCTTGAAAGTCTTCATTAAAGAAAATTTGTGCGTTTGAAGTATTTACCCAAAGGAGAGAAATACAAAACATCAATGATGTTTTAAGTAGTAGTTTTTTCATAAGTTCATTTTTCTAATCTATACAGCCTTCAAGTTTTGACTGTAATTCGACTGTGTAAGTTTTAACGAATTTAAGGATATTCCAATGGATAGTCAACAATTATATCAATTCACAATCACTTTAATCCATTTTGACTCAACATTTAAGTAAAATATTCCACTGTTTAACCACTTGATTGAAAGGTGATTTTGACCCTTGCTAACTTTGAATTCTTTCACCAAAGTTCCACTCGCAGAATATAACCGTGCACTCAAAAGATCATTAGACGACGATTCAATAATTAGTTGATCCGTTGCTGGATTTGGAAAAACAGAAATCTCATTTGCGTTAACCTCTTCTAAGGAAACTGTACTTACACATGGCGATGGGTTTTGTTCAATGGGTGATGATGGCGAAGTGTCGTGACCAACAAACCCTGAAAAATCAACTGGATACTTCTTTGGTTGAAACAAGCGCTTTAGGAACAAGCCTGTTTCACCTTGTGAAGCGATTTGTCCGTTTGTCTTAATTGGTGCCAAATAGCTCCAAACTATCTGCGAACTTGTATCAATTTCAATGTAGGTCGACTGATTTCCCGCCGCAATAAGAATGTTGTTGTTTTCCTGAACCTGTACCCCACTAATATGAGCAGAAAATAAACTGTCTGCTAATTGATATTCAAAAAATGACGTTTCCGGCAAGTACGCGTTGTTCATCACAGGAAAGGTATAGTTAATTGAATCAAATGGAAATTCAATAATTTTCACTTTTGAAACATCCGTAGAATTCACGACTTCCTGATTACTGAAAACACTGATCATGTTCGTATACATTGTTCCTCGATCCACCCATTGTGGGTCATGCTGAAAATACAATTGCTGATCTGCTGTGACTCCTCCATTATAGTTGACTGGATTTCCCCATCGCCACAATAAATCTCCTCCTTGTCCAGAGAGTCCACCACTGTTAGATGATGCTTCTGCGGATGAAGTACTATGATCAATAATGAAAATTTCGTTGAGCATGGGTGAACTTAACACGATCATATCCAAATCTTCGTTGTAGTCCATTCCGTTGAGGTGAATCCAATCTGGACCATTGTTCGGATTTCCTTTATTGACATCAATCCGAGATTTGTTCAAGAGTAAATCACCGTAATTTGCTTTTGTTGGATCAAAATCTTGCACTAGGTGATCCCACGAATGCCACTCCCAAACTACGGATGAAAAATTACCGACCGGTTCCACTTCAAAAACCACACAGGGCCACAAACCTTCACTTGGGATATTGTTGGTATCCCTACCAGCAGCAATACATTCCGAAACACTTTTCTTTTCCCATGCAATAACAAGTAAATTTTCATTCGGTAAAATATGAACATCGTGATGTAGGTGATAATTGGAATCAGCAAGTGAATACTCCCAAATTACTGCCCCAGACCAATCTTGTTCAACGATGCGACCAGTAATTCCTCCTCCAGTAAAAGTACCTGCACCTGAAAACTTAAGGGACTTCACCAAGTTTCCATTCGACTTGAGTCCTGCGAACCCACCGTTAGGCAAATTACTAGGCCATTGATTGATTCTTTCACCGCAATTGTTGATAAGGTATGTAGTGTCAAAACTTAGGGGGTGAAATAATGTGAAGCCCTCACTTGTTTCAGCTTCATTTAACAAGGTTCCCACTGTTTGACTAAATACAGAAACAGGGATTAAGAGTAGAGCAATAACGAAAACAAGACGCATGTATGAGTAGTTTGAAAGCTCTAAGGTACTTAAACCCAAGCATACTGTACCAAACTTCTCCGCTTTGGACACCCCTCCACACCACAACGTTGAGCTAATAATGACTACTTTTGATACAATCAAAAGAATGAAATGATGAAATTAAAATATGCCTCTTATCTATTGATCTTTGTTGTTTTACAGGCGTGTGCTTCATCTAAATCAACATCTGAAACTACTGCAAAAACAAGTACAGAGACACAATCTGACAGCCTAACAGTAAATAGAAGCCAGACTCCAGAAGAGGCGGGAATTAAAGTGAACGGTCAGGTTAAAACTAAAAGTCTCGTTACTCCTGAAAAGAAAAAAAAGAAGTAAACTGAACTCCCCGTTCATTCTTTAAAACTTCGTTTTTTATTTACTTTTTGAATTTTTGAGTATGTCAAGCCCTAAAAAAATCCTTGTTGTTGGCGCTGGATTATCTGGTGTATGTGTTGCGATCCAATTACTTCGTAAAGGTGTTGATGTGACCCTTGTAGACAATGGAAAAAATGCTAGTTCCTTGATTGCAGCTGGAATAATGAATCCACTTGTGTTCCGACGCATGACAAAAGGATGGCGTGTAGATGAATTCGTACCTTCCTTGATTGATTTTTATACTTCCATTGAGGTCGAAACGAACTCATCGTTCTTTCAAAAGCTTCCACTTCGACGGTTATTTTCCACAGAGCACGAGCGGGAATTATGGATCAAAAAACAGCACAACGAATCATTTACCCAATATATGACTCCATTGGAGGATTCGGATGATAATTACGACCAGTGCATCAATCAATTTGGTTCAGGTAGAATCAAAAATGCCTTTACCGTAACTCCAGATACGTTCTTGAACGCAACGAAGAAACTCATCTTCCAAAAAGGAACGATACTTGACGAAGCATTCGATTACGCGAAATTGTTGGACACACGTTATCAAGGTTCAAGCTATGATGACATTGTTTTTTGCGAAGGTTATCTCGGCATGAACAATCCATGGTTTTCCTTTTTACCCATCAACCCAACAAAGGGTGAAGTGTTGACTATACGTTCGGAGAAATTGCCAGAAAACGAATCATTGAACCGCAAGTGTTTCAATCTTCCAATGGGAGATAAACAGTTTAAAATTGGCTCAACCATTGATTGGAACAATACATCATTGGACATCACAGAAGAGGGGAAAGCAGAAATTTTGCAGAATCTCTCCTATATAATTGATGAAGAAGTTGAAGTACTAAGTCATCAGGCAGGCATTCGTCCAGGTTCCAAAGATCGACGTCCATTTATTGGAACACATCCCGAGCATAAAAACTACCATGTATTCAATGGACTCGGGTCAAAAGGTTACATGCTTTGCCCGCTATTGTCTCAAGAGTTTTCAGATTGGCTTATTGATGGAAAAGAACTTGATCCAGAAGTCCACATTGAACGTTACTACCCAGGAAGATAATTTGTACTTTTGTACTATAAATATTAAACATAGATCAATATGTATCCAGCAGAATTAGTTCAACCAATGAAGGAAGATTTAACGAGCGTAGGTTTTTCGCAGTTAACAGCACCTTCAGACGTTGATGAAATCATAAAAAATACAGAAGGAACATTGTTGCTAGTCGTGAATTCAGTTTGCGGATGTGCAGCAGGAAATTTACGCCCTGGAGTTAAGTTGTCTTTAAACAGTGATGTTACACCAACTGCTCTTGGAACAGTTTTCGCTGGCGTTGATGGCGAAGCAACAAGCCAAGCACGTAAATATTTCCTTCCTTACCCTCCATCTTCACCATCTATTGCCTTGTTCAAAGACGGTAAATTGGTTCATTTCTTAGAAAGACACCACATTGAAGGAGGAACAGCGCAAATGATTGCTGATAACTTATCAGAAGCGTACAAAGAATTTTGTGTCTAGAATTAGCTAAATTTAGCAGGAAAGGGAGGACGATTTGTTCTCCCTTTTTTCGTGCTTATCATTTCTTGACGTTTCACGTCGACTTCGTTTTTATGTGCCCATTTAGACCAAGTGCCCATTTGTAATCCAATTCTGTAAGTCCGCTTTCATCATGCGTAGTGATACATACTCTCAACTTTCGGCATTCCTTAATTTCCATATCAGCATGGTGGTTCACCTCATCTGAAAAGCGTGCAACGATCAACACAAATTCCGCTAATTCTGTCTGATTATCAAACACCCATTCACGCACCAATTCTTTTCCTGTATTCTCCCAGTTCTCTATTTCCATCTTGCTTTCAATTCTATTATTGCTTGGTATAATTGCTCCATGCTTTCTATCACAAAGTACTTTTCCTGTATTTTATCTGTTTCGAAAAATGTTGTCAGAACTTCATCCAAATTGAATGGAACTCTAGCTGTTTTCTGGTCTAAAGAGTATATGGATTCACCAAAAGATGAAGCGATTCCAGCCCCATATACTTTCGGTCCGTTTTGATCAATCAACCCAAACTCAATGGTAAACCAGTACAAACGTTGTAGTTGAATAAGACGTTCTTCATTTTTGATATTCTGTACGCCCAATTTACCAAATTCATGAATGAACTCTGAGAAAACATTGTTAGATAACAACGGGACATGCCCAAAAACATCGTGGAACATATCTGGCTCTTCCAAGTAATCCAATTGCTCCATGTTTCGTAACCAAGTAGACGAACAAAACTGTTTCTTGGCCAACAATTCAAAAAACTTATCCACTGGAATTAAACCCGGAACGCAATACATCGTCCAGCCTGTACGTGTTTCAAACCAATCGTTCAATTGCGAAAACTCTGCGATTCTCCCAGGATAAAGTACTTCTTTCATGTCGTCAATCGCTGATAAATACTCCGTGCAAGCTTTATCTTTTAAATTCACTTCTTGTCGACTAGACAGGGTTTCCCAAACATCGAAATCTTCTTGGGTGTACTGTTCAAATTGTTGTTTCATTTTGTTCACTTTATTCCATAAAAAAAGCCTGATTCAATTGAACCAGGCTTTTATATATGAGTTAATCACATTATACGTCTAGTTCCCTTTCTTTTGAAAAGTTCCAATAGATATAATATGTGTTTGTATTCATCATTTGGCACAAATATAAGCAGATTTAGTTATTCACGGCAATATTGGGTACTCCGCAGGAAGCTTTTACCTCAAACCTGAAGAGAAAAGTGAAAAAGACCCTCGGACAATGTACAGATTGATGTATTGAAAGATTCGCTAGCACTAACAAGGGAATATACCCCATATGAACCAAAGTGGCTTACACGACAATTCACTTAGTGTCAAACAACTACGATTCTTGGCCTATCAGAAGCTTTGACGAATCAACTATTATTCTGAACTTTACTAAAAATGTACCTCCCATGATCCATAAAATCAGTGTTTCAATCCTCTTTCTACTCTCCTTAATTTGTACACTAGAAGTACATTCCCAAACAGAATCCAAGAAATACTATCCTGGGATTGATAAGTGGACTGACGGCCCTTTGGAAAGCATCGGCTTTTGGAAAGACCAAAAAAGAGTAGGAGATTGGAAGTACTACCATGAAAATGGAAACCTTTCTGCGGAGGGACGCTATGAAAATGGTAAGACCGAAGGAAAGTGGATCGACTACCATGAAAACGGGTTAAAATGGTTAGAAGTAGAGTATCGTGCTGGGGAAAAAAATGGTGAATGGAAGAAGTATAGTAAGACAGGAAAACTATCCGTGGCTGGTCCTTATGTCGATGGGAAGAAAGATGGACTGTTCAAGTATTACAACGAAAGTGGAACCGTCAGTAGTACCAGTAATTATAAAATTGGGGACCGTTCTGGAGCGTATAACGCGTATTATGAGTCAGGAAAACTGAAAGAAAAAGGGAACTATTTCTACAACACTGAATTCTCCTATGCTTCAAAAAAAGGAGAGTGGTTGCATTACTATGAAAACGGGGTTGTTCGTTTAAAAGGCAACTTTGACGAAGATACTGAAGTAGGGCTCTGGACGGAGTACTTCGAAAATGGAAATGTGCACATCGTTTTCCCCTATAATGAGGAGGGGTATATGTCAGGAATACATAAAATCTATTATATCAATGGACAACTAGAAGAATTCGGTCGTGTTGAAGAAAATGAAGAGGGTGATATTCTAAAACTTGGAAATTGGAAATTCTATTTTGAAAACGGACAATTAGAAATGGACGGGGCCTACTTGGAAAGTGGTAAAACAGGAGAATGGCTGGAGTACTTTGAAAATGGAGAATTGTTCAGTAAAGGAAACTATGAAAATGATTTACAACAGGGAAACTGGCTAGAAAACTACACTAATGGCAAACTCCTAATTGAAAGTGAATACACCGATGGACAAGGCTCTGGAACGTGGAAGTATTATTTTTTAGGCGGTCAACTACAGGCTACAGGTAGAATGGAGTCGGGAAAAAAAACGGGGAAATGGAAGGTATACAACAGTGATAGCCAAATTATCCAACTAGGAAGTTTCCGGAACGACCTAGTAGATGGAGAGTGGAATATTTACCATACTAATGGTCAACTTCATCATGTACGACTCTGGGAAAACGGGAAATTAATGGATATTCTATCCGTGTTTGATGGAGAAGGGAACCGAATGGAGAAGGGAACACTGGTCAATGGAAATGGCACACTAAATTTGTACGATCTAAATGGAGATTTAAGTGAAGTCTGGACCATCGTTGATGGTAAAATTCAAAAATAAATTATATCCCTAAAAAGGCGAAGTAGAACTATACGTCTTACCGTATCTTTGAAACGTACAATGAAAATCTACTATTATCCCTGATCCTATTACTCAACTGGATTGCTGTAACTACCGCTTAGTCAGTTCAATTCTGAATTCGTAGATATAGAAATCATGCAAACAATTAACATTTCCTTGAGTGAATAATCGATATCTTTAGAATAGAACTAAAAATCTATCAGATGAAAATTTTTAAATATCTCATTCCTGCTGTGCTTTCAGTTGCACTAATCGCGTGCTCTGCGGAAACAGAATCAACAGATGAAGCAGACCGAACTGAACAAACTGACGAAACTGCCTCAAATAAAGAATGTGCCGATGATTGCACAAAAAAATGCTGTGTTAAGGACAAAGAAGCCTGTGCGGATGATTGTAAAAAAGCATGTTGCTCAGAAGATAAGTCAGCTTGTACTGAAGAATGCACCGAGAAATGCGAAGGTCACGACAAAAAAGCACATGCATGTACTGAAGAGTGCAGTGATGATTGTAAGAAAGAAGGAAAAGGTGACAAAGGAAAAGCTTAATAGGACGAACGAAACTATTATCTTCGCAACATGGTATTAAGTGGAATTATGCATAAGCGATTCGAAATTGTCAAGGGGATCTTCATTGATGTAGATAAAGTCATCTTTTCAATTCTTATCGTATTGGGAACTTGGTTATTTATTATCGCATTAAGGCGATTAATGACCCGTCCTAATTTCATCGCGGACAAAATTCAAGTGAAGCGGCGAATGACCATCTTTTTGCTAACGAAATACATTACTTGGTTCATTAGTATTCTTGCGAGTTTGTCGATTGTTGGAATTGACCTAACAACCCTAGTGTTAGGATCAACAGCTTTACTTGTTGGTCTAGGATTGGGGCTTCAGCATATTTTTAGAGATATTGTTTCAGGGATATTTTTACTGTTCGAAGGGTCCATTAAAATTGGGGATATCATTGAAGTTGATAACGTCATTGGAAAAGTGATGGAGGTTAACCTCCGAAGTTGTGAATTAAAAACGCGGGATGATGTAATCATAATCGTTCCTAACTCTAAATTCCTTGCAGAAAAAGTGGTGAACTGGTCACATGACAGTGAACAGGTGCGTTTTACCATTGATGTTAGTGTGGCTTATGGTTCTGATATTGATAAGGTGGACGAATGCTTGATTGCATCAATGAAAGCCAACAGCCGAGTATCTAAGACTCCAAAACCGTATACTCACTTTGCCAATTTTGGTGAATCATCTCTAGAATTCCAAATGTTCTTTTGGTCGAAGGAAACCTTTCTTATTGAACGAGTGAAATCTAATTTGCGAATTGATGTTTACAAGCGATTGAAGGAAAATGATTTGGCCATTCCTTTCCCACAGAGAGATATTCACATCAAGGGTATTGAGCAATTTATTGATTTCAAAGGGAAGAAGTCGGAGAGTTGATTGTCTTCTTTCAAACTATCTCACCACCCAAAATCCCACTTCCAGGGCCCAGTTTTATCACACCATTCGCGCTATCAATCAAGGTTGAGTTGTGCTCAATGAAAAGAACCGTATTTCCATCTTTTACTAGCTGATTGAACAACTTGATCAGTCTTAAAACATCCAAATAATGCAATCCTGTGCTTGGCTCATCGAACAGATACAAGGAATTTCCGTGTGTCTTTGACATCAGCTCCTTGGCCAATTTCAAACGCTGAGCCTCCCCTCCAGAAAGTAAATTCCCACTATGACCTAATTGCAAGTGACCAACACCAACATCTTTCAACAATTGAAGATCGCTTTTGAGGCCGTTGTTTTCAAAAAAGACGAATGCTTCGTTTACAGTCATCTGCAATGCTTCCCCAATCGATTTTCCATTGATCTTGCAGACCAATATTTCAGAGTTATACCTCTTTCCATTGCAAACATCGCACTCAGTCCAAACGTCACCCATGAAATCCAAACTCGTTTTCTGTTTTCCATGTCCGCCACAAGCTCCACACTTTCCTTTCTTACTCTGATAACTAAAATCCGCTTTCTTAAACCCCGCCTTTTTCGCCTCGCTGGAGTTTGCAAATTCTCCACGTATCGTGTCCAAGATTCCAGTAAATGAAGCCGTTGTACTCAAACTATTTCCTGTAAATGGTTTTTGATCAATCAGAAGTACCTCATCAAATTGCTCCATTCCAAAGACAGACGAACAACCAACTGGTCTTTTCTTTTGGTGAGACTCAAATAGAACATCTCGAACTAGGCTCGACTTACCACTCCCTGAAACTCCTGAAACGGCAATAATTTGACCCGAATTGAATGTTACATCAATGTTCTTAAGGTTGTTTTGAACTGCTCCAGTTACTCCAAAAGGAGTTGATACCAGAGCATCATGGTTTTTACGGGACGCAAAAGTTGATTCGTTCTGTAAATCGGTAGTGTTCGCTAATAATTGATGCGTAAGTGTTTCTGGGTGCTTGGACAAAGCCGCTCTTGTTCCTTGAAAAACAACTTGACCTCCAGCATTTCCCGCATTTGGTCCCATTTCAATGATATAATCCGCTGATTGAATGAATTGTCTGTCGTGTTCCACAGCCACAATAGTATTCCCCTTTGCGACAAGACCGTGCAGTAAGTTCATCAAGGCTTCTACTTGCTGTGCATCCAATCCAATTGTTGGTTCATCGAGGACATAGGTCACACCAAAAAGATCAGCTGAGAATTGCCCTGCCAGAGTTATTCGCTGGGTTTCGCCACCAGATAGACTTTTCACCGAGCGATTCATACTCAAGTGCCCCAAGCCAAGATCCAAAATCGGTCGTATTTTTCGCTGAACTTCGGGAATTATCGCTTGCGCAATTTTTTCTTCTGGAGAGGTGTTGAAATAGATGGTTTCTTGTAGCAAATTGCTGCATTCCGCTATCGGTAATTCCGTCAATTCGTGAATGTTCAATCCCAAGAACTTCGTTTCCAAGAGCTCTTTCTTCAATCGACTTCCTTCACAGCTTGGACATTTCACCTCGTGCATCACTGCGTCCAATGCTTGTTTGTTTTTTGCTGTTAACCTTCGTTGAAATTCATCATCGAGATAATTGCACAACCCCAGCCATTTCGCTTTCAATTGTTGCGTTCCCGTTTTGGATTTCGTTTTGTACGTCCATTCAACTTCCCATTCCGTGTCATCTCCTCCATAGAGAATCACCTGTTGTTGTTCAGCAGTTAACCCGTTCCATGGCAAGCTTAAATCCCATTTGTTTTGGTGAGCCAACACTTGAAGTGTTGCTATGAATTGACCGTGTTTATCACCGTAGTAATTCACTGCTTTATTGTCAGAGATTGCCCCTTCAAAAAGGGAAGCTTCACGATCCACAATAACCGCATCTGGATCACATTTTAGCTGAACTCCCAATCCTCCGCAAGAAACACATGCTCCACTGTGGTGATTAAATGAAAAACTCTGCGCCGAATAATTCAAACCATTTTGCTCCCCAATTCGGGCATAAAGCAGTCGAATGGAATCATACATTCCCGATAAGGTTCCAACGGTTGATCGATTAGAACCCGAACCACTTTTTCTTCTCATCGCGATGCTCGGCCCCAAGCCTTTGCTCTCAGCAAGAATCGCTTCATTGTTTTGATGAATAAGTGATCGATTATATGTTGTAAGTGATTCCGAAAAGCGTGCATTTGCTTCTGCGAACAATGTGTCATATACGAGGGATGATTTTCCACTTCCGGACAACCCTGTGACAACCGTAATCTGATTCTTTGGAATGCGAACATTAATGTTCTTTAAGTTGTGGGTTTCAACCCCGTTTAATAGTATTTCGTTTGTCCTATTTGAGGAATTACTCGTCACAACTGAAGTCTCAAAATTACTTGGCTTCGGTACTCCTTCGTAAACAATATTCCCACCTTCTTTTCCGCTTTCTGGTCCTAATTCAAGGTGCCAATCGCTGTGCTGTATGATCTGTTCATCCTGCTCAATGCAAATCACCGTATTTCCTTTCTCTGTAATCTGATTGAATAGATCCAGTAATGTTTTCACATCTTGATAATGCAGTCCCGTGCTTGGTTCCGTGATTACATACAGTGTTGATCCTGTTTCTTTCTTTTGAAGTTGATTGGCCATTTTTATGCGCTGTGCTTCACCTCCAGAAAGTGTTGTTGACGATTGTCCGAGTGTCAAATATCCCAAGCCGATTGATTGCAAGGTTTTAATTCCCACCAAAATTTTCCGTTCATGCTCAAAAAACGAAACGGCTTGATCAACGCTCAATTCGTAGATTTCAGCGATCGACTTATCCTTGTAGTTTACCTCTAAAGTTGAGGGGTTAAAACGTTGACCGTTGCATTCTCCACAGAGCAAATCWRYWTKTSYKARWRWKTGMWWWCCGNATMYGCGTTTTCCCTGCTCCTTGACACGACTCACATCTTCCTCCTTTGTTGTTGAAGGAAAAGCGTGATTTTGTATAAGACCGTTCTTTGGACAATGGAAGCTTGGCAAACAAATCCCGAATGTGATCGGAAATTCCTAAATACGTCGCTGGATTGCTTCGCGGCGTCTTTCCAATTGGAGATTGATCAACATAGACCAGTTTTTTGATTTTATCTAGGTTTTTGGTTGATCTCACGTACTCGTTTTTGGAAGCACCTGACTCCACGAGTTCCATCAATGTCCCTTTAGCCAAGCTTGTTTTCCCTGAACCTGACTTTCCACTGACGACGTTTAATCTTCCAAGTTGGAATGATATACTTAAATCCTTCAGGTTGTTCTTTGTACATCCAACAAGTTCAATACACTCACCCTTGGATAAAATCTCTCGTGGTTTAATGCTTTCTCTGGACTCATGAATCGCTTTGTATGTGGCACTTGTTTTAAGTAAATCTCGCTTCTTTTCGAAATCAAGGTATGTTCCACTGAAGAGAATTTCTCCTCCATTCACGCCAGCTTGAGGTCCAACATCAACAATCCAATCTGCTTGTCGAATCGTTGCCAAATCATGCTCTACCACGATCACCGAATTCCCGTTTCTTACCAATTCTTTCAGATGGTGAATCATCCGACGATTTTCTTCTCCGTGTAGGCCAATTGAAGGCTCATCAAAAATGTACAACACATCGCTGAGGGAACTTGTTAACTGATTCGCCACTCGCAAACGTTGAATTTCGCTCGAAGACAAGCTTTTCGCCCCTCGATCTAGCGATAAGTGACCGAGTCCTAAATCACTTAAAATGCTTACTTGTTGGATGATTTTATCTACAATTAAACTGGAAACATCATCCCATTCGTGTTTTCCAAACCACTGATTCAGTTCGTTTAATTCCAATCCTGTTAGCTCAGAAATCGTCTTTTGCTTAATCGTAACACTTCTTGCATCTGCATTGATTCTCTCGCCCTTGCATTCTCGGCATGTAATCGACTGAACGTATTTCAGAATGTTCGCATTTCGATCACGCCGCAAAATATCTGACATAATCGGAATCATTCCTTTGTAGTAACCTTCCTCTCGTGGTTTCGCTTTAATTCCCGTCCATTTTAATCGCGATTCAAGGCTGTGCTTTCCAAAAGGAACRTTGATTTTTTTACTYCCRTAAAGRACRATATCYTGTTGTTCAGGRGTGAGTTCATTCCAGGGAATCTCCACATTAAACCCCTCCGCTTCACACACCTGRTTGAGCACATCAATCGTCACTTGAGAATACATGATATACCCGTTTGGTAAAGTTGGAGCTAGGGCGCCATCGCGRATCGTTTTYTCYGGGTGAMTGATCAGTTTTTCTAAATCGATCTCCTCTTCCTTGCCAATTCCCRCACAATTCGGGCATCTTCCAACTTCCGTATTGAAAGAAAATAATGATCTCGACAATTGAATCRATCGTGTTGTTTCTCCTTTTCGAGCAAACAGTAAGCGCAGTAAATCATAGATGTCGGAAACYGTTCCAACCGTTGATCGYGCATGCATTCCAAYCGTTTTTTGTCCRATCGCGATGACAGGAGATAATCCGGTAATTGTATCGACATCGGGCTGGTTCAATTTCCCAATAAACTGTCTCGAAAAAGATGGAAGCGTTTCAAAATATCGCCTCTGCCCTTCCTTGGCGAGAATGTCAAATATCAAACTTGATTTCCCAGACCCTGAAACGCCCGTAACTACGACAAATTGATTGTGCGGAATACGGACGTCAACCTCCTTCAGGTTATTTGTCCGTGCTCCTAGAACAACGATTTCCGCGGAATTTTTCTCACTCATACTGTGAAATTAGAAAAAGTTGTTTTTAAACCTGCTGAATTCAAGTCATAAATACTATTCCTTGCTAATGCAAATTTTAACACAATCTGTTTGATACTTTTTCTATGGTCGAAAAAAGTATCCAAAAACGCCCTTTGCGCTGATTTTCTCTCTATTCTCTCCACTCCGATGCAACGACCACTTCAGGGGTCACTGCGTGCCTCTTCATGGTTCCCTTTGCATCGTTCGCTCCGTTCTATCTCGAAAATAGGCGCGAAGAAAATCTCACTTCGATATTAAAAGAACACATCTGAACCAAGATGATTGGATCAAGATCATTTTAAACAGCTAATTTTGCAATAAGCCGATGCGGAAGCATCAAGATTTCTAAAACAGATAGATTATGAGTAAAGAAGTTATTACTGTAGATATTGTTTCCGATGTTGCCTGTCCTTGGTGTTATGTGGGGAAGCGTAGATTTGAAGCTGCATTAGAGAAATGGGAAGGAACACCTGTTGAAGTGAACTGGCACCCATACCAACTTGATCCAACGATGTCGAAAGAGGGAATTGGTCGTGATGAATATTTGACGAACAAGTTTGGGAGTACAGACAACATGACCGAAATGACTGATCGATTAACGGAAGCTGGGAAAGGAGTAGGAATTAATTTTGATTTCAGTGAAAAGTGGACTGCTTTCAATACGCTTCATTTGCATCAATTATTGCATGTTGCTGGCGAAGAAGGTTTCAAAGCTGAATTAAAAGAACGTTTTCTGAAGGCATATTTCGAAGATTTAACTCCTCTGAATGATTCTGAAGTTCTTTATTCAATTTTATCTGATTTCGGATGGGATTCGGCAAAAGTAGATCAGATCGTGAATGATGAATCGATAGGGAAAAGTGTTCAGGCTGAGATTGCACATTATCAAAAACTGGGTGTTTCTGGAGTTCCGTTTTTTATTATCAATAATAAATATGGAATTAGTGGAGCACAGCCGATTGAGGCATTTTTGGAAGCTTTGACTTCGGTTGATGCAATGCCTGCTATTGCTGAAGGTGAGAGTTGTGAGCCTGGTGGTGGATGTTGTTAAAACACAAAATGGGATTGCCACGGGTTTAAATCCGCGCCAATCCCATGAGCTGTGATACGCCATTTCTTATTTCGAAAACATTTGCGTCAATTGGTCGAGTACTTTGCCTCCACTTGAGACTGTCACCTCGCCAATTTTCCCCGCAATTTTCTCGATGTATTCCATCTCTTTCAATTTGAAGAGCATGTCATTTTCTTCCATCAATTTTGCTGTATTCAAAAGGCTTCGCGTTGCCGCAGTTTCCTCTCTTCGAACTATTGTATTCGCCTCGGCACTTTTCTGAGCCACCAACACTTTATTCATGATGTCCTTTACTTCTCCTGGAAGAACGATATCACGAATGCCCGCTGTCAACAATTCTACACCTAAGTTTGATGTTTTCGTTCGAGCAAATTCCAATACGTATTCGGACACCTTTTCTTTCGCTGAAAGCAATTCATCCAAGCTTAATGTTCCCACGAATTCTCGCAAGCCCAATTGAATAAGGGTGTACAATTGCTTTTCAAAATCCTTCGAGTCAAGCAAAGCCTTTTGAGCATTCGTTACTCTGTAATTCGCTTGAAAATTGATTCGCAAAGCAGCTTTGTCTTTTGTCAACATCTCTTGTCCAGAAAGCTCCAATTGAATTTGACGCATGTCGATTTTTAATACTTCCACTGGCGTGATTCCACGTGTGAAGAAGTATAATCCTTTTGTCAAAGCTCGAGCGAACTTTCCATCGAAGAACAACAACCCTTCTTCGCTTGAATTGATTTTGAACTCATGTAAGTAAGGGGTCAAAGCACTGTTTCGCAGCATTGACTTTTCAATCAAATTTGCACTTTCTGGGTCATTCAAGTTGATTGTCACAAATTTCATATCAACAAGGCCCTTAAAGTAGAAGTAACGTCCTCGTCGGAGTACTTCCGAAAAGTTTTTCCCTACATAGCTCAATGCTATTTCATTATCGGCCACTTCTATGACTTCTACATTCTTCCTGAAATTCTCGTCTTCGAGTTTTACATTCAAATGTGAATCTGACGCATACAATTGTGCTTTATCGAAGATCACAACGGATTCTCTCATAGTCAACCAATGAGATCCTACTGAGATCAAGCGATTGTAATCTCCATTTTTAGAGACTATTCCTGTTTTTCCTACATTAATTCTAACTCGTTTCATTTTATTATTTATTAAATCTTGATGCTCCCAATTGCTTTCGGGACGCATCGGCTTATTTACTTTTCTATAGAAAGGAATGCAAAGCGATCACTTTCGATAATCGAGTATTGAATTGAGTTTCCACTTGTGCCAACTGTTTTTGTTCCTTTTCTACTCGACTTGGAGCAGTTTTGGGAGTTCAAAGAGTTAGCATTCATTGAAACGGTATCCTTCTTTACTGGAAGATCTTAAGTTGAGGCTCGAGAATTACTCTCTTCCTCTGATCCACTTTGCACACCTAGCTTGACGTTTTTTACAAGGAATCACCTTTTTGTTGGGATGTATGTTTTGAGCACACATTAAACCACGACTCTACCAGCTGAGTTACTTTGTCCTATACAAAGGAAGGATTCGAACCTCCGACCGATGGGCTGCTATTCTTACCGACTGAACTACCTCATTTGAGGGGAGGATTCGAACCTCCGACCTGCAGCGTCGTTGTTAAGGGATAAGGTTGAGCAGCATATCACCAAACAGGGTTTGATCATACTATGTGGCCATTATTGAAACCATCATCGTGGGCTCAAGACTTATCAGTCTTAACTTCTTTTGCGCTAGTGCGCAGTATTTTGAACAGATGAACTTTCCTTGTTCGTTAGAACATCTGTGTTTTTCAAAGAGCGTTTTTGTCTTTCGACATGTCAAAGATTGAACCCAACTGCGCAATTAATCTGCGTAGTGAGTTTTTTTTATTTTTTGTACGGAGAGAGAGGCTCGAACTCTCAAAATCCTGATCCTAAATCAGACGCGTATACCAATTCCGCCATCTCCGCATTTTGTTGTTACCCTGACAGGAGTCGAACCTATCGTCCAAGAACCAAAGTCTTGTGTGTTGCCGATACACTACAGGGCAGTTTTAGTCTGAGAAGCAGGGCTCGAACCTGCAACCTCCCGCATCCAAAGCGGGTAAACAACCATCGTTATCTTCCCAGATATTAAACACCGATTCAGATTCAACTCGTCATCAAGTCTGAATGAACACCTCAAGAGACAGTCGAGGGTTCTGGAATTATCCACGGTGTTAGTGGAAGTAGTAGGATTCGAACCTACATGCTCCGAAGAGACTTGATTTTAGCTCAGCTGGCCTATTACTGGTTTCGCTGAACTCACAAGCTCGGTTCAATCAAGCGAGCCAACCTTCCGATAATCATCGGATGCTCAATACTTCCATAAGAAAGGTGAGGAAATCAATCGTCATTAATCTCCTGCGAACGATTTTTGAATCGGTTTCGAATACCAATAAATTGCGCAAATCGTTCGCCCTCCCATAAAATCATGGCGCAAAAAAAAGCACCTCTTTCGGAGATGCTCAGTATTCTTAGGCCATGAATTTGGCTAGATTCTGAGTTTCATCTCCTTATTTTTTAGTTGTCCATACAGTAATCTGTTCCGATAACTGTCGGAACCTCCCGAATAAGTTCTCGGGCTCAAATAACTATGGACATGTTCTTTACTAAGTATCATAATTGTCTGTATTAATGACCCTGCAAATATTGAATGAATTTTTGAAAAAACCAAATAAAAATTCATTTTAATTTATTGATAATCAACTAGTTAACTATGTTTTTTTGGACACTATGATTGCTGCGCGCTTCATGCACGTTTCCCTTCAGTTCTCCAATTGACTGTCCCCCAATTGTTTTCCTTTTTTCACTAACTATTTATCAAATTCAATTCTTCATTATTTAATTTTGAATCTATCCCCGTAAAACACTTTCACAGGGTTTCCTCTTTGTAATTCTAAATGATTCGACCATTTATCTATTCTCGAATCGTCCATTTTCACCTGGTTGAGATCTTCAAATTTTTCCTTCAATCGTGTCAATGCCACTTTCTTATTCTGTAATTGAGATCTACTATCCATCGAGAGCGCCATAATCCCCGTTGGTTTGTAAATTGCTCTCACTGCAGAACTTACTTTATTCACATGTTGACCGCCAGCTCCCGAGCTCCTCATTGTTTGATAGCTCACCTGATTTTCATCAAATGAAGTCAGCGGCTGCTCTGATACTTCGAAAACACCTATGAACCAGTTTTTTCGCTTGTGATCCTTTCTAAAAGGTGATTGGCCAATCCATTGAATTGTTCCCAACCAAGGTTGAATGAATCCTTTCACCTTCTTTCCTGTCAGTACTATTGTAACCGAGAGAAGTTCTTGGCCCGTTTTCGCTTCTTGCTTGTCCAAAATTTTCGTTTCTATTCCTTGTTGAGCAGCTTTCTTTAAAAAGAATGCGAGTGTTTTTGCCACTACCCACTCGCATTCCCTTGGTCCTCTTCCAGACGTAAATTGTATTGTCTTCTTTTCCATGATCAGTAGTCCATTCGGACAATTTTTGGAATAAACTCACCAACGACCTCAACTAATTCTCTCTGATTATCCATCACCATCGAAATATCTTTGTAGGCCATCGGAGCTTCATCTACTCCTCCTCCAATTAATTCAACATCTGCTTTTTTCAATTCAGACTTAACCGCACCTTGTGTAAATTGTTGTTTACACGCTCTTCTTGAAAACTTCCTCCCTGCTCCATGTGAAGCTGATTGAAGGCTGTCTTCATTTCCAAGCCCTCGCACAATGTATCCTGGGGCAGTCATTGAACCTGGAATGATACCAAGCTCTCCTTTTGCCGCAGGTGTTGCGCCTTTTCGATGCACAATACACTCCTTTCCTTGAACTTTCTGTTTCCAAGCAAAATTGTGATGGTTTTCAATCTTAGCCACCGCTTTGGTTCCTAAAACTTTACTGATTCTAGCGTGAATATCATCGTGACAAGCTTTGGCATAATCTCCAGCAAGGGTCATTGCTAACCAATATTCCTGCCCATCATGTGTGTTGAGATCTAACCAAGCTAGGTGTTGTACCGGTTTTGGTAGCGGGCATTGTTTTGTGGCTAAGTACGTGTATTGCTTTGCAATATTTGCACCCAAACCTCTCGACCCGCTATGCGACAATAATCCAATATAATCTCCCATTGGTAATCCCCATTCGTTATCACGATCAGTAATTCTCACTGTTCCAAACTCGACAAAGTGGTTTCCTCCTCCAGAAGTCCCTAGTTGTTTGTAGGCTTTATCTTTCAAGCTCCTTAACAAAGGAATTTCACTGAATTCAGATCGAGAGAAAATGGCATTGTCATGCTTGATTTTATGCGTTTCAGACATCCCAAACTTCGTATGTTCAGTTAGAATGTTCTTGAATTGATCCTTCTTTCCTTTCAAATATGAAACCTTGATTGGAAAAATCGAAAGTGCCATTCTACAACCGATGTCTACTCCGACTCCATAAGGAATGACAGCATTTTCCGTTGCTAAAACACCTCCAATCGGAAGACCATATCCCGAGTGTGCATCTGGCATTAACGCCCCTGCAACCGAGATGGGTAATTTCAAGGCATTGTACATTTGGTATTTCGCCTCATCATCAATCTCATCTTCGCCAAACACCGAAAACGGTGCTCGTTCTGTTTTTAATTGATGGAGTTTCACGTCAACAGGTTGAATCAATGCTTCTGCTACTTTTCCCCAAATTGGGTCACCATTGTATTCTTCTGGATTGACGAGAACGAGTTTTGCTGCGTCCAAATTTCTCTGTTTCGTTTCTTTTTTTCTGTATCGGCTAATTTGACTTAATGCAATATTTACCGAGTTGTTCTGTGGGAAACCCAATTTTATTAGGTCTTTCCCTTTTAGTTTCTTGCCCATAATTTGTTTCTTATTCTGTCTGTTCGGGGTTCGACTCCGCTCACCCCTCGGGTTATTTACCCGAAGATATCACCGAGGGGTGAGCGGAGTCGAACCCCGAACAGACAGAATAAGAAACAAATTATGGGCAAGAAACTAAAAG
>NVXP01000140.1 GCA_002733985.1 Fluviicola sp. | reverse complement strand
TCTTATTTCAGACCCTCATTACGTCAAATGCGGGCTGCAAAGGTATGTATCTTTTTTTGTCCCACAAGGGTTTTCAACAATCTTTTTTTGAAAAGAATTCAGCTCTATTGTAAAGCCTTGATTTCACTTGATTTATGAGACAAAAAAAAGGAGAGAATAATTCTCTCCTTTTTAAATTCATTCAATTATTCGGAAACTATTTTTTTCTCTTCTTTGTTTGCTTGTTCACCCACTTGTCGCTTTTCATTTCGCCAAGCACGGTAACGTTCTTCATTCTTGAATAATCTGTTGCAGCCATTTGCATTTGCTCCTCAGTGTCTCTTCTAATTAAAACACCTCCGCTTCCTTGATTCTTCACTTCTATATAAAAGCCATCTTTGAGTCTTGCTGGCTTAGTTGCTGGTCTTCCCATCTTACTTCTAGTCTAAAATTTCATTAATCCGCTCAATATAACAAAGAAATGCACACTAACAACTAATTTGTGATATTTTATGAGTCAAGTATAGCTGTTGAAATCACAGAATCAGTATCAACTCTTTTTGATTTTGCATATTTAACTGCCTGAACAAGCCCAACAATCATAAATGCTAACATGATAAGACTATAAAAGGCAAAGCCGACACCTACCTCATCAAACGACAATGCTCCTGGGTCAATCATTACTAGAAGATTCCAAAGGAAAAAGATACCTGAGATAGATAGACCTATAATAGAAAACACTTTGTTGGTTTTTGTTTTCACCTTAATCAATCCTAAAATCGCAGACATAATAAAGAAGGTGAAAAAGAAGAACGAAACAATCGCCGCCATCATTGTATCATCAGAACCATTATCTTGATAACTATAACTGTTATACGAACTATAGTCGTAATCGTAGTAACTCATATATCGTGCACTTTCGACTTCAGCAACGAAAAACCCAATAACGAATAGAAAAATAACAGACAGAACGACGCCAACAATGTACAGTGCTTTCATATAGTGATTATTAATAATGAAGTCAATAATACATAAAAAGGATCAATCTGTACAATAAAAAGTTCCTGATTTATTCATCTCCATACTAATCACATTCCAAAAGACTAGCATAGAGACCATTCCATCTACCGTGTTCTTTGATAAAGATATTGATCGGTATAATTGGGAAATCGTCACTGGTTGTAATTCTCGGATAGACTGGATCACCCCAAGTGTATCCTCATCAAAGGATTCTGGTCGATCCCCTCCAAATTTCTCTAGTTGCCAGATTTTATCTAGAATTTTATTACCTACGAGTGTATGATCATCTATCCTGACATAGGATCTCAATTTACCATCATCATCAAGCGCTTTGTGTTTTGATTCCGACTTCTCCACGATAATCTCCAACACAAAATGGTGTCCCTCTTGCCAAGCTTTCGATTCAAACTCAACTTCAGGTTTGGTGAACATGTCTGCAGCTTCTTGAATCATGTAAAATCCCTCCTCAGGATTCACTCCTGCAATTTTGCCATTATCCTTTACACCTATCAGTAAACTTCCTCCATAGGAATTGGCGAATGCAACCAAGGTTCGTGCTATTTTTCGCTGATCATCAATTCGGAACATGAAATCAAGTCGACTTCCTTCACCTTGCGATATCCGTTCCTTTAATTCCATTATCCTTCAGACCAAATTTTCCACGACTTTAAAGCTTGCTGGTGAAGCATCGATTTTCCATTCAGGATCATCGCGCCTTCCGATTCAGCATATTCCAAGAATTTCGTTTTCTCAGGATTGTAAATCAAATCGACAGCGAGGTGTTCGTGAGACAAAAACGAATACGGGATATCATGAAATTCATTCACCTTTGGAAATGTTCCAAGAGGAGTTGTATTGACAAGCAGTTTACACGCTTGAAGCATGTGATGATTCACTTCGCTGTAATGAAACTGGGTTGGACCTTTCGGATCCCTTGAAATGAAAATAACATCAACCCCAATTTTCTTGAGAACAAATTCCACTGCCTTTGAAGCACCACCCGTTCCAAAAATGATTGCACGCTCATGACGATTGGTCAAGAACGGCTTTATACTTTGATGAAATCCGAATGCATCTGTATTGTGTCCAATTTTCTTGCCATCTAGCATTTGAACTACGTTCACCGCTCCAATTGCTTGAGCATCTTCCGACAGTTCATCTAAAAATGGAATAATCTGTTCTTTATAGGGTATCGTGACATTGAAGCCATTAATTTCTTTTTGAAACAGGTCAGGAATCGCATCTATTGATTCAAGCTCAAAATTTTGATATTGAGCATCAATTGATTGTTCGTGAAAATAATATTCAAAAAAGGACTTCGAAAAGGAATGTCCCAGTGATCTTCCGATCAGGCCGTAGGTTTTCATTTTTCTTTTGGAGCAAAACGTTCAAGGATGAAAATAAGCAAAAATCCTCCAACAGCACACCCAATGGACAACCACATTTGTGCGTCTCCATTAAATTCTCCTGGTAAAACATTTTCCATCATCCAATCTTCGCGTCCATCAGTGTGGACAACTAGTGGTCCATCGCCAATTTTAATCTTCCATGGCCATACCTTATATAAGGAACCAATCATGAATCCAGTAAGTAAGGTAATTGTGATTTCACGAAACCGTGTAAATAGAAATTTCAAAACTCGAGCAAATGATAATAGTCCGATCCCACAACCGATAGCGAACAATCCAATGATCATCCAATCTCGATCTGCAATAGCTCCATAAACGATGTGATAACTTCCAAGAAGAACAAGTATAAACGCTCCTGAAATTCCAGGGAGTATCATTGCACAAATTGCAATCGCACCACTTAAGACAATGTACCATTTAGCATCTACTGAAGCTGTTGTTTGAATCGAAGAAATCCAGAAGGCGATCGCAATCCCAATGATCAATGAAGCTATTGTTCCAATTGACCATTTCTTGACACTTTTACCGACCATCCAAACACTGGCTATAATTAAGCCAAAGAAGAAGCTCCATAGCAAAACTGGATGTGCCTCTAGTAAATGCATAACAACTTTAGAGAGTGTAAAAATCGAGATTCCAATTCCAGTAAAGAGGAACAAGAAAAATGTACCGTTCAAATGCTGCCATAAAGCAGGCGTTCCTTCTTTTCTCCAAACAACAAGTGCCTTCATGTTGAAGTTGCTGAGTGAGTCAATTAGCTCTTCATAAATCCCTGAAATAAACGCAATTGTTCCACCAGAAACACCCGGAACAACATCAGCAGCTCCCATTGCCATTCCCTTCAGTGTAAGTAATAGATTTTGGATTAATGTTCTTTTCGGCATTTAATAAGATTCTAAGTGAGTAGCAAATTTTTCAATCCAAGCAAGTATACCTCCATCCATAACAACAATGTTCTTGAAATCGTGTTCTGTAATAAGTATGTTCGCAACTGCTTCCGCTCTTTTTCCTGATCGACACATTACGGCGACTGTCGTTTCCGTAGGAATCTCATTCAATCGATCAAATAGCTCATCCATTGGGATCTGAAGTGCTTCTATTGAACAGATTTCGAATTCATATTGTTCTCGCACGTCCAAGATGACCATCTTTCCGGCTTCAACTTCCTTATAAACTTCTTCTACGGATAGATATTTCATTTTATTTCGATTTGCGGAGCAAATGTAATGAGAATCTACTTAAAATAAATACGATTTATGCACTAAGCTTTGACTCTTACCGAAACAATCATTTCAAAAGTCGCAACTATTTCATTGTTAGTATTTTTCGCCAATACGCTAATCGGTTCATTTATTCTCTCTCCTAATTCGAGCGATCGTTTCATGGCGTCACTGACCTTTGCACCATCTTCTGAAATAAAGACAATATCGGATTCAGCTCGCATTAAAAATTCGGCATTCATCCCTTTAAATGCAAAAGAAACCTTCTTACCCATTTGCTCAGCAAAGTAAAAGGCATGCAATCCAGCGGCTACATCCGCTCCAACAGCCAAAGCTCCAAAATACATTGAATTCAAGTGATTCTTTGATCTTCTTCGAAGTCGAATTTTAACTGCAGCTTCCTCATCATTGAGGGTGATTAACTTCGGCTTTACGAAACCAATGATTGGAATTTTGGCAAATCCCAATAGGAAGAGCATCCATTTCATTTTTTTCAATGAGGTATCTTTAGTTGGCTTGCTCATATTCTTTCTTTATCGATGCAACAATTTCTCCGAGTGGACGAATTTCCTTCACGTGTTCAATTGAAGGTCCTGCACACCATACTGTTTTATACGTTGTACTAAATGCCGCTTTCTGCAAACTCTTCATTCCTTTCATGAACGTGAATGCTTTGAGCCATTTTTTCAAACGCTTGTTTTTGCTTAATATACGCTCAATCCAATTTTGTTTTGTTCCGGTTTTCTCGACATACGGTGTATTAATGACTGTACAAGGTGTACCTGACAATTTCGTCGTTAACACGATATCATCCTTTCCATAATCGACGCAAGCTTGTTTGTATTCTTCTGAAACTCCAGCCTCTTTTGATGCGATAAACACACTACCCATCGACAATCCATCTGCACCAAGCGCCATCATTTCTCTTGCCTCAGCACCATTTCCAACTCCACCAGCAGAAATTATCGGGATTGAACATTCTTTCTTAAGTAAAGGCAATAGTTCTTTGAAAGACATTGGTCCAGCGTGACCTCCAGCTTCTTTGTTCACCGCAATTATTGCATCAGCTCCAAGAGCTTCCACTTTTTTTGCAAAACGAACATCTACGATATCACAAAACACCTTTACCCCAGCAACTTTACATTGCTTGATTGTTTCCTCGGGTGACCCAAGTGAAGTGATGACATAATCTACCTTCTCCTCGCAGCACGCTTTGAGTTGTTCCTTGTATAAAAAGTTCGATTTGTTTACTATCAAGTTGATTCCAAACGGTCCATTCGCCTCCGTTTTCAATTCACGAATTACTTTCTTCAATTCATCGACTGTTCGATAATTCAATGCGGGAATAGCACCTGTAACACCTGCTTTTGCTGCTTCAATAATCATTTCTTTGTTGGAAACGAGGAACATCGGAGCCACAATCATTGGGAAATCAATCCCCAACATTTTGCTTAATGCTGCTTCTTTTGGATCTAAATTCATGCGACGAAGTTAGAGAAAATAAGTTATGTACGCACAATTATTTTTCGTTAAAAATCGACTTGAAATTCTAATCAATAATCTCCTTGGAAACTTTATCTTTGTAAGATGTCACAACCAAAAGCATGGATTAACGCAATGCGACTGCGTACCCTACCTCTTTCCCTTTCAGGAATCATTATGGGATCATCTGTCGCCTTTTATCACGGTTATTGGGATACATTGATTTTCACTTTAGCCATTGTGACGACCATTTTGTTTCAAATTCTCTCAAACCTTGCAAATGATCTTGGTGATGGATTGAAAGGAACCGATAACAAAGATCGCGTTGGTCCAGAACGAATGGTCCAATCTGGAGCAATTTCTCCCAAACAAATGAAATCTGCGGTGATTTTGACATCCGTTTTGAGTTTTATCGCAGCTGGAAGTCTGATTTATTTTGGAGCGCAAAACATGCCAAACTCGATTGCTTGGTTCTATGTAGCACTTGCGATATTATGCATTCTTGCAGCAATCACCTATACTGTTGGTAAACGAGCATACGGTTATCACGGAATGGGCGACCTAATGGTGCTCATCTTCTTTGGTTTTGTAAGCGTTCTAGGTGTTTACTCTTTATATAGTAAAGATTTTTTGTTGGACATGATCTTACCAGCTTTCACAATCGGACTTCTCAGCACAGCAGTTCTCAATTTGAACAACATGCGGGACTATACAAACGACGCAAAATCTGGTAAAAACACACTTGTTGTTAAGATGGGACCAAACCTCGCGAAGTTATACCACGCGACACTCATTATTTTTGCAGTTTCATCGCTTGGAATTTTTATCACCTTATTTAAGGAACCGCTTTTATTCGTAGGAATGTTGCCAGCGATCATGTTGTTACTTCATTTACGGAAAGTGATGCAGATTACGGAAGCCAAAAAATTCGATCCTGAGTTAAAAATTGTAGCGTTAAGTACATTCGCATTATCGATTTTCATGTTTGCTATGTTGATCTACTTGAAACCAGCATAATTCACAGTCATGAAAGCACGATTCTCAAAGAAAACCTTTCACTTCAAGCGTCCTAGCGGAACAAGCAGAGGTGTGTTAACGGAAAAGCACGCTTGGTTTATTGAAGTTTGGAACGAAACAAATCCCGCTGTAATAGGAACTGGTGAATGCAGTATTATTCCTGGTTTATCTCCCGACTTCATTGATTTCGACAGTTACGAAGCGAAAGTTGCTCAGACTTGTTCAAATCTGAATACTAATTTAAGCGATTGGCCTTCGATTAAGTTTGGACTAGAGACAGCATTGCTTGATCTTAAGAATGGAGGCCATGGTGTCATTTTCGACAATGAGTTTACGTCTGGTAAAAAGTCCATTCCTATTAATGGATTGATTTGGATGGGCGAACCTGATTTCATGCAGGAACAGATTGAAGAAAAATTAAGTCTCGGGTTCAAAACCATTAAGCTAAAAATCGGGGCAATTGACTTTCAGGCTGAGATTGAATTACTGAAATCCATCCGAGATCGTTATTCAAAAGATGAAATTACGCTGCGTGTAGATGCAAATGGTGCCTTTTCTTCAGAAGAAGCACTGGATAAACTAACGCAACTTTCAGAATTAAGCATTCATTCCATTGAGCAACCCATTCGACAAGGTCAAGTACTAGAAATGAAACGACTTTGTGCTCTGACTCCATTGCCAATTGCTTTGGACGAAGAATTAATTGGCGTAAATGAAACGAATGAAAAAATAGAGCTGCTGAATACTATTGAACCACAATATATCATCCTAAAACCGAGTTTACACGGAGGAATTGAAGGAACAAAAGAGTGGATTGCATTGGCAGAAGAACGAAATATTCCTTGGTGGATCACATCTGCGCTTGAATCGAATATAGGATTGAACGCAATTTGTCAATTAACCGCTGAGTATACGAATGAACTGCCACAAGGATTAGGCACAGGTTCGCTCTATGTTGATAATATCCCAAGCAACTTGCAAGTTAAAAAAGGTACTATATCTTTGGCAAATGGTGAATGACCGTATGACATATAAAAACTACGAACCCTATCTCTCGAAAGGGTTACCAATCGTGATTTTTCTTCTTGGATTGTGGTATTTCTGTTTTCGAATTCTCGGATTCGGTTTAGAGTTCGTCCCTGGAGACATGGGAGATTCACGATTCATCAACTATCTATTGGAGCACGGATACCAATGGTCAGCAGGAAACTCTCCTTCTTTTTGGAATGCTGGTTTCATGTATCCATATCAAGACTCAATTGCATTCTCTGACAACATGCTCGGCACCATGCCCTTCTATGGAGTTTGGCGTTTGTTCGGATTCAACCAAGAAACTTCTTACCAACTCTGGTGGATGGTCATCTGCTCGCTCAATTATTGGTCAGCATATTATGTCATGAAACGTTGGTTCAACCGTTGGGATTTAGCAATAATCGCAGCTTGGATCTTCGCGTTSACCATATTTAACTTGGGCCAACTGAACTACATGCAAATGATGATTCGTTTCATGGTTCCAATTGTGATCTACAGTGGAATTCGCCTTGTCGACACGTCATCTTGGAAATACTTCGCAGTTTTCGCTTTGGGKATTGTCTATCAATTTTACGGCGTGATATACACTGGATTCTTCCTTATGTATTTCAGCGTATTCCTGATTGTTCTTTATGCAATCATTCAAAAGAAATACTGGTTTTTCGTTCCACTTTTTAAACGAAAACAAATCCTCTACACAGGTGTAGCGGCAGTAGTTTCTATCTTACTTCTCGCTTGGTTGATGCTTCCATACTATGAAATGTCAAAACTCATGGGATTGAGAAGCTACGAAGAAGTAAAATGGTACGTTCCTGTGATTATGTCTTATTTCTATGCGCATGAATCGAGCTATGCATGGAGCATATTGAGTGAAAATTGCCGCCCTGATGTTCCAATTTGGTGGATTCAATACACATTCCCAGGGATGATTCCTTTACTAGGGCTTTTCACGATTCCCTTCATGTGGATCTATTGGAAAGTTCGGCGTGTTCAAATCTCACCGCTCACTTGGGCACTCACTATTTCAGCTTTTGTTGTTTTCTTGTTTTTCATTCGAAGTTCTGACGCGAAAACGATGTATGCATTTATGTTCAAGCTTCCAGGGATGAGCAGCATGCGTGTTCTCAACCGATACATGCACGTGGAGATTTTCTTAATCATTGCATTGCTCGTTTCCTTGTTTTCTCGCTTGCCGAAAAAATGGTCAGCTCTATTCCTTCTATTGGTGATTCTCGACAATTCGTTCTCTACAGACAATGTGATTCGTACACGTAAGGATGAAATAATTGCGCGCAGAGAAATTGCAATTGAATCCGTAAAGCGAAAGTTGAAACCAGAGCATGAAGCATTCGCCATATTAAGTGACAAAGAAGAGTTTTTCAAGACGCAGATTGATGGAATGATTACTTCAAACTATGTTCACCTTCCAACGATCAACGGTTATTCAAGCGGATGTCCAGTTGGATTTGGTCACTTTTTTGAAAAAACGAATCAAGAAGGATTGAGAATCTGGTTAGAAACGAATCAACTCGATTCCGCGAAAGTTCTAATTATTCAACGTTAGTCAAAGAAGCCTACATTTCTATTTTGCCAAACGTTTTAACCCGATTCGTTTGCGGTTTACATCAACTTCCATGACCGAAACTTCTACATGATCATGCAGCGCTATAAATTGGGAAGGATCTTCAACATAAACATCAGCCA
>NVXP01000018.1 GCA_002733985.1 Fluviicola sp. | reverse complement strand
TATGGAGGAGAGCTCATGCAAGATGGAACATATACATGGAAAATCGAATTTAAGACAACTGCAAATGACGAACGAAAAATCGTTGTTGGGCATGTGAACATGCTAAACTAAAATTCAGTTTTAATATATTAGTAGAAAGCGAGGAACATTTGTTCTTCGCTTTTCTTTTGTTAGAAATTCACGTAATATGTTGAAATTGTGTAAAATTGATCAAAGAAGACAACTAATAAAAACGAAAAACGTCTTAATTTTGAAACATAAAAATAATTCGGTTTGTTGCTATTTTTTCATATTTAATTGTCTTTAAGTCAATTGGGTAGATAGTTTCGGTCCGAGAATAACAATAATATGAAAGTCAATATTCTACTGAGTGCCTGCTTTATCCTTGGGGCGCTCCTTGCATCTGCGACAACAATAACATTATCTGACCCAATTAGCCCTCAAGGGAATATTGAACCAACAGAAGAATGGCAGGAATATACAACGATTGATGATGTTAGAATTGAATTCAAGCGACAACGATGTATTCCCGAGAATGATCGCGAGCAAAATTTGATTCTTTTTAGATATACAAACCTTTCGAATGATGTTAAGACACTTTCATGGGTGACAAAAATTTGGAGAAATGATTTTTGTGTGAATTGCAACTCGATCACGAATCCAGAATACTCCCACACAATCACACTTCAGCCAAATCAAATTATTGAAGCTGACGGAAGCTCAAAAACTGATAAAAGTATTTACATCTTTGATAATTTCACAAAGCTTGTACCGGGTATGCAAGAACAAAGATTGACAAATTTCGAACTAATTGATCTAAACGTAAAGTAAGATGATGAGATTTACTTCCACCTTGATAGTCTGTGTTTTACTTTCTATAGCATCAGATAGTTTAGCACAATGTACATTAACAACAACACCGGCAGCAATAACGATTGATTGTGGTCAGTCTGTTGATTTAAATGCATTAGGACTTTCTCCAACTCCCGTTCTCGCAACAAATTTTAATGGAGCAGCACTTGGGCCAGGATGGTCAACAACAGGTACGATGCTTTATACAAATCCTTGTGGACCAACGCTCAGCGGGACACCTGCAGCTTGGTACGGAAATGTACCTCTTCCAAGAACGTTAACAACAAATGGATTTGATCTCTCTTGTGGAGGTCAAGTATGTTTTGAGCTTGATTTTGCGGCTGATGATGTCTGTGGAGGATGCACGGACTGTGAAGATCCAGATCAAATTGATGAAGGWGTTTTCTTCCAGTATTCAATTAATGGAGGTACTACTTGGACGGATATCTATTACTTTGACCCACAACCAAATTATGCAGCAGGAACGAAYCCAATYTATGGTTGGGCAAATTACTGTTTCACAATTCCAGCAGCAGGATGGACAACAAGTACAATGTTCAGATGGGATCAACCAAATGCTACCAGTAGTGTAAATGATCACTGGGGAATTGATAATGTTTCAATCATTCCTACGGATTGTGGATATTGGTACGATTGGAGTAATTTACCTCCTACAGTTGATCCACAAGGGCAAACTGTTTCACCTCAAACGACAACAACTTATAATGTCGATTTTACTGACGGTTTCGATATTTGTTCTGCWTCRGTTGTWGTAACRGTAAATCCATTGGTAGCATCTGCTTCAGTACTCGATACGAATATCATTTGTGGAWCTTGCACTGACTTGGACGTTGTACTATTAAATGATAATTCAGGTTCAATTGTAGATGATTTTGATCCAGTTCCAGATCCATTAATGTGGAGTGGTTTACCCGGTGGAACTGCAAACACTAATTGTGGAAGTGTCACCGGTAATGCATTGCATTTCGATGGAACAGGGATCCGAAATGCGACAACCGTTCCGATTGATGCAACGGTATGTACGAATATTTCATTTTCATTGTTTATAGGGAACAGTGGTTCAGGTGGTGCTCCATGTGAAAATGCAGATGTAAATGAAAGCGTTGTACTTCAATATTCAACGAATGCAGGAACTACGTGGACAGATATTCTTACATACGACCAAGCTAACTGGGATGTGAACAATTCTTGGCAAACATTTACAGAAGCCATTCCTCTTGCAGCACAAACATTGAACACGATGTTCAGATGGAGTCAGCCACTATTTTCTGCGTGTTCAGGATGTGATAACTGGGCACTTGAAAACGTGAACATTGCTTGTTCTCCTCCAGTTTATACGTATTCATGGACTCCAATTGCAGATGTTAGTGATCCTGCTATTCAGAATCCAACGACATGTCCAGCAGCTAATACTACTTATGCTGCGACAATTACAAATACACTTACGGGATGTTCAGCTACAGATGATGTTTCAGTATTTGTTGGTTTGTGCGAATGTCAATTTAGTATCTTCGACTATATAATTAATCAATGTGAAGCTGGTGGGACATTCTCTATCAGTGGAGATTTTGAATATTTCTTAAACCCAGGTACTGGATCAATCATTGTTGAAGCAACAAATGCATCAGGGACTTATAACCAAACCATTGCAGGTCCTTTCGCAGACAACGTAACCAACAATTATTTAATTTCTGGAATACCATCTGATGGATCTCCTGTGACAATAACTGTTTACTTCACCGATGAACTGGTGTGTGATTCTATTCTTAATACAACATCTCCAGATTTACCCACAGTTACGAATTTCACTGGAGGTGCAGTTTATTGTGCCGGTGATGTAATCGCACCTTTATTAGTGGATGTCACAGGAACTGGTCCTTGGACAATTGATTTTACAGTAAATGGTGCACCTATGAACGCTTCTGGTGCAGCTTCACCAATTGATCTTGGGATTCTTGAGGGCGATTATATCTTAACAACTGTTTCTGATGCAAACTGTTCAAATGCGGCTGCTGGAACTCAAACAATTTTTGTCAATGTTCTACCAACAGTAGTCAGCTTAACGGGCGCTGGAACATATTGTGCTGGAGATCCAGTTAATGATATTTTTGTAGATGTTACTGGAGCTAGTCCTTGGACAATTGACTATACATTAAATGGAGCCCCATTAACATATACAGACGCGATAAGTCCATTAAACTTAGGGAATACTGCTGGGGTTTATGTCGTTACAGGAATTACAGATGCGAATTGTTCTACTGCGGCTAATGCAACGCAAACTATAATTGTGAATCCTTTGCCAATCGTTTCTGCTGGAAACGACTTTACGATTTGTGAAGCGGACCAAGCAATTCTGACAGGTTCTGGAGCAGTATCTTATGTTTGGGACAATGGTGTAGTGGATGCAACAATTTTCAATCCGACTACAACAGTAACTTATACTGTTACGGGTACAGATGCAAACGGGTGTGTATCTACCGATGATATGACGCTCACAGTTGAACCATTACCCGTAGTTTCATTCTTAGCGGATGATACAGATGGATGTAGCCCAATGATGGTTCAATTTACCAACACTACTCCTGGAAACATCACAAACTGTATTTGGAACATTGAAGGTGCAGAGATATTAGATGGCTGTATAATCAGTTACACATTTGATTCTCCTGGATTGTATGATATCAGCCTCACAACAACTTCTGCTTCTGGATGTACCAATTCAGTAACGTACGCTGATTACATCTACATCGAAGCGGATCCGATTGCGGACTTCGTCCCATCGACTTCAGAGATTTCAGTTTATAGTTCTGATGTAACGTTTATTAATACATCAATTGGAGCAACATCTTACGAATGGGATTTAGGAAACGGACTCGGACCAGTTTACACTGAAGAGCCATCTGTAACCTATCCAGGGGAAGTCTCGTCGAATTATACCGTAACACTCTATGCTTTTTCTCCACTTGGATGTATTGATTCTTTGACTAGAGAAATCTACTATAAGGAAGATGTCATTTTTTATGTGCCGAATGCATTCACTCCGGATGGCGACGAATTCAACCAACTTTTCCAGCCTGTATTTACTTCAGGTTATGATCCGTATGATTTTGATATGTTTATCTATAACAGATGGGGAGAAGTGATTTTCGAAAGTCATGACGCAGCAAGCGGTTGGGATGGAACGTATGGAGGAAAGAAAGTAGCAGTTGGAACATATTCTTGGAAAATCGAGTTTAAAACGATTTATACCGACGAACGAATAATGATTACTGGGCACCTCAATTTATTGAAGTAAGATAATAGCATTTCAATATTGTAGAAGAATTGGTGTTTGGAGTAAGCATCGAAATGAGTGTTTTTGTAGTCTATTTAGGTATACGAAAAGAAATATTCATGATGAAAATTTTAGCTACCCTGTCATTATTTTTTGCTTTTGGTGCGTTTGCCCAAATGCCTATTCCTTTTACTGCGGCCAGTAATAATCAAACTTTCAGCACGTGTAACGGTTTTATTATTGATTCAGGAGGTCAAGGTGGACCAGGGTACGGTAACAACGAGAACGTCACAATTACTATTTGTCCAGATACTCCAGGTGAAATAATTTCGATCGTATTCAATCTTTTCGCTCTTGATTTAACAGATGATAATCCAGCGCCAAACATCACAAATGTGGACGTAATGAGCGTTTATGATGGAACCTCAACAGCAGCAAATACCTTAGGAACATATTCAGGAACTCAATTACAAGGTGTTGTTATCGAAGCAACTGTACTCAATCCTACTGGTTGCATAACACTTCAGTTTACCTCGAATACAATTGGTTCTGGAATGTTTACAGCAAGTGTGTCATGTGAGACACCGTGTAACAATCCTCAAGCTGGAGGACTTATTGTGAATGGAATTGCCCCGGATAGTATTCGAGTGTGTCCAGGCGAATTGGTGAATTTCCAAGAGCTAGGATCATTCGCACAATTTGGATTCACCCTAGTAGATTACGAATGGGATTTCATGGATGGAACAACAGCGAACGGACAAAATGTTTCTCATTCTTACAACATTCCTGGACAATACCGAGTACAGTTATTTGTAACGGATGATAATGGCTGTAGCAATCCAAACTTAATTGATCTAGAAGTACTCGTTGGAACAATCCCTGATTTCACAGGATTTCCAGGAGATACAACGATCTGCTTAGGAGAATCGATGGATTTTTCTGCAGATCCAGATACTTATGAAGTAGAGTGGAATGGATTCACAGGCACTCAGTCAATTGATGATGGTTGTCTTCCTGATACACTACTTGGAGTTTCACAAGATATTCAGTTGATTCAAACCGGTTTTTCTGCGGGAACAACAATCAACAATGTAACAGATATTCAAAGTATTTGCCTTGATTTAGAGCACTCTTTTATGGGGGATCTCGTAATCATTATTGAATGTCCAAGCCAGCAAACTGCAATTCTACATCAGCAGGGTGGAGGTGGAACACAAATCGGTATTCCTGTTCAAGCGGATAACGTCGATTGTTCTGTCCCTGCAACTATGGGGGTTCCGTTTACGTATTGCTTTTCGCCTACTGCAACGCAAACATGGGTAGATTGGGTGAATGCTAATCCAGGCACACCGACAATTCCAGCAGGAACGTATGCATCGATTGATCCTCTTGCAAACTTAGTTGGATGTCCTGCAAATGGTGTTTGGACCCTAACAGTTATCGATAATTGGGCGGCAGATGATGGTACACTTTTTAGCTTCGGATTAAATCTTGATCCTTCTTTTTACCCACCTATTACAACTTATCAACCAAATATTGGGACAAATTCAGATTCTTCTTATTGGGTAACACCTGCTCCTTATTTAACGAGTATTTCAGCTGATGGGAATGATATTTCTGTACTTCCTACTGTGGATGGAACCTACAACTATCAATATGTGGTAATTGACAATTTTGGTTGTACGTATGATACTTCAGTGAACTTAATTGTGAATCCAAATCCAATTGTATTTGCTGGAAATGACACAACTCTTTGCGGTGGAAATTTACTTCAATTAATGGGTGAGGTTTCTGGCCCAGGTGCTTCCTCAAATTGTGATTATTCGTTGATTCTAAATGATACGTTTGGCGATGGTTGGAATGGAAATACGATCACCGTTACTGTGAATGGTGTTTCGACTGATTATACACTCGCTAATGGTCTCACACAAACATTTGTTATACCAATTCCAAGTGGATCAACTGTTACGGTAACCTTTAATGCGAATGGTGCTTTTGTGGATGAATGTCAATATTCAGTAGTCGATGAAGGTGGAACAGTAATTTTCGCTCAAGGACCAAACCTTCTCGGTGTTACGACGAATACATTTACCCCAGCATGTGCACCAGATTTCGTGTTTGATTGGACTCCACCAGGTTCTTTGAACGATCCCGCGATCATTGATCCATTGATGACGGTAGTTGGATCCGAGACGCTCACACTATCAGTTTATCCTATTGGACACCCATTATGTGTGGTAACCGACGATATTACAATTTCAGTCGCTGCTATCCCTGATCCTGGTGTTGATGCGGTTGTTAGTTTTTGTTCATCCGCTAACCCAATCGATTTACTTCCTTTTCTAGGCCCTACGGCTAATCAAACTGGAACGTGGCAAGATCCAAACGGAAATCCAATCGTGATGCCTTACGATCCTGCAACAATGCCAATTGGTGATTACAAATATGTAGTAGACGTAAGTGGCTGTAAAGATTCGTCAATCGTTTCGGTTTCAGAAATTATTACTGAGATCACCTCAATGGCTGGGACGAACATATCCTGTAAAGGCTTGACTGATGGAATTATTGATTTTTCCGGAGTCAACTTTGTTCAGTATTCTATTGATGCTGGTATTCCAATTGTGTCGGGTTCTCCTGTTAATATTACTGGACTTGCAGCTGGAGCTTATACGATTGAAGTGTTTTCAATAGATGGGTGTACGGATTCTGAAACAATCAATATTACAGAACCTGCTGAACTTATTTTAACAGTTAACACGACAGATGCAAGTTGTTTCGGATTGTGTGATGGTTTAGCTGAAGCACTCCCGATTGGAGGAACAGCACCTTATACATATGTATGGAATCAAGGAGTGGCTGGTGATCAAACTGGAAATGCAAGTGCGATTTGTGCCGGTGTATACAGTATTGATGTTCTAGATTCACGTGGATGTACAGTAGATGCTGCGTATACGATTGGCGAACCTGTAGACGTCATACCTGGATTGTTGCCTGATACGACATCTGGATGTTTCCCACATCAGGTAGATTTCGTGAATACATCTGCTTCCCCAGATATTGTGACTACTGAAGTGGATTTTGGAGATGGCACAGTTGAAATATTTGTTGGGTTGCTTCCTTTTGAACACACATATGATGACGCTGGGATTTACACAGTAACAATGACAGTAACAACGGTCAATGGTTGTCAGTATACTCAGATCTACGATCAATTGATTCAAGCACATAACGCACCGAATGCGAACTTCTTCGTAAATCCTGACTTTGTCTCAATGTTAGAACCTACGGTAAATCTGTACAACCAAAGTTCAGGTGATGTGGTGAGTTGGAATTGGACAATAATCGATGCTGAATCAGCTCAAACGGCTAATACAGAAGATGTATTGGATGTTCATTTCCCAGTTGATGTACCAGGTTTGTATCCGGTAACGTTAATTACCGAAAATGAATTTGGTTGTATTGATTCAATTACACGCTACGTGTCAATTGTGAACGATGTTATATTATACGCACCAAACACATTTACTCCTGATGATGATGAGTTCAATCAAACGTGGGAGTTCTATATTTCGGGTATCGATATATTTGATTTCAACTTGAAGATCTTCAACCGTTGGGGAGAAATCGTTTGGGAAAGCAATGACCCTACTTTTTCATGGGACGGAACCTATGGAGGGAAAATTGTACAAGATGGAACCTATATTTGGTTCATGGAATGCGCAGATGGCGAAAATGACAAACGTTATACTTTCCAAGGTCACATCAATGTTATTCGTTAGTGAGGATTGAAATAATTACTCCTCCAAGATTCCCATTAAGCGGTAATTGAGATATAATTTCTCCTTACCAACTCTAACTGAGGTCAAGAATCCTGCTTCTTCCAGCGCGATCAAATAATTACCAACCGTTTTTGGGGTTCCAAAATCGGCATCGATAAAATGTTGTCGTTTGGTATAAGGAAGCTTAAAGAGCATCTCAACCAATTCTTTCGTATATATTTTTGGTAGAACTGCTTTTATTTCATCCGACATTTTTTGCATCAAAACGGTTACCTCCTGTAAACGATTTAGTCCTTTCTGTGCCGTAATTTCAATCATGTCGAGCATATAAATAATCCAGCTTTCCCAATCTTCTCGCTCAGTAACACCTCTCAAGCGCAAATAATAATCTGCTTTATTATTAATAATGTATTCACTCAAATAGATCGCGGGAATATCCAATAGCCCTGACATTTTCAAATAAAGTAAGAGTAGAATCCTCCCTGTACGACCGTTTCCATCAGAAAAAGGATGAATCGCTTCAAATTGGTAATGGATCAATGCCATTTTGATGAGAGGATCAAGTTCATCTTCAGTATGAATGAACTTCTCGAGTTGACCGAGCATTTCACGGATCACATTTTCACCAGTTGGTGGTGTATAAATAACATCTCCTTTAGCGTTTGAAAGCTTCGTTCCAAGAATAGTGCGGATTCCAGAATTATTTTGCTTAATACGTCGCATAATTTCAATGCACAAATTCGTTGTGAGAAATGGTTTCGACTCTAGTTGTTTTAATCCGTACCAAAGGGCATTTTTATAACTGATAACTTCTTTTGAAGCAGGATTGTCGAATTTTTTATCAGCAATGATAGATTGATATAATTCGTCGTTCGTTGTTATGATATTTTCAATTTCCGAACTTGCTTTGGCCTCCTGCAAGTGAATCGTATCTAAAAACAATTGTGGATTTGGTAGGTTGGTGATCGCACCGTTAAGTTTTGCCAGTGCCCGACTTGCCGAAATGGTTTTACGATGAATTGCCGTCGTCTCCAAATTACTTCTGGGAGGCAATGGAGGTAATTCATTGTATGGTACGGTTTTTTTGAAATCGTTCATCTCTAACGCAGGTAAGTTTTACACTCGTTCTTGTTACGAGGGTAAATATACGAGTTTTTTACCTTCAATGTCAGTACGAGGGTAGTTTTGTTAGTTTTTTACCTTCGTTAAGACTGCGAGGGTAATCGTTACACTTCTTGGATTTATTTCTTCCGACGCTTTCTTTCGCTCATGATTAACGCTAACTCACGGCTCGTTTGTCCTGAAACTGAAGTGTTCTCATCAGCTCTACGAAGTAAATAAGGCATTACTTCTTTAATGGGCCCGTATGGGACGTATTTGGCAACGTTATACCCAGCGTTTGCCAAGTTGAATGAAATGTGATCACTCATACCTAATAATTGCGCAAAGTAAATCGAAGGATGATTGTTCGGTAGTTGTTTTTCTGCCATGATCTCAGTCAAGAGCATCGCACTTTTCTCGTTGTGTGATCCCGCACAAAGTCCTACAATATCAATATGATCAGCTGCAAGACGTAAAGCTCGGTCAAAATCGGTGTCACTCGCTTCTTTTGTTGGTTGAATAGGGGATGGGTATCCTTTTTCTTCAGCACGTTTTCGTTCCTTTTCCATGTAAGCMCCACGAACGATTTTCACTCCAAGGTAATGACCATCCGCTTTTGAAGAGTCAATTAATGTTTGGAAATAGGCCATGCGATCATGGCGGTACATCTGAAGCGTATTGTAAACGATTGATGACTCTTTGTTGTAACGAAGCATCATTTCCTTGGCGATYCGATCAATCGTTTCTTGAATCCAAGATTCCTCAGCATCAACAAAGACAGGAACATTGCAACGATGTCCTGCGGAACAAATTTGATCCACGCGAGAAATAAGTTGTTCGTACTTCTCTAAATCTGCTCCTGATAGTTTGTCTACTCCGTTATTTGCTTTTTCAAGAATCGAAAACAAACAAATACCTGTCATCTTAAAAACCGCAAAAGGAATGTTATCGTTCGCTTTTCCAGCCTCAATCGTTTCAATGATTTCTGCAACTGTTGCATCGAAATCATCATCCGATGTTTTACCTTCGATACTATAATCGAGAATTGTCTTGACGTTGTGTTTACCAAGTGCGTCGGATGTTGCAATTGATCCTTCAACGGACTCGCCTCCACAGAACTGATGAAAGATTGTTTTTTTTATCAATCCATTGATTGGCAAACGAAGTTTGAATGCAAGATTCGTCGCCCACTTACCAAATTTCACAAATGCCCTGTTTCCAACTGCTTTAAATAGCCAGTATGCACGTTTTAAATCCTTATTGGATTTACTTTTGAACGCAATTTCTGTATTATCAAATGAGATCATCGTACAAAAGTAACCCGAATTGAAAAATAAAGAGTGTTGTTGCTACCGATTATTTAACTTTGGCTATCAAATTAACAGTAATGCACATCATTCAATCTAGTGGATATCAACTTGAATTAGGATCAATCGTTGAATCAAGTTTTATAGAAAAGTTGAAATTGTTCAGCAATGAGAAGATCGTTTTGTTCGCAGATGAGCACACTAGCGAGGCTTGCGTCGGTTTTCTGATTTCTCATTATGATCAACTTTCCGAAGCTGAAGTGATCGTGATTCCAGCTGGCGAACTGAGTAAAACGGTTGAAATCGTTGAGAATATTTGGGAAGTCTTAAGTGATTATCAAATAGGTCGACACGATCTATTAATTAATGTTGGAGGAGGAATGATTACTGATATGGGTGGATTTATCGCTTCGTGTTACAAACGAGGGATTCAATTCATCAATATCCCAACGAGTTTACTAGGAATGGTCGACGCATCAATTGGAGGGAAAACGGGTGTGAACCTTGGTCATTTCAAGAATCAAATAGGGGTTTTCAGTTACCCAATCGCTGTATATATTGATCCTCTTTTTCTTTTAACTTTACCTGAAGCAGAATTGATGAGCGGATATGCGGAGTTATTGAAACATGGACTAATTTCCGATGTGACTCTTTACAAAAGAGTTCTTGAGCAAATGGAAGATCCTGCATCTATTTCTATGGAGTTGTTGAAAGACGGGATTGAAATCAAAAATAACGTAGTGACCGCAGATCCTTTAGAAAAAGGCGAGCGCAAAAAATTAAATTTCGGTCATACATTCGGCCATGTCATTGAAGGTTTTTATCTCGGTAAGAAAGGCGTTTCTCACGGGTGGGCAGTTGCCATCGGTATGATTTTCGAATCGTATTTATCCTATAAGAAAGGACTTCTGAAATTCGAGGATTTCCAAGAAATCGAGCGTGATCTTTTAAAATGGTTTAAGATTCCTTCGTTTTCAGATGATGATGTCCAACAAATGGTGGATTGGCTATTGAATGACAAGAAGAACAGATCGGGAAAAATTCAGTGTTGTTTACTTGAGGGAATGGGGAAATGTACCTTCGATCATGAAATTTCGCTGAATGAAGCCATGGAAGTCTTTTTACATTTTAAGAATCAGCAAATTAATTTGAATTAAGCTCAAGGCTTCATCTTTAGAATTTTCGTCTTCAAGGTTTCCAGACGGTCGATCACATCTTTATAATCGTGTAGAGAAGGTGGTGAAGTTTCTATGCTTACTTTTTTTGTACCCGATTTTCGTTCTCGAAGTGATTTTCGTGCACCATCTAGTGTATGACCTTCCTCTTTGACCAATTCGTAAATTCGATCAATCGTTACAATATCTTTCACTGTAAATAAGCGATTTCCTTTGTTGTTTTTCTTGGGTTTGATGGCTGAAAATTCTTTTTCCCAGAAGCGAATTAATGATGTGTTTACATCAAACAATTCAGCAACTTCACCTATGGAGTAGTAAAGTTTTGTTAGTTGTTCTTGGTCAATCTGGGACACTTTCAATTTGATTTAATTCGAAGATAGTTAATATTTTGGAGTTTGGTCTCTACATTTTTTTTGTTCCTTTGAATATGTTTGAATCTGTTCAGCTTGATCCTACCATTCGTCGAAGGCGTGAATGGACCTTTTTAATTCTTGTTGGAATTTTCTTAGGCTCATTGACGATGCTTAATATTTTGGGTGTTTCTCGATTCATTGATTTGTCAAGTTGGCTTGGGATTTCTGATACGAGTGACTTTCGATTCTCAATTGCTATTGGTGTGTTACCATATCCAATAACCTTTCTGTGCACCGATTTGATTTCAGAAATATACGGTCGGAGACGGGCTAACATGGTCGTTTGGATTGGTTTAATTCTCAATGTTTGGGTGCTTTTTGTGATGTGGTTTGGAGGATGGTTAGAGGCTCCAGCAGAATTAGTAGATGGTAGATTAGTACCGGAAATTGTGGGTGGGAAAGTAGAAGTACCTCATGGATATGCGTTCTATGAAATTAGGAAATTGACCTTTGGGGCAACATTTGCTTCCATGATTGCTTACATGACGGCTCAGTTTGTAGATGTCCATGTCTTTCATTACCTCAAAAGAAGAACAGGAGGAAAGAAACTATGGCTGCGCAATAATGTTTCCACATTGACAAGTCAGCTGATTGATTCTACAGCAGTTATTTTGATTACCTATTTCTATGCAAATGCACTTCCAATGAAAGAAGGAGTTTCCGTAGGCTATCAGCTGATGATGTTCGTTTTGAGTTCTTATGCGTTTAAAGTCATCTTCGCATTGGTAGATACACTTCCTATTTATTATGCCGTTCGAAAGCTGCGTCCATTTCTGCAGATTGAAGATGAACTAGAAAGCTGAGGCGAATCGCTTAATGTGCCATATGAGAAAGCCAATAGCGATAAACCCGAAAACTGATGCTGCAAGATAGATTATGCGAGCAGATTCCATGGTATTATCATAAAGGACTAGAGTAATAATTGCACCAACCATAATTGCCAATTCTAAGGCAATGAATACCGTTCCTGCTCCAACACCTCTACGTGTTTCTGGAGATAAATCCGCTGTCCAAGCGAAAATTGTCGGACTGTTTACTCCAGTTGCCAATCCATAAGCGATTGCTCCAATTGTGTATTGAATCACTTCTTGTGCACTAGCAATTAGAAACATGCTGACAATCAAAAATGATAAACCAATGATCAGTGATTTTCTTCGCCCGATTTTATCCGATAAACCTCCCGCAAATATGCGTACTAAAATGGTCGAAGACATATAAAAGATAAAGAACCATCCTTTGTTTGCAATATTCAAGTACTCACTGATATCTGAAGAGGTAACAAAGATCACGCCTGTTGAAATCGCTGCACAAAACATAATAAATGCTGGAACAAGTACTGTTGGCTCGAATACATCATCAAAGTTGACATTCAATAATGATAACTTGAAACGTTGCGGATTAGGTAGCGTTTCTTTCAATTTAAAGGTGAGAATTCCAGCAAGTAAGGCGAAGCTAGCAGCAATAAAAAATAATCCGTTCAGTCCTACTAGTTCCAATATCATTCCGCAGAAGAAATTACCAAACCCAAAACCGACAGATATGAACGTCCCCCATATCCCCATGGCTACACCTCGCCCTTTAACTGGCAATAAATCAGTAACGAGTGCTGTTGCTCCTGTGGGTAAAAAACCAGCGCTGAAACCATGTGATAATCGCAGTATGAGAAACCCTGTAAGTCCAACGAATGGATAAATCACAGTCGTTAATACCCCAATTACAATCCCAATGTACATCACTTTCTTACGACCAATGGTATCAGATAGTTTTCCTGAGAATGGACGAGAGATCAAGGCGGTAACCGAGAAAAGGATGAATAACATTCCTTTAAAATCTGCTCCATTTAAATCAGTAATCATTTGATTTAGCTCTGGAATGAAGAGATTGAAACTAATCATGAAGCACAGGAGTGCCCAACACATTAGCCAAAAATTGCGGGGGTATTGACTTAAATTCACAGGGCAAAAGTACGCTTTAATTCATGTATTAATCCGTATTTGGGACTTTCATTGAAATTGGATTAAGCGGTAGATTTGGAAGGCTATGTGCTAAGGTGTTGTAAATTCTAATTTTAAGGAATTTTGGCAATTAAATCTGTATGATCTAATTGTTCAGTGCGTCCAATAGTTCTAAATTAGTAGATATGAAATTCACAGTAATTATTGGACTTTTAGTCATCGCAGCATGTAGTTCAGGTATGCAATCACAAACAGGAACGAGTAGTCATATATTTGACCCGACAGATTCGACAAAAATCGTGAAAACAGATTCAGAGTGGAAAGCACAACTGACAGATGAAGAATATGAAGTGACTCGGCTAAAAGGAACTGAGTCAGCGTTTTCAGGTGAGTATTGGGACAATAAAAAGCAAGGAACCTATTCATGCGTTTGTTGCGATTTGGAGTTGTTTTCAAGTGAAACTAAATTCAAATCTGGAACAGGCTGGCCAAGCTTTTACGAGCCAATTGTTGCTGAGAATGTTGGAGAAATAACTGACAACGCATATGGCTGGAGTCGAGTAGAGGTCGTTTGTAATCGATGCGATGCCCACTTAGGACATGTTTTTGATGACGGGCCGAATCCAACAGGGTTGCGATACTGTATCAATTCGGCTTCACTTAAGTTCAAATGAGATTAGACCTTTTTAAAGGTCAAAAAAAGGCAATAAAAAAAACGGTATCGAATTTTCGGTACCGTTTTTAGGTTCAATCGTAGTTGTAAATTATTAATTCGTTTTCTCAACATCTTGAATTTGCTGGTGCTCTTCTGTTCGATCTGATGCTTTTGCTTTCATCAATTCTTCATAAGCGGCAAATTGCTCTGCTGTTAATATTGTTGACATCACGCGTTTGTGATCTGCACGATTTCCACGGATAAATTCTCTTTTCTTCCCAGCATCCATTTGAGTGTTATTCTGGATTACCTGAATTTTCTGTTCTACCTTATTATTCAAATTTTGAATTTGAGTAACTTGATCAGATGTCAACGATAATTCAGTCGTTAAAAGATCAATGTTGTCTTGAGAGTATTGAGCTATAATAGCATTGTCTCCAGGCGCTTGCTGCGTTTGTGCATTCAAGCTGAGTGCTAAAATTGCAAATGTTCCAAATAAAATAGGTCTCAAAAAATTCATAGATTCAAATTATTACAGCCGCAACTATTAATTCTGAGCTGCCGTTGTTCGTATATAAGATGTGAAAATTAGGAAAAAGTTGCTTCCTACGAGCAAAAAAATGGAAATTGTTTCAAGCGAAAAAACCTATCTTGCAAAATGGCATTCAAATCCATAAAACAACATTTTTTTCTTCTTACCGCAGTTTCACTTTTGTTCCTGTTGTTTGGGTGCGCTGGAATCAAGGATTTAAAGCATTCTCGGAATGGAAATGCCTTGAATTTATCTCGAAGAGGATTAACTGAGTTTCCTGAAGAAGCATTTGAAAATAAAGACCTCAGAGTTCTGCGTTTATATGGAAACAATATTGACAGTATTCCCGACCGTATTGCAGAATTGGTCAACCTCGAGAAATTGTACCTCGGAAGGAACAACTTGAAATACATTCCCGCCGCTATTGGAAAATTAAAGAACCTAAAGATTCTATCTGTCCAGTACAATCAAATCGATTCTCTTCCTGAGGAACTTGGAGATCTTACAAGTCTTGAACAATTATGGTTGAATCAGAATCAATTAACTTCCTTGCCAGAATCATTGGGTGATTTGAAGAATTTGGAAATATTACAAGTGAAATACAACCAATTGGACAGCTTGCCCACATCCATAGGGGAATGTGAAAACCTGCAGTTCATCTATTTGAATCGTAATAACCTTCAAAAATTACCAAAATCAATGGCGAAGCTTTCCCGATTGAAGGAATTGTATTTGTCCGGTGCAGGACCGCTGCTTGATGTTCCTGAGGAAATGTGTGCCTTGCGCTATTTTGAATTGATTCAAATTGATTTCAACACCGCTCTTCCCGCTTGCATGTATGTCCTTCAGGCCAATCGACTTCAGATTATTCAAGAATAAAAAATCCCGACATCAAAATATCGATGTCGAGATTAGGAGTTAGGAGTAACGTGCTATTAACTAGGTACAATGTGGTGAGTTTGGTTGAACTAAGAACAAAATTGCTTTGAACGTTCCTTTATCACAGCATTTAACACTCCTAATTTTGATACAGCAACTCCACATGCTTGTGCACTATCACATGGAGGTCCGGCAGCTTTAGCGAACTATTAATATAGTGATAAATAATGGTTGAGCAATATTTGTCGATGATTTATTATTGTTTGTCGATCATTTATTGAATTTGGTCGACATTGACAGGAATAGAACTAGGTCGTAGGAAAAGTGTGCGCTAATAGCAAACCACAATCCAAATTCTTCGAATCCATAACTGATTAACAGGATAAATGGCAAGATGATTAGTCCATATATCGACATCCGCCAATTGAAAGGATTTAGATATCCATGAACGGCTACAAAAAGAACGGAAGTAATCAATGGGCCTAAGTAAAACTGAACACCAGATCGAAATAAGAATTCTTCACCGACAGAAGCACAGATAGATAGAAAAATGCAATCCAAAACTGAAAGATTCATGTCCTTGACCATCGTTTCAACACGTACTGGAAGCTTGTCGAAAACGGGGGCGTTCATCATTAAGAGAGCAATAAATGCATAGAAAATTCCAACTTCTATGCCAAGCCCTACTTTGAGATATGTAATATTTTCTAGTTGAAGGAGTTCCAAAATAGTGGTATCTTCGAAAAACCACATCACAAGGAACGTTGGAATAGGGAAAACTAGTAGGGTTATTAATCCTAAAATATAGAGCGCTCTCTTTTTCAAAAATGTACTTTTGACCAAAATAACTAAAATGAGAGCACAAATTATTGATTGGATCAAGGGATTTTATGATCTATCTACCAAATTGGGAGAAGATGTTTATGATAATGATCTGAAATGGTGGACGCTCGGAATGTTCGTAACACTGATTTTGGCTTCGGCAATCGTATGGGGAATATCACGTTTCATATTGATTCGTGTGATGCACGTAGTCGCTGGGAGGTCAAAAACAGAATGGGATGACCATTTAATGAATAACAAAGTATTTCGAGGACTTGCCCTGTTAGTGCCATTGATGTTTATGGAATATTTTTTATCAATCGCCTTTTTCCACTACCCTGATTTGGAAATGTTCCTCGTTAAATTGAGTAAAGTACTCATCATCATTGCAATCATTATTATCGTGAATCGAACATTCAATGCGATTCGAGATATCATGCTCGATTATGAAAACTTAAAGGATAAACCAATTCGATCCTATTCTCAGGTTCTTAAAATTCTTGTTTCTGGAATCTTGATCATTTCAATGTTCTCTGTTGTTACGGGGAAATCTGCATTTTTCTTCTTGACTTCTCTTGGTGCCATTTCAGCGGTTCTTTTACTCATTTTTAAGGACACAATCCTTGGTTTTGTAGGGAGTATTCAACTTTCAGCGAACAACATGATTCGTGTTGGGGATTGGATTACGATGGAAAGATATGGCGCTGATGGTGATGTAGAAGAGATAAACCTGGCGACTGTTAAGGTGCGGAACTTCGATCGAACAATTACAACAATTCCAACGTATTCGTTCATTTCGGATTCCTTTAAGAATTGGCGTGGAATGGACGAATCTGACGGAAGAAGGATTAAGCGATCAATAAAAATTCAGATCAGTTCAGTAAAATTTGCTTCCAATGATTTGATTGAGCGTTTGCAGAAAGTAGATCTCCTGAACGATTTTATTACTACACGTCAAGCGGAAATTGAAGAGTACAACGAGAAAGGAGGTTTTGTGGGCGAAAAAGCGGTGAACGCTCGTCATCAAACGAATATTGGATTATTTAGAAAGTACGTTCATTATTACTTAGATAATAAGGAGGAAATCAATTCTGAAATGACCTTGATTGTTCGGCAACTTGACCCGAATGAATACGGTGTTCCTCTTGAAATTTATTGCTTCTCGAAGTCTAAAGAATGGGCAATTTATGAAGAAGTAGTGGCTGATGTCTTTGACCATTTATTCTCGGTGCTCGACATCTTTGAATTGTCTGCTTTCGAGCGTCCAACAGGACTAGATTTCAAGGGGTCAATGAAAAAGTAATGAGCGAGAATGATCTTGGACAACAATAAGTTATCCTTTGGATGGCAAAATGATGAGGCTGATTTATTCTGAAGTGATTCCTGTTTTGTGAACTCAAGGAGTTGGTAAGGAATTGCTTGATAAAACGTTCCAAGGACAAACAGATGAAGGTTTTGAGGTAACTACGTTTTGCTCAGATATTCGAGTAATTGCGATTAGAAGTCCAAAATGGAGTCAACTTATTAAATAATCAATGCTTAAGGTTGGGTTTGGAGGTGGATGCCATTGGTGTACTGAAGGTGTTTTTCAATCATTGAAAGGTATACTGAAGGTCGAACAAGGTTGGATTTCATCATTGGGTGATAATTCTGAATTTTCCGAAGGAGTCATCGTGCATTTCAATACTGAAGTTATCTCCTTAGAAGATCTAATTGAAATCCATTTGTACACGCATTCTAGTACGTCAAGTCATCACATGCGAAATAAATACCGCTCGGCAGTTTACTCTGTATCTAAAAAGGACCGGGTAAATGCTGAGCGAATAATTCAATCGTTTCAGAAAGATTTTAGAGAGAAAATTGTTACTCAATCTCTCCATTTGAATGATTTTAAAGAGAACGAAGAAAGATATTTGAATTATTTATACTCACGACCGGGGAGTGGTTTCTGTGCAACTTACATTCATCCAAAACTCCGTTTCCTAATGAATCGTTTTTTAGACAAGGTGCAAACGGAAAAATTGAATGAGATAGGTTTGTGAAAATGATCACTACTCCTGTTTCAAAGTCCGAATATCTTCAATCATTTGGGCAATATCAGATTTCTTCAGTCCATTGTAGATTCCACGAATGCGTTTGTGTTGATCGATTAAAACAAAATTCTCAGTGTGTAGGAATTCATCTACTGCTCGTTCTTCTCCCAAGTCTTCCTCAATGAAATAAGACTTTCGTCCCAAATCATAGATAGTTTTCCGTTGACCAGTCAATAAATGCCATTTCCCTGAAATAATTCCATTTCCATCTGCGTAGTTCTTCAAGATTGGAACAGAGTCGTTTTCTGGTGTAACCGAATGTGACAGTATCATTACACCTGAATCATCCTTGAATTCAGCTTGTACGTCCATCATGTTGTTTGTCATCTTCTTGCAAATTCCGGGACAGCTCGTAAAGAAGAAGTCAACGACATAAATTTTGCCTGCAACAGTTTCATCTGTTACATGCTCGCCATTTTGATTGATCAAGTCGAACGCTGGAATAGTATGAATCTTTGTTCTTTTGGCTTCCTCCTGTGAGAACCAATTTGGAGTAAACGTCGATTCCACGTAAAACGGCAATTTCAAATGCACAGCAGAATCTTCCGAGTTTGATGAAGAACACGAAACCAAGAAAATCAATCCGATCAGAAATAAATTATTCTTTTTCATCTAGTTGTACTTTTTCATTCTTTACTTCGTAACACATTCCAGCTTTTTTTAATCCGAATGTACGTCCGTTTTTCGCTTCATAATTGACATACAATTTTCCATTCTTTCGCCAAGCTTGTTGAAGTCCTGCTTCACGTCCGTCTTTAATCGTGCGAACTTTAAATTTCATTCCTTCGAGATACCATTGCTTTTGAATGCCCTCGATCACGCCATTTTGATAATGACCTTCGGATCGCAAATTCCCATTCACCCACCACGATTTTTCCATTCCATGAATTTTCCCATTCACGTAGTTTACTTCGTAACTCAAGGTTCCATTTTTAAACCACTTCTTTACTATGCCGTGCTTCGTTCCGTCAAAAAAATGTACTTCTGTCGCTAAATTTTCATTCGGGAAAAGTGAGTTCGCTATTCCTGTGAACAACTCACCATCTTTTGACCAAGTTCCATTTGAAGGATCAAGTTTCAGTGCGTCGATTGAAACGACAAGTCGATCGCTCGGACCGTTGCCATTTCCTCCGCAAGAAGCGAGAAAAACAAGAAGAACAAAAAGTCCTCTACTGAATGGTATTTGGCGTGCCTTTATAATCACCTGGGAATAGGATATAATATTGATTGAGATACAACGAATTTTGAATGTGGTAATGGTATTCACCATTCGAATTGTGTTGAGTTGCGCTAGTGTGTCCCCCAGAAGCATCTAGATCTGTTGGGTATGTTCCAGTTGAATTACATTTTCTTCCGTAGAGGAAAAATCCGTCTGAGATCACACCAATAAGATTTTTATCATCCTGTGACCATGCCGTTGGTTCCAAATGGTAATGGTAGCTCTGAGGTCCAGTGTGCGCTCCACAATAATCTAAACTTGGCAAAGCGTCATCAATAGCTACGCCCGGTCCTTCTTCATCGTTGTAGATCATGGCGCCAGAAACAGCAATTCCGATAGCTCCAAGTCCTGTAGATGAAGTGCTCGATGCAAGTTCTGGGTTTTCTGGGAACCTTAAAGTATAAGACCCATTGAAATCATCAATGTCTCCTGGAGCCATTTCATTTGTCGATGTAACAGTTGGTGCTGTGTACAATGAATTTGATGTCGACCAGTAAGGAGAAGTGTGATTCGGTAATCCAGTTGTTTCAATTACGACATCACCATCTTGGATATAGATATCACAATTGTCAGAATCGAACTCGGAAAATGCTTCATGAAGTCCGTCCGTTGTTTTCTTTTTACATGCTGTCAAAGCAATTAGTGCAATGGTAGAAAGAAGAATAAATGATTTTAAATTTTTCATACAACTGGATTTTAGGTGAAGACTATACTATTATGTAACTCCTTTGATTAAAAACTTGCGGTAGAGATCGATATTCAATGTAAATAACAAATTAAGCATATAAAATGATCTTAAATTGGATTCCGTAGTGATGATTTCAACGAAATGAATAACCATTATGTTACCGCTAGCATTGATTATGTTGGATAAATCAAGTACTTTTAGGATAAATCGCCATGAATCTATTACTAACTACATACTAATGAGATTACTATTCAGATTTGATATCTTACGTGTTATTATCGAGAAAATTAAATGGCGCATTACGGCCTTGAGACTTGTTAATACACTGACGGTATTTCTATTAGCTTGTGTGTTTCATGTGAATTCGCAGTGCACAATCATACCAAGTGCAATTCCCACAGTTTCATTAGGGTTTGTGCAAACTGGAGGAACAAATGCCTCTGGTGTAGCTTTCAATCCCAACCTAAGTCTATATTACGCTGGTATCGCAGGAAATCCTGGTTTTCCATTAGAGACTTTCGATGCTGCTGGAACGCCTTTATTTCAAACAAATACAGGTTTCGATATTCGCGGAATGTGGTGGAATTTCAATCTAGATCAACTGGAGAGCAATGGGTATAATGCGAATGGAGTTTGGACGTTTAATTTGAATGGTACGGGATATGCCCTAAATACTGGAACGAATATCTTTACGGGAATGAACCAACCTACATCGCAATCCGTTGGTGATTACAACTGTATTGAGGATGAAATTTGGTATTACAATGCAGGCACGATTCAAAAACGTGATCATTCAACAGGTGCATTACTGTCAACTTTGACAATTACAGGTCTTCCAGTTGGTACAGGGAATTTAAACAATAACTCTGTTTTTTATACCGATTGTTTAGGGCACGAAATAGGATTAGTCGACTACCAATTAAAACGAATTTATTTTGCGGATAAAGTGACGGGAGCATATTCGGGCATGTCACAGCTACCAGCAACAACTGTAATCAATAACTCGTTCAGAGCATCTTGGGCAAATGGTTTGGCTTTTCTCTATGATGTTGGAACAAGAACATGGTTTGGCTTCCAAGTATTGACAGGATTCAATATCGATTGTAGCGTTGTTGCTTGTACGCCACCATTGCTAATTACGGATGATTTAATTGCTTGTTCGCCAAGCGTAGTGGATTTAACTACAGGAATCAATGCCGGATCAGGAATCGGAAATGCCCAATTTTATGCTTCCTTAGCGAATGCAAATGGATCGATGAATCCAATTTCCAATATGGTTTCAGTCTCGGGTACATACTACGTGAGTTATGAAGATCCATTAGACGCATCTTGTTTCTCAGTCGATTCAATTTTAGTTACGGTTAATCCAATTTATAATTTGATAGATAATGTAAGCACATGTCAGAATTCAACAGTAACATATCCGGATGGATCAACTGCAATCATAACGGCAAGTACATCCTACACCTCAAATTTAACAACAGTCGCAGGATGTGATTCTATTATTGTGACGAATGTTTCGATGGGGCCAATCGGCAATATCATATCGAATGTAAATGCTTGTGAGAATTCAACAGTAACGTATCCAGATGGATCAACTGCAACAATTACGGCAAGTACATCTTACACCTCAAATTTGACAAATGCAGCAGGATGTGATTCCATTATAGTGACGAATGTTACGATGGATGCAATTTACAATTTGATAAATAACGTAAATGCCTGTGAGAATTCAACAGTAACATATCCAGATGGATCAACTGCGACAATTACTGCAAGTACATCTTATACTTCAAACTTAACAACAGTTGCAGGATGTGATTCTGTTATAGTGACCAATGTTACGATGGATCCGATCTACAATTTAATAAATAGCGTAAATGCCTGTGAGAATTCAACAGTAACGTATCCAGATGGATCAACTGCAACAATTACTGCAAGTACCACTTATACTTCAAATTTGACAACAGTTGCAGGATGTGATTCTGTTATTGTGACAAATGTTACGATGGATCCTGTCTACAATTTGATAAATAACGTAAATGCCTGTGAGAATTCAACAGTAACGTATCCTGATGGATCAACTGCAACAATTACTGCGAGTACCGCTTATACCTCAAATTTGACGACAGTTGCGGGATGTGATTCTATTATTGTGACGAATGTTACGATGGATCCAATCTACACTTTCACATCGAACGTAAATGCCTGTGAAAATTCAACGGTAACATATCCAGATGGATCAACCGAAGTTATTACTGCAAGTACATCTTATACTTCAACTTTGACTACTGTTGATGGATGTGATTCCTTGATTGTTACGAATGTTACTGTTTCGTTTTCGACTTCATCAACAGTGAATGAGACCGTTTGTTTTGGAACTCAGTATACTTCTCCGCAAGGGAATTCATATGGACCTGGATCATTTAATGAAACGCTTTTTTCTGCCATTGGCTGCGATAGTGTCGTGACCTATGTTGTAACTGAAATTGCACCAATTACAAGTACGATTAACGAAAACGTATGCTTTGGAGAACAATACATCTCTTCAAATGGTAATATATATAGTGGAGGAACCTATACCGAAATATTGACTGCGGTATCTGGCTGCGATAGTGTTGTTACGATCAATGTTTCTGAATTCAATCGGGTTACTGCATCATTCCTTGAAAATGAAGCAAATCTTACGACTTTGAATCCTGAGGTGACATTTACGAATACTTCTGAAGGGGCTGATGCTTATATTTGGACGTTCGGAGATGGTAGCCCGCAATCGTTTGAAGAATCGCCAATACATTTGTATCCGTACTTTGAATCAACGACGTATATCGTTACCTTAATTGCTATTAATCAAGCTGGATGTTCAGATACAATTAGTCAACCTATTTTTATTGAGGAAGAACTCATTTATTTTGTCCCAAATACTTTCACTCCAGACGGTGATGCCCTCAACAATACTTTTGAACCCGTGTTTACATCAGGTCATGATCCTTTCGATTATTCCCTCCTAATTTTTAATCGATGGGGACAACTGATTTTTGAAAGTCATGATGCAACGATTGGATGGGATGGAACGTATAACGGTCGATTCGTGCAAGAAGGTACGTACACTTGGAAATTAGAATTTAAGTTGAGTTCTTCAGACGAAAGAAGGATCGATGTCGGACATATTATCATGATGAGGTAACGATTTTGAGTTTTATTTAGTAAACCTATTTCGCAATATTGCGAAATAGCAATGAGTAATAAAACCAAGGATATACGGAATTTCTTTGCCATTGGTTTGCGAAATGAGACGACTTTATTTGTTTCTAATCAGACCAAAGAAAGATCGGTGTCGGACATGTTATCATGATTAGGTAACGATTTTGAGATTTATTTGGTAAATCTATTTCGCAATATTGCGAAATAGCAATGAGCAATAAAACCAAGGATAGAATGAATTTCTTTGCAGTTGGATTGCGAAATGAGACGACTTTATCTGTTTCTAATCAGACGAAAGAAAGATCGGTGTCGGACATATTATCATGATGAGGTAACGATTTTGAGATTTATTTGGTAAACCTATTTCGCAATATTGCGAAATAGCAATGGAAAATAACACCAAAGATTATAGCACCTTTCTTTGCAATTGATTTGCGAAATGAGACGACCTTTATTTGTTTCTAAACGGATAGAATATATTCAATAATTGAGATTTCGATATCACAACTTCAAACTCTTTGATCGACGTTTCAATTGAATCTTCTTCGATAAGTATGAACTTAAAAAAGCCGATCCTGTTCCGAGAATAGCTCCTATGAAAACATCACTTGGGTAATGAACGCCTAAATGCATGCGTGAATAACCGACCGAACCTGCCCAAAGAAAAGCGGGAACATATACATACCATTTTGGATAAGCGAGCGTCAAAGAAGTTGCAGTACTGAATGCCATGGATGTATGCCCAGAGGGAAAGGCAGGACTCCCTGCAGGAACTAAATTTTCTAAATCAGGATAGGTGATAAATGGACGATCTCGACCAATTCCCCATTTCATGCCTACCATAACGATGGTGCTTACGACCATCGATCCCGTCATTATCAGCGCATTTCCCTTAAGAAGACTGTCGTTTTTTATTAGCCCAATTGTGAGAAGTGTTGCAGGCAAAGTAAGACTGATAGGTATGTCGGAATGAGTGAGAACAATAAACGTTTGGTCCAGTTTGGTGTTGCGATCAAGGTTGAGTGTTCTGAGTAGCTTGATGTCCGTATTTTGAGCTAAGGAGATAGATGGTAGCGTCAGAATCAAAAGAAGCACTAATACGCGAACGTTTTTCATAGAATCAAAATTACGGATATTAAAAGTACGACTGTTTAGTTTGATTCTTTGGGCGTTCGAGCAGGCTTTTTGTTGTATCTCGATTTTCGCTGAAGCTTCAATGAGGATGCCACTTCAATCCTTAACGCGAAGCTATTTTTTAGCAAGAGGGAGCGTCAGCTTTCGAAGATTTAGCACTTAACAATATGTTCGGAAATGCGGGGGGTAATGTGATTCAAACGGAGACTTTAGAGCATAAAAAAAGGTCCTGATAAAATCAGAACCTTTTAGTGCGGAGAATGTAGGATTCGAACCTACGGTACCGTGAAGTACGCTGGTTTTCAAGACCAGTCCATTCGACCACTCTGGCAATTCTCCGCGACAAAATTACTCATTTATCAATGATCAGCAAACCTTTTCAAATCTTTTTTTTGTTTTTTTTTTAATGTCTTGATTTCGTGATTATCTGCGGTATCATAAATTACAGTTAACCGTCTTAAAACTACTTCACAATCAATAACAAGCCATATTGAGCTTAACAAATGATGGTTTTCGTATCTTTATCGAAACAAACTCGGGCACTTATGAAAAGTCTAAGTACGATTATTTTGATTCTACTAATTAGTTTTGCTTCCAACGCGCAAGAACGTCGCTTGAGAGCTTACTTGGATAATAAACAATTCTACGCGCCAGAAGTTGGCAACTACGTTGAATTCCACCTACAATTTATTGGGTATTCTATCAATTACAAAGGGAAAGATGGAGGACTAATTGGTGATCTCGCAGTGACAATGAAAATTTCCAATCAAGATAGCGTAGTTCTACAAGACACTTACCGACTTGAAACTCCTTTCATGAAGGATAGTTTGGTAGATGATTTTTACGATATCCGAAGATTCCCATTGGCGCCTGGTACATATGAATTCGAATTAGAATTGATGGACCTCAATAGCGAAAATGCTCCTCTGAAAACATCGCAAATGCTGGTGGTTACTGAAATGAGTGATGCTATTTCCATCTCTGATATTGAAGTGGCTGAATATGCCTCAAAAGGAGATGGTACTTCACAATTCTTTAAGTCGGGTTATGATATCATACCTCGATTGGTGACATTTTACCCGAAAGAGTTGAGCTCTATTCCTATCTATTTTGAGTTGTACAACACCGATCAATTACCAGATTCTGTGTTCGCTATTCGTCAGACAGTTACGAACGCTGGAACAGGAGTTGAAATGATGGAATTGCGTCAAACGACGCGTCACTTTACAAGTCCGGTTGTTCCTTTTTTGCGAGAACTGGATATTTCAACTGTGCCTACAGGGAAGTTTATTGTTTCCTACAAATTGTTGAATCGAAACATGTTGGAACTTGCTGAGGAATCGTATGAGTTTGAACGAAGTAATGATGGAGCATATGAACTCAATGCCTCTGATGTAGTGCTTGATCCAGCATTTCAAAGTTCAATTACCAACGATAGTGTTGGTTTCTATCTTGAATCACTGATCCCGATTTCAAGTGCGACTGGTGTTAAGAACATCATCGCAGTTAGTAAATCTAGAGATGGAGATGAGGCCAGAAAACATATTCAACTTTATTGGATGGCAACTGATTCTGAGAAACCATATGAAACTTGGATGAAGTACAAGATACAAGTCCAGTTAGTTGAGCGAATTTATTCGAATAATTTTCAAGAAGGTTTTGAAACCGATCGAGGTCGGGTGTACCTCCAGTATGGTGCTCCGTCAAATATTATTAAAAGAGAAAATTCAACAAACGAGTACCCTTTTGAAATCTGGGTATACAACGAAATTGGAAAATTCTCAAACAAACGTTTTATTTTCTATAATCCTGATTTAGTGAATAATGCTTACCGTTTACTTCATTCTGACATGATCGGTGAATTAAAAAACCAGGGTTGGCAACGTGAGTTAGCGAGGCGAAATACGACTGGTGTGGATGTGGATAATCCAAATGGAAACGTAGAAGATCAATTCGGTGGAAACGCAAACGAATACTACGAACAATATTGATCCTAATTTAATTTCAATTATCTTCGGGCCGTGTTAAATCGAACGGCAATAGTAATCTTAAATTGGAACGGGAAAACCTTTCTTGAGCAATTCTTGCCAAGTGTAATTTCCTATTCTCAAGGCGCACGAATTATTGTTGCCGATAATGCATCAACTGATGGCTCCTGTAATTATTTACAGACAAATTTCCCCGAAGTTGAGTTGATTCAAAATTCGGCAAACGGTGGTTTTGCCAAAGGATACAATGATGCACTCAAACACGTCGATTCTGAATTCTATGTACTTCTCAATAGCGATATTCAATTAACAGAGAATTGGTTGAGCCCGCTTCTCGAAGCGTTTAAGGATGAAACTGTGGCAGGATGTCAACCAAAGGTTCTTTCGTATAATGATAAGACGAAATTTGAACACGCAGGTGCATCAGGAGGTTTTCTCGATATCAATTATTTCCCATTTTGCAGAGGACGAATTCTGACAAGTGTAGAGGAAGATCAAGAGCAATACAACAATAGTCAAGAAGTCTTTTGGTCAACAGGCGCGTGTCTTGCTATTCGGTCTGAGCTCTTTCATAAGGTAGGAGGATTCGATGAAGACTTCTTTGCGCATATGGAGGAAATTGATCTTTGCTGGCGTTTGAAACGATTAAATCATCGATTCCTGATAGAACCTAAGTCAGTTGTCTATCACGTTGGAGGTGGAACCTTACCCTACAATTCTCCTCGAAAAACGTTCTTGAACTTCAGAAATAGTCTTTTCATGCTCACCAAAAATCACGAAGGAATGTTGTTTCCAAAGTTGATGTGGCGAATGTTGATCGATGGAGTAGCGGCGATGAGCTTCCTTGCAAAAGGAGAGTTTAGGCATTTTGGAGCAGTGTTCAAGGCACACATGTCATTTTACGGAAAGCTGAGAACTTTTTTGAAAAAGCGTAAAGAACTAAAATCAACTTCAACAACGTTTAATTCAGTTGGAATGTTCCGAGGGAATATCTTGTGGAATTACTACGCAAAAGGAGTTAAGAAGTATTCGGATTTGAATAAACGATTATTAGATTAGTTGTAGGTCGCCGTGCATTTGGATTTTTGGAGCTTCGCTTGGATGATTCGATTTAATTATCTTCCGACTATCCGACTATCCGACTATCCGACTATCCGACTATCCGACTATCCGACTATCCGACTATCCGACACCGCCGAAGAAGAGAAAGCACTGCTTTCGATATCCCGCGAATCCAACACCACTTCCAAGAACATATTGCCTCCGAATACCAATTAAGTCAATTCAATAACTCCTTCTAACCACGTCGTCTGATTATCTGATTATCGAGCGATCGGATAATCGAATCAAGCTATTTTCCCCCAGTCCGGTCTAGATCGTAACATCGAAGTCAACTTAGAACGAATTCCAGCATTTTCTGGTTTTTTCAACGACGGATCCTCAGTCAGGATTTTCTTGGCAGCATCTCTAGCCATTGCTACAATGTGCCCATCTCGACTCAAATTGGCAATTTTCAAATCCAACTCTCCACTTTGCTGAGTTCCGAGGAGATCACCAGGTCCGCGCAATTGTAAGTCAACTTCGGAGATTTCAAAACCGTCATTTGTTCGAACCATTGTGTCAATGCGTTTCTTTGTATCGGGTGATATTTTATCCCCAGTCATTAAGATACAAAAGGATTTTTCCGCTCCACGACCAACTCTACCTCGTAATTGATGCAATTGAGATAAACCAAAACGTTCGGCACTTTCGATAATCATCACAGAAGCATTTGGAACATTCACTCCAACCTCGATGACTGTTGTCGCTACCATGATTTGAGTTTCGCCTTTTACAAATCGATTCATCTCGAATTCCTTGTCCTCAGGTTTCATTTGACCATGAACAATACTCACGCGATAATCGGGGAGAGGGAAGGACCTTGAAATCGCTTCGAATCCGTCCATTAAATTATTGAAATCAAGTGTTTCAGATTCGTTGATCAATGGATAAACAATATAAACTTGTCGACCTTTCGCAATTTCTTCTCGCATAAATCCAAATACATGCAGTCGATTTGCATCTTTCTTGTGCAAGGTTGTGATCGGTTTTCGTCCCGGAGGRAGTTCRTCAATCACGGAAACATCTAAATCACCATAAAAAGTCATGGCAAGCGTTCKTGGRATCGGTGTAGCGGTCATGATKARGATRTGTGGAGGWGTAGTGTTCTTTTTCCACATTCTAGCTCGYTGRGCCACTCCAAATCGATGTTGCTCATCAATCACAACTAATCCTATATTTTTGAATTGAACGATGTCTTCCAGTAAGGCATGTGTTCCAATGAGAATGTCAATTTCTCCATTCAATAGTCCTTCGTGAATGACTTTGCGGTCTTTCTTTTTAACAGAGCCCGTTAATAGTGCAACATTCACATCCATTCCTTTCAGAAAAACTGAAATTGATTCGAAATGCTGAATGGCGAGAATTTCCGTTGGAGCCATCAACGCCGCTTGAAAATTATTATCGATGCCAAGCAACATTGAAAGAAGTGCAACTAGCGTTTTTCCAGATCCTACATCTCCTTGCAACAGGCGATTCATGTGGTGACCTGTGTTCATGTCTCGGCGTATTTCTTTCAGAACACGTTTTTGCGCACCCGTCAAATCGAAGGGAAGGACCTCGTTGTAGAATGAATTAAAATGATCACCAACTTTTCCGAAAATTAAGCCTTTCGATTTTTGCATGGTGATCTTCTTGCGCATCAGTAACTCCATTTGAAGGAAGAATAATTCCTCAAACTTCAATCTGAATCTCGCGGCTTGAACTTGTTGTTCAGTCTTTGGTAGATGAACTCCCCGAACGGCTATGTCGCGTCCAACAAGTCGGTGTGTATTTCGAAAACTATCGGGTAACAAGTCTTCGAAGATTGTTTTGGTGTCTTCTAGTAGCGCACGAACAATTTTTTCAATTCCTTTGGTGTTCAGACTCATCGAGTTGAGTCGCTCTGTACTAGAGTAAACRGGTTGAAATCCTACTTCATTCGTGTTGACTGTTGAAATCTCMGGATGAGGGATGTTCCATTTATTTCCAAATAATTTAGGYTTCCCATATATTTGGATTTCCTTGTTGAGTTCAAGCGTTCTTTTCATCCATGACGCCCCTTTGAACCAAACCAGGTCAATCATCCCTGTGTCGTCTTGAAACYTTGCTGTAAGTCGTTTACTTCTTCCYGYTCCTGAATCGACGAATTGAACAATTTTCCCTTTGAGTTGGGCAAAACCATCTAGGTCAATTAGGTCACGAATTTTATGATGTTCCGAACGGTCAACGTAGCGGAAAGGATAGTATTCGATTAAATCTTGAAACGTAAAAATCCTGAGCTCCTTCTTGAGAACTTCTGCCCGTTGWGGACCGACTCCCTTTAAAAATTCGATCGGAGTGATCAAGAAATTATTCATGGAGTAAAGCTAAAAAAAAATCCCTCAGCAGAACTGAGGGATTTAAGCTATTTCTTCTCTGCTTTTTTATAGAGGTCAAGTCCTTTTTTTATCCACTTCTGGAAAGCCGGAACGTTTCCATGATTTTGAAAATCAGCAGCACCGTTATCGAGGTCTTCACCATTTGGACCAATCATACGGTAGTATGGTTGACTGGCAATCTTGTATTTTTCAATTTGCATGTACATCCATTTGTCTCCAACTGTTATTACATCACGTTCTTTACCATTAACAATAGTTGTTGTTTGTTCGGATTTTGGTAATTCAACAGCTTCATCAATATAAAGCGATACAATTACAACGTCTTCCCTTAATAGTTCAACAACACCTGGTTTACCCCAAACTGTTTGTTCCATTTTACGGCAATTCACACAATTCCAGCCCGTGAAATCAACAAATAGAGGTTTGCCTACTTTCTGAGCGTAAGCCAATGCTTTGTCGTAATCGTTGAACATCATTAATCCATGAGGTCCAGCGTGCATTCCATCTACATGTGTACCTGAAGCCACGGATCCTCCTCCGCCACCAAATCCTTGAGGAGATTCAGCATATGTGCTAGGTGGTGGGAAAGCGTTGATCAGGTTTAAGGGCGCACCCCACATTCCGGGAATCATATAGATCACGAGTGCAAAAGTAGTGACACCTATCATTGCTCGTCCTACACCAACTTTTTCAATTGCACTATCATGTGGTAATCGTAATTTCCCAAACATATATAGTGTAAGCGTTCCGAAGATTGCTATCCAAATTGCGAGGAAAACTTCTCTTTCCAATAAATGAGCTTGCCAAGCTAAATCTGCATTCGATAAGAACTTAAATGCAAGTGCTAATTCTAAGAATCCCAAGAAAACTTTGACTGTATTCAACCATCCTCCAGATTGAGGCATTGCATTCAACCATCCTGGGAATGCAGCGAATAATGCAAAAGGTAAAGCTAAGGCTAATGAGAATCCAAACATTCCCATCATTAATGGTGCACTTCCCTCAGTCCCTGTTGAAACCAATAATGTTCCTAAGATTGGTCCTGTACATGAAAAAGAAACTAATGCAAGAACAAGTGCCATGAAGAAAATCCCAATGATACCACCTTTATCTGCCTTTGCATCTGCTTTATTGATCCATTTATTAGGTAATCTAATTTCAAATGCTCCCATAAACGATACGGCGAAAACGACCAGTAACACAAAGAACGATAGATTGAACCAAGGATTCGTAGACATTTTATTCAATAGTGCACCTGAGCCTGTGAATACAACCAAAAGACCTAGAAGTAAATAAATTCCAATAATGGAAAGAGCGTAAATGATAGAGTTTCTTATTCCTTCTGCTCTGGATTTACTTTGTTTCGTGAAAAAACTAACCGTCATTGGAATCATTGGGAAAACACAAGGCGTTAGAAGTGCCAAGAATCCACTACCAAGCGCTAAAATGAAGATAGTCCAAAGTGATCTCCCTTCTTTAGGTTCAGGATCTTCTACTGGATTAGTATTACTTGGTACAGCTTCCGCAGTTTTAGTTAGCCAATCGGGAGATGAAAACTGGTCATTTTCAGCAAGAGTTTCAACCAAGCCTTTCAGCTCTTTGTTTCCTTTCAATTCACTCGAATTGTCCGCATTTTGAATTAGATCCAATGCATCGGAGTAATCTTTTTCTGTTTCAACTAATTGTAATAGTTCTTTTACGTTTTTCGCATCCAGAGTTTGAGCGTTAGCGAATGAACCAAACGTAAATAATATGAGAATGAGAGCTATAAATTTATTCATCTTACTTCGATACTAATGTTAAATATTTCTTGTAGAATGCATTACTGTTTCCTTCTGGAACTTCATGCCACTCACTGTTTACTTTGACGAATGCCGTCCCTTCCTTGTTTTGAGCTTCGTCACCATTTATTTGAGAAAACGTTTTTTCAATATTCTCATCTACTTTAACTTCTTCCTCAGTACAAGCTTTCACCTTTAAGCTAAATTCATAGGTTGCCGGTGGTAGGCACTTAGATTCATCACAGGTCTGAAAATCGAATGTACCGTTGATCGTGAAATCCTTATCAGAGTTAATTTTGATTTTTCGTTTCATGACAATCGTACCTTCATGCGTGGAAAGCATTTCATCCGCTTTTTCGTCCATGTGGATGTGTGGTTTTGGTTCAATCACACCTCCAACAGTCTTAAACGATGCATCTTTTTCCAAATTGAATGATGTAGGATATCCAAAACTCCCTTCAKGCAAAATAATTGAATTGATATGCCAGGTTTTCGCCATCGCTATTTTGGCAATGATCGTTGCCTCACAATTGTTCTGTTGGATACTAAATGTAATTACTACTTTATCTTTCCCTAGYTCAACCTGTCCGAAAACATTAGAAATTGAACTCGATAAGATTAGCGTTAACGCGAATAATCCTATAAATCTACTTTTCATTTTTATTGATCGTTAAATTAAAATCGATGTCTGTTGGCGGAAGACACATCTCTTCATTACACACCATAAATGTAATTTTGCCATGTACTTCTGTCGATGATTTGACTTTTAGTTTCTGAATAAATTGAACAGAACCTTCGAAATAGGAAAGTTCACCTTCAAAATTATGATCGTATTTTGTAATTGGRGTTGGTTCCATTGTTTTACCAACKAGCTTGAATTCTTTTGTGYTTTTTTCRAATTGGAAKGATGTTGSAACKGGRCCRAGRCTCTCATCAATTTTCTGACTATAAAGATGCCATCCTTCTGCAATTTCCGCTGTAAACGAGATTGATTCTGACTGTGAATCATAGCTCACAGTCCATTCAACCTTCTCCTGTCCAAATGAACAGAATGAAAGCATCGTACAGAGAAGAAAAAATATACTTTTTGGCATCAATCAAGATTCTAGCTCAAATTTACACATTCGATTGACATAGTTGACGTCGTAAATCAAAATATCCTTGTAATCCCATTGATTTTTATTTTCCAAGAAAGACTTTGGAAGCGGAGCTTTGTGGTGTTTTAAGATTTGATTTCCACAATTCGGTTAATCGGTAACCAAACACCACCTTTGAGGCAGATGTATTTTGCTCCAAATGCCCATATTGTTGTGTCTACTCGTTTTAGCCCAAGATCATCATTAAAATAAATAGAAACTTTTGAATGATATGTATTCCCTAAACGGGTTGCGTGGCTGATTTGATCAAGTAAATTTGGATGCTGCTCAACTTCACTCTTTTTTTCGAAAGACAAAGTTGAAATTAATTCTTTTTGAATGAGTTCTGGTTGTAGAGTTGTTTGCATAGTTCGTTGTTTAGAACTAAAAAGTACTAAAAAAAAATGGTCAAACTCTAAAAATGAATGAAAACTTGTCCCAGAAATCAGCTCTTGGATGAATTAATTAGCGGGACAAATGGAATTCTTGCCTGCGCACTTACTGATTGATTTGAATGCATTCCTGCTTTGTGCATGTATAGTCCAGTAATTGCAATCATCGCTGCATTATCTGTACAGTATTCAAATTTAGGGATATAGACATTCCAATTGCGTTTTTTTCCTTCTTCCTTTAATCGACTTCGAATTTCACTGTTTGCAGAAACTCCTCCAGCGATTGCGATTTCAGAAATTCCTAGTTCTTTTGCCGCCTGAATTACTTTTTTGAAGAGTACATTCGTTATCGAACGCTGAACAGATGCACACAAGTCATCGCGATTCTCTTCAATAAAATTAGGATTCAACTTTGTTTGCTTCTGCAAAAAGTAGAGAATAGATGTTTTTAATCCGCTAAAACTGAAATTGTAGCCATCCATATTGGGTTTTGCGAATTCAAAGGAATCTGGATTGCCATTTTTCGCATGCTTGTCAATTAATGGTCCACCGGGATATGGAAATCCGAGTAGTTTAGCTGTTTTATCGAAAGCTTCGCCAGCAGCATCATCTATAGTAGAACCAATAACTTCCATGTCAAGATGGCTTCGGACCAATATAATTTGCGTGTGTCCGCCAGAAATTGTCAAACATAAAAATGGAAACGATGGTTTTGCTTTGCCTTCGTCATCAATGAAATGAGCGAGAACATGTCCGTACATGTGATTTACATCAATCAGTGGGATGTCAAGTGCAAGCGCCATTGATTTTGCAAACGAAGTTCCAACAACTAATGATCCCAGTAAACCAGGACCTTTTGTGAAGGCTATTGCGTCAATGTCTTCAAGCGCGATGCCTGCTTTCTTGATCGCATCGTCAACTACGGGTACAATGTTTTGTAAATGAGCACGACTCGCTAACTCTGGAACAACACCTCCATATGATTCATGAACCTTCTGTCCAGCAATAAGATTACTTAGAATGGCGTTGTTTTTGAGGATAGATGCCGAAGTGTCGTCACAGGAGGACTCAATACCCAATATTATCGTCTCTTTTTGGCTCACATTCCGTATTATTGCAACTAGGATGGCAAAGCTACTGAAAATATTAGGAAGAACCCTTGGAATCATCTTTGAATGGTTGCTGGTTTTCTTGATTGCTTTTGCCTTTTTTATCCGTACATCTCCAGTTCAAACTTACCTTGCGCAGCAAGCAACCAGCTATCTTTCTGAGGAACTAAATACAGCAGTTAATATTGATAAAGTTGACATCGTTTTTTTTGATAAAGTAGCGCTCAACGGATTCCTGATTCTAGATCAACAAAAAGACACACTTCTTGCGGCAAAAACGGTGTTTGCTACGCTTGATGATTACATTCTTTCAGATTTGAAGTTTAAGGTTGGAAAAGTACGCTTGGATGAAGCTTATGGGCATCTGAAAAAAGACAAGAATGGCACGAGTAATTTAAAATTTATTGTTGATTATTTTAAATCAGATAAGCCGCCATCAGGAAAAAAACTTCAATTAGCTATTCACACAGTTGAACTCACAAATTCACGTTTCAAGTACGATGATGATCGAAAAGACATAAAAGACTTCGGAGTTGATTTCGCACACTTAGATCTTTCTAATGTGAATGGGAACTTCGAGGATGTTTCGATTGTCGGGTCAGATGTAAAAGCGACGATCACGAACTTAAGTGCTTACGAAAAATCGGGATTGAATCTGAAAAACATTAGCAGCATAGCGAGTGTTGGTAAAAACGGAATCTACTTGTCTGATCTTAATATAGACTTGAATGATTCGAAATTAAACGCTCCGAAGTTCAACCTTATTTATTCTGGATTTGATGATTTTTCGCATTTCGTGGACAGTGTAAAGTTTGATGGGCAACTTGCCGAAAGTACAGTCTCACTCAAAGACGTTTCATTTTTCGCCTCAGCGCTCCAGGGGATGGATGAAATTGTCCAGATCAAAGGAGACGTATCCAATGTCGTGAACAAGTTGGAAATTCGAAATTTGGATTTGCGAGTCAAGGATAAGACACGATTAACGGGGTCGATCAATTTGCCAAACTTCAAGAAGATTGATCAGGCATTTTTCCATGAGAAATTGGATTATGCCTACGTTGATTTAAATGAAATTCAACAGATTAGACTTCCGAATTCTTCAAATACACCTTACCTTAAGCTGGATAAGTACACAAAACGATTGGGTTACTTCGAGGCTAAAGATGTGAGGTTTGATATGGTAGGAACAGAATTCGTTGTTGCTTCAAACATCGTTCGAACTCGACTTGGTTCAGCTCGGTTAGACAATGGAATTAAATTTGAAAAGAAAGATCACTCACTGGCATTTACGCATTCTGAGAATAGTACGTACGACTTCAAAGTCGAAGAATTTGATCTTGGTGCTTTTCTGCAAAACAAAGATTTGGGCATTGTAGATGGAATTTTCTTTGTTCAAGGAGAAGCATTTTCGACCTCTAATATTGACTTTACGAAGATTGAAGGAAAAGTGAATCGTTTTGACTTCATGCAGTATTCATATACTGGAATAGACATTACTAAAGGAGAATTCAAAGACAATCGGTTTGAGGGTATAATTGATGTTATTGACGATAACCTAAATCTCAATTACGACGGTTACATTGATTTTAATGGCCCTCAGAAGTTTAATTTTACGGCAAACATTGGACGCGCCTTTCTTGACCGACTGAATTTAACATCAGAGAAAGCAGAATTATTATCCACTTTTCACGTCGATTTGATTGGGTCAACCCCAGAAAACCTCACCGGACGAATAACCGCTGAAGCATTTCATTATTGCGAGGGTGGACGAGACCTTCATGTTCCTGAGTTAACAATTGATATTCATCGTGGGAATTACGAACTAGGGGAGCTAGATAAATTTACCTTAACGAGTAATGTTGCAAATGCATCCATCGAGGGGAAAGTAAACTTCGATCACCTCATTGGTAATTTAGATTATCAGTTGAGTCGTATACTTCCTGCTCTTTTTAAACGTGATGTCTTAACAGATCGCACACACACTGAAGATCATTTCGAATTTAATATAGAAGCACAAAACCCAGACGACTTTCTTGCGATTTTCCTTCCTGAATTGAAGATTTCTAAGAATACAAACATGAGTGGTCACTATTATGGTGAGTCATCAAATTTTGTCATGAAGTTGAATTCTGATTCCATGTCATATGACAATTTCCAATTCAATAATATCGTAGTGGATCAAATGCTTGACTCCAACAGTGTGGTTACTACGTTTGATGTGAAGGAAGTTATTTACAGGGATACTATATCATTTCATGATCTCTATTTCAAGACCTCTGGTGGAAACGATCAGTTGGTTTCTGATTTGACATGGGACGAAGGAACTCCTTATGCTTCTCATATTCGCTGGGAAACAGCCGTTCGAGATAAAGACCATTTTAATTTCGTGCTTGATCCATCTTATTTTAGTCTGAAGGATAATCGTTGGGAGATCGCGAATGCTTCGACTATTCAAGTTAACAAAGATACCATCAGTGTTACGCAGCTTAAAATTGAACAAGGGAAACAATTCATCTCGTTTGATGGGAAAATATCAAGTCAAGATCAACACAGGTTGAAATACAGTGTGAATAATGTCGATTTAAGCCAACTCGATGCATTTATTGATGGAGATGTTCGCATGAAAGGACTCTTAAATTCTTGGGGCTACATTTCTAACCCATTCAAGAATTTAGACTTTGTAGGTGACGCACACATCATGCAGTTCGAAATCAATGAAACTGAGATTGGGGATATCTTTGCTCATTCTGAATGGGATAAACCAACAAAAAGTATCCAACTTGATGGTGATTTGATGTACAAGGCATACAGAACATTCGATTTTCAAGGAAGTTATTTTACTGAGGGGAAGAGAAATGCGAAAGGCCAGTTGAATTTCTTGGCGTTTGATCTTGTGTTTAACAATACCGATATTTCATTTACAAACTCATTCATGGATCCAGATGTGGTCAATGATATTAAAGGGCTTTTGAATGGAAAACTTTCCATAAATGGTACGCTGGAGAAACCAGAGCTGAATGGTACAGTACGATTGGATAAAGCAACTGCGAATGTAAAACTCCTTGGGGCACGTTTTGGTGTAGAAGGTCCAATTAGAGCAGATAAGGACGGGTTTTACATTGACGGTATTCCAATTTTCGATGAAGAAGGAAATTCTGGGTTGCTAATCGGAACGGTCAATCATAATAGCTTTGAAAAATTCAATTTTGATCTTTTGGTGGACATGGAAATTGAAGGAGTTCCAAGAGATCCAAAAAGACCTTGGATTCGGAAACCCCTGGAGCGCTTCCTTGTTATGAATTCTCAATATTCTCCTGAGTCTTTGTATTATGGTAAAGCTTATGCTACAGGTTTGGCGAACATCTCAGGATATTCGGATAATTTGGAAATTACCGTCAACCTAAAAACGAAGAAAGGAACAGACATTAAATTCCCAATGTATGGTGCTGGAGAAATTGATGAGGAATTTGATTTCATAACGTTTACGCAAGATTCAAGTTCTATGAGCGGAAAGCGGGAGCGGAAAATTGATTTTACGGGTGTGAACCTTGATTTACACTTTGATGTAACGGATGATGCCGACCTACAAATTATTTTCAATGAAGAACTTGGCGATATCATTTCAGCCAAAGGGAAAGGAAATATCGCCATTAAATTGGATAATCTTGGAGACATTAGAATGGATGGTACGTATACCATTACTGAAGGAGTGTATGACTTCACAATGGGCGTTATTAAGCAACCGTTTATTATTGAAAATGGAGGGAATATTGCTTGGACAGGGAATCCGTACAATGCACAATTGAACTTGCGTACCTATAAAAAGGTGACTGCGAACCTTGCTGCCTTGAGTGCCGATCAATTCAGTGGAGGAACCAATGCTCATGAGGATATCCGATGCTATTTGATTTTGACTGAAACATTATTGAAACCAGCGATCTCGTTTGATATTGAAGCACCGAATACGAATAGTGCAGGGAAATCGCTAATTGAGCGGGTAAGAAAAGATAAAGACGAATTGAACAGGCAGTTCTTTTCATTAATGCTGGCCAATACATTCCAACCACTAGGAGAAAATGGTGGTGCAGGACAAGGAGGAGCGGCTGTTGATTTACTTGAAAATCAGATTAATGGTTTACTCGCAAAAGTGTCGAGTGATTACAAATTGAACTTAAATCTCGATAAAGATGGGCTTACAGGAGATAATACCTATGAGTTTGGATTAAAAAAAGGATTTCTAGATGATCGTTTGATATTTTCAGGAAGTTTCGGTGTTGAATCAGAAGCGGATAACCATAATTCATTTATTGGGGATGTGAATTTGGAATATCGTCTGAACGAAAGTGGAACCTTCCGAGTCAATATTTTTAATGAGTCGAACGATAAAACGATTATTCAAAATCAGCAAAAAGGTCACTTTACGCAAGGAGCAGGATTGCATTACCAAGAAGATTTTAATGGGGCGGATGATTTCAAAGCATTCCAGAGTTTCCTCGATATTTTTAGAAAGAAAGAGAATAAACGAAACAAAAACAAGCGGAAGAAGCGACAAGTTCCTGTACCACCGAAACAAGGAGAAATTGTTCCTACTGATGACAATTGATTCATAAAAGGAAGTAGCTGAATTCAGCGAATTTTAATAACTTCGCCGCTCTCGATAATTGATTACATATGAAAAAAGTTCTGATTGCCAACCGTGGAGAAATTGCTCGTCGAGTGATTCGTACTCTAAAGTTAATGGGAATTAAAAGCGTTGCGATTTATTCGGATGCGGATGAATTTGCTCTTCACGTTATGGAAGCTGATGAGGCTGTTCACGTTGGAGCAGGGCCGTCAGCCGAAAGTTACTTGAGACAAGATGTGATTTTAGACTATTGCAAGGAATTAGGCGTAGATGGAATTCATCCTGGATATGGTTTTTTATCTGAGAATGCGGCTTTTGCTCGTAAAGTAAGTGAAGCTGGAATTAAATTCATCGGGCCATCGCCAGAAGCAATGGACTTGATGGGGGATAAATTGACAGCAAAACAAGCCGTAAAAGAATTCAATGTGCCCTTGGTTCCTGGAGTCGAYCGTGCTGTAACTAGCGCAGAGGAAGGGAAGAAAATCGCAGAACAACTCGGTTATCCAGTTTTGATCAAAGCATCTGCTGGTGGAGGTGGAAAAGGAATGCGTTTAGTTGAAGATGGTTCAAACTTTGAAGAAAGTATGCGTTCTGCGCAAAACGAAGCGCGATCATCTTTTGGAAATGATGCTGTTTTTGTGGAGAAATTCGTCACGAAGCCGCGCCATATTGAAATTCAAGTGTTCTCCGATAGTCATGGAAATCATGTGCATTTATTTGAACGAGAATGTTCAATTCAACGACGTCACCAGAAGGTAGTGGAGGAAGCTCCATCTGCTTTGTTAACTCCTGAGTTGAGAAAACGAATGGGTGAAGCAGCGGTAAGCGTTTGTAAAGCATGTAATTATGAAGGTGCCGGAACAGTTGAGTTCTTAGTAGATGCAAACATGGACTTTTTCTTCTTGGAAATGAATACACGTTTGCAAGTTGAACACCCTGTTACCGAAGAGATTACAGGAACTGATTTAGTAGAATGGCAAATTCGCGTTGCACGAGGTGAAGAATTACCGTTGCAACAAGACGAATTGAAAATTAACGGTCACGCGATGGAAATCCGAGTCTACGCAGAGGATACATTGAATGGTTTTACTCCAGATATAGGAACGTTGAACCGTTACAGAATTCCAACTGGAGATGGTGTACGAGTAGATGATTCTTTTGCTGAAGGAATGGATATTCCAATTTACTACGATCCAATGATTGCGAAATTGGTTACTTGGGGGGAGGATCGCGAAACAGCTATCAAAAAATGCCTTCAAGCAATTGATGATTATCAAATTTCAGGAGTAAAGACAACCTTGGATTTTGGAAAATATGTCCTCAAACATCCAGCCTTTGTTTCTGGAGATTTCGATACAAACTTTGTGAAAGATTACTTCTCTGATCCAACGATCATGCATGAAGCGATGCAAGAAGAAAAAGTGGCACTCGTGAATTCGATGGAAGCAATTTGGAATGAAATTACAGAGAAAAAGAATGCAGAGTTCGCTTCTCGACCGATGATAAGGAAAGGTAATTAGATCATTAGAGGGTTTAGTTAAGGCTTAGTTTTTTCGGATTATTAGAGGCTTCGCCTTTGGATCATCAAGGAGTTCATTAACTTAGAAAGAATCTAACTAATTCAATGATGGAGAAATCTAACTAATCTATAATGAGGAGACTGATCTTATTCGTTATCGGTATTTTAAGTTCTTCGAGTTTATATTCCCAAGAGATTAACAATTATTCAACGCTGTTTGATGTGCGTGATAGTTCCTATACGCGAATCTGTTACGACAATGATTTATTCAGAGGTACAGATCGCTTCTATACACAAGGAATCGGGATTGATGTCTTTTCTTCTGGTCTCAAAAGGAATCCGGTCAATATCGTTTTACTTCGATTGAAAAATTCAGATCGAGATCGTTTCGGAATTGAATTTCGGACACATGGTTGCACGCCATCAACTATTTTATCTGACAGTGTTTTGATTGGAGACCGTCCATACGCGGGTGTGTTTTCTATTGGAGCAGTGAGAACAAGTCAACAAGCGGAACGAAAGCTTCGCTTGACTTCACAGCTTGAAATAGGGGTGATTGGAGAAGCCGCATTTGGAGAACAAACACAAACTGGAATTCATCGAATTACAGGTAATGATTTACCTTTGGGTTGGCAACATCAAATCAAGAACGCTCCAATTGTCAATTACACCCTTCGTTTGGAAAAAGGAACGCCAATACAGATTCCTTCAATATTCAACTCAACGGTGAATACTCAAGCGAAGTTTGGAACGTTTCAAACGAATGTTTCCGCTGGTATTGATTTTAGCTTAGGAAGAAGAAATCATCCGTTTTCGGAAACAAAGCACCGAGTTGAATACTACATGTATAGTCAAAGTGCTGTTTTACTTGTTGCATACGATGCGAGTTTAATGGGAGGAATCGCCAATCGTGATGGGTATCATTTGTTGTATTCTGAGATAAACCCATTGGTTTTGAAACAGCACGTGGGATTTGTCTTTGCAGTACCTCACTTCTCAATTGCATTGGACTTTGCTTTTATTAGCAAGGAAATCAAAGTCGGTGTTCCCCATAGTTGGGGCGGATTGCGCCTAACAATTTATTGAAATAGTATCAGATCATTTCTAAAGGCTTTTGACACGGCTCTCAAGAGGAAGTAACGCTTTGTGAACTTTGTGGTTTCTTTTTTAACGCAAGGGTATAGAGAACGCTAAGAAAAGTGGAAGGTGTTTGGATTCCATCCCTTTGCTTGCCGCCCCATTGGAAGATGTTAGCTGCAAGACGTGCACTGTTGCAGCGAAGTGCTTGCCCTGACGCCGATCGTTATCGGGAAAGGCAAGTAACTGAGTTCGCACAGTGAATGCGCAGCACTAAAGTCTGTAGATGGTCACGATAGCTATTCGAATGGCGCCAAAAATTAAAACCCTGCTGTCTATGTCATCAGAAAATCTGATGATCATTTACAGGATTGTTAAAAATTACTTCACAACTCGGCTGCCTTTCTCAAGAATTCCTGTTATTTTTACGGCACAAAATGCAGATTAGATGAACTTACACGAATATCAGGGAAAATCGATTTTAAAGAGCTTCGGCGTTGCTGTCCAGGAAGGGAAAGTAGTGGACAAAGTGGAAGATGCAATTGCAGCATGTAAAGAATTGACAGCGGAAACAGGTACGGAATGGTATGTTGTGAAAGCGCAAATTCATGCTGGAGGTCGTGGAAAAGGAACTGTTACTGAAACAGGATCACACGGTGTTGTATTGGCAAAAGGAATTGATAAAGTTGAAGCTATAGTGAGCGGAATTTTAGGTGGACACTTGGTGACTGCCCAAACGAGCGACACAGGTAAATTGGTAAGCAAAGTGCTAATTGGACAAGATGTTTACTATCCAGGAGCTTCTGAGCCAGAAGAGTATTACATGTCGGTTTTATTGAACAGAGAAACTGGTCGTAATACAATCATGTATTCTACGGAAGGTGGAATGGACATTGAAACAGTTGCACACGATACGCCAGAATTGATTTTCAAGGAAGAGATTGATCCACGTGTTGGAATTCAAGGATTCCAATTGCGTAAAATCGCATTCAACCTTGGATTATCTGGAGCGGCATTTAAAGGAATGACGAAATTCGTTGCTTCGTTGTACGCAGCATATGAAGGATGTGATGCAGCAATGTTTGAAATCAACCCAGTTTTGAAAACGTCTGATGACAAAATCATTGCAGTTGATGCGAAAGTAACATTGGATGGAAACGGTTTGTTCCGTCACCCAAAGTACGCAGCAATGCGCGATAAGACAGAAGAGGATCCAACAGAGGTAGAAGCTGATGAAGCAGGATTGAATTTCGTAAAACTTGACGGAAACGTTGGTTGTATGGTAAATGGTGCTGGTCTAGCAATGGCAACAATGGACATCATTAAGCTATCTGGTGGAAGTCCTGCTAACTTTTTGGACGTAGGTGGTACCGCAGATGCTGAGCGTGTTGAAAAAGCTTTCGGAATCATTTTGAAAGATCCAAACGTAAAAGCAATTTTGATTAACATCTTTGGAGGAATCGTTCGTTGTGATCGTGTTGCTCAAGGAGTTGTTGATGCATACAGAGCAATTGGTACTTTCCCAGTTCCATTGATCGTTCGTTTGCAAGGAACAAACGCTGTTGAAGCGAAAGCATTGATTGATCAATCAGGATTGGATGTGATTTCAGTTGTTCAACTTCAGGATGCTGCAGATAAAGTAAAAGAAGTATTGGCTTAGGCTAATCTCAAAATAATAGAAATCCGCTCTTTTTCCGATATCTATCGGAAAAAGAGCGGATTTTTTTTGTGAGATACTATTTTCTAGCTTGTTAGATCAAGATTTTTTAAATCATCGTTTTACGACTCTTGTGATGGAGCATCCTGTAGTAATAAGGTATATTCCATTACTCAATTTAGAAAGGTCTAGTTGCAACTTGTTTGTGGACAGTTGTAAAATGTCGACCCTTTTCAACATGCTTTGGCCAAGTTCGTTGTAAATGCCTAGCGAAGAATTCAATTCGTTTGTTGAGTTCTCAATAAAAACAAAATCGTTCGTAGGATTCGGGTAAACGGAAATTCTGGAAGTTGTTATTGGTGACACTATTCGAATAGGCGAATACGTATACTGGCCATTAAAATCTACTTGTCGGATACGGTAGTAGTTTGTTGTTCTTCCAGGGGAATAATCAATCGAATTATACTGTATTTCTTGGATTGAGTTTCCTGCTCCACTTACCACATCGATCACTTCCCAATCCAGTCCATCCTGTCCTCTTTGTACGTCAAAATAATCATTGTTGAGTTCAGAAAATGTATTCCAAGTGAGAATAACACGTTGGTTTTCTGTTGCCTGAGCATTAAAGATTCCTAGTTCGATGGGCAGGATAAGACACAAATCTGTGGCTGAGAGCTCTTCTGTCACAGAAATAAAAGAGGAGGCGTTGTTTTGATTGTTGTATTCTGTGGCAATCCAATCTGTCGATAACGCACTATTCAACAGTCGAATCTCATCATAGGCTCCATCATAATATTTATTGTTTCTGTTTCCATTGAATGTTGATGCCTCAGATCCATCACCAATAAATCCGAAACGGTTTAATCCGGTTCCTAACGAAGCTCCACCGTGTGGATTTGTAACGGTTAAGGATAGGACACCATCGATATAGAGAAATTTGTCGGTGCCGTCATAAACTCCAACAACATAGTGCCAATTGCCATCATTTAAATCACCAATCGCTCCAGCATATGAGTCGTTAATAGAAGATCCTCGAGTTGAAAACCCCAATCGCCCATTTCCATGAACGAATATGTTAAAGTACTCTGATCGGTCAAAATCAACAATTGCCCAGTTTGAACTCATTGCATTACTGGAAAACGTGGTGTTTATCCATGCGCTCACAGAAACTTCAGAGATTTCACCGGAATTCGTAAAACTCTTCGTTGCTAAAGCGAAATAATCATTCGAACCATCAAATTCAATCGCTGGACCGAGCTTTCCATTAATTAAATCGGCGGAAGTCATACTACCAAAAGCTGTTCCGTTGACGCCATTTCCTGAATGGTCCGTTAATGTGCTCGTACTTGGATCATTGTCCATGTGCCAAACCCCATCAAAATTGGAACTCCATGTGGAAGCTGAAGACGGATTTGTAGTAACACTAGAATTCCCATAGTACATAAAGAATGAAGTGTTGATTGAGGAACTGAGAGCAGGAAGTCGAACCCAAACAATTAGATTTCCCGTAACTGCGTTGTACTCTTCAATTTCAAAAGAGAGGGGAGTAACGCAGTCCGGTAGGGTGAAAATAATATCGTAGCCGTTCACATTTTGTATGTGCCCTCCGTTCGCTATGCTTCTCAAGTTGGGGTCGGTAATGTTTAAAAAGACGGGGAAATCGATGAGGTCAGTACTCCCAGATACTTGACTGGATGAAGTTTCCATACTTTTCCCAAAACTGTAACCTGTGGGTTGAGCACTGAGAAAGTGCGAACAAAAAACAAGTAAAATTGAAACATGTTTAAGATTCCTCATAATCAGTCAATTAAAGATGAATGACCCGAAAGTAATCAAATCGAGAATATTTAACAAATACTCAGTGGATTTCTCGTTAATCGTACAAAAAAACGGGGTAGATGTATGAAATATGAGAATGATAATCATGATTTCACACCATTCATATAGTGTGAATGAAAAGCAGGAAATTTATGAACTGTAATCAATAGTTCCTTCCTGTTATCGAACTTCAGGATATGAGAAAATTACTCTTCCATTCTGGTAATTATTGGAAAAGAGCAATTGTTTGGTATGAGACGTGTGGTTATATCTGAACGACTTTAATTTGAGCAATGTAAAACTCATAAGCGGCATTTACAACAGATCGATACTTATCAATTTCCTTTTTCGGAAATAAACCTTCTTCGTAAAATTCATGAACTTCAACTATTAATACACCGTCGACTATTTCGGCAGTTGAGACGAAACTAGAAATGTGCTTTGACTCACCAGCAACCGCACTGTAATAATTTCGGTCAAACACCAAATTTTCAATCCCTTGAACCTTGTAGCCATCAGGAATGACGAATTCAATTGTATGCTCGTATATTTTTGCCGCTCGGCTATAAACACTGTGAATACGTTCTCCTTCTTGATAGAAACTCACTTGATTTCCAATAACCTTGGATAGATTCAAAAGGAAACCATTTCCAATTGGACTAAGCATATCTTCTGTCACAATTGTTCCCGTATAAAGAACCGTGTCTTTAGAGTTCGCATTGAAACCAATCTCAGTTTTATCAGTTTTCACATCGGTCAGAGTGGCGTTTTCCATTTTACTGAGTAGCGCTTCTTGGATGTGTTCTTTTTGTTCTGAATCATCCATGAAATTCAGAGCACCACGTTCAATAATCGCGCGGTCACCATAATATCGTTTGGAAGTTTGAATGGTTAATGACTCGTCATCTTCGTTGTAGGAAACCCGATTAACAGATTTATCGACGTTGTATTCCTTTTCTGCTGATGGGAAAGTGATGAGGTAATCACCCGTATATGTTTTATAAGGATCTGTTAAAAGCAATGCCTTTACTCCACCTATGTAATTGGCTAATTTTCCAACACGATAATAGGTGCTTTCAGGTTGAATGTAGACATCTGAATTTGGAAAGTAGATGATGAAATCAGAAAGTCCCATTGATGTCGATAACTTTTCATTTGGTTGAACATATTCTTTATCATATATCAAATAAGGTATAAATTTAATATCACAGTTGTCCAGTAAGGTTTGGTACAGTGAAATTATTCCAGTAATGTTGGCTACTCTCTTCTTTATGATTCGCTGAGGAGATTCAAATTCGATTCCATCATCTTCTGTAATCGTGATTTCTTCTTTAATGTATTTTTCAATGGCTTTTATTTGTTCCAGTTCATGTTGATTTCTAACTCCTATCTCATCCAATAGTTTTTGCACTCTCACTGAACGATTTAGAATATTAACTGCTAAGTAGTTTTGATAAATGCCTTTAGATAGATTACCCCACTCATAAGTGTCTGTAGTAAGATCAACCATAGGACATTCCACATATTCATGCATATATGTTTCATCGGTAATTTGGGCGGATAGATTACTAGCATTGAAAGTATAACGAACTCTTCCACCGTCGAGTACATCTTTGGATTCTAATTTATATCCATTTCTACCGACCATTTTAGGATCAACTTTTTCATTATAAACTTGAGAAGAAAGCTCTGATACATAAATGACCTGAGATTCTACTACATCGAATGGTTCTCTAGTTAAGATTCTGCTTTGGTTTGAGAATCCTGCGTATTCAATTAATATTTCTACCCAGCTACCAACTTCAATCCCTGGAATAGCAAGAATTTTATAGCTACTACCGCCTTCGTTCTTCGTCACATTCTCTAATTTGGTATCATCAAACTCGACAATCTTATCCGTTTTGTCAATTGTGCGGACAAGAACTTTAGAAACTTTGCTGCTGCTACTTTGATAGAGGTAAACCTCATTCATTTTTTCAATCGCGCTTTCTTCATGTATCCAATAAATCTGGTGTGTGAACTTTTTTCTCATTGGTAAGTCGTGAGCAGTTCTTTTTGGGCGATGAACCAGAATTGTACGATCCAGTACGATCGTCGCTTCTTTTCCTTGGTACTCAATTGAATCGTATTTCGATTTATCGAAGGTTTCGTCCCATGTGTAATTGTAACAATCAATTACAAATTGTTCGTATTCTATATCATTTTGAGCATGCCCAACTGAAAGGATCGAAATGAGAACGACTAGAAGTATCTGGTTAATTTTCATGCGTGAGAGTGATTTGTTTGTTTAATTTTTTATTCATTTTTTTCAAGGTCGATCGTATTGCCTCGAAATCTTTTGGTTTAATTTCTAAACGATTACATGTGAAAGAATAGGTCAGGTAAAATATATTTCCTTCAATTGATGTAGTGATTTCAAGTACTAAGTCATTTTCAGCAATCGTTTCTGATTCAAATGGAACATCTAGTTTACTCCCTTCAGGAATTTCAATGCTTACCTCTACCAAGGTTTTCGATTTGTAATCAAGATCAAGCAATAATTCTCTGTCCTTTAGATTAAAATCAATAACGTCTTTGATGAAAGGATTGATGTAGGTTTCGTTCTCGAATTTCCTGAGATAGTTCTTCAAGCTAAAATCAAATTTCGAGTTTATGCTCCCTTTATTAGAATCTAGGTTATCCTGAGTAAGATTCTCTACTTTCAAGCCTTCATTTCCCAAGGAAATATAATCAGTGAAGAGTTGTTCTTTTCCTGTTAAGCGATGGTCGTATGCACTCTCATACGATTCCTTTCCGAATCCACTGAGCATATTTTCACCCTTTCCCAATAAGTCATTTCCGTCAATTCGGGCATTGATGATGGTGTGATCTAGATTATCCTTCCCATCAATTATTGGAACCTCGATAATTTCGAAGGTTCCTTCTGACGTGCGAACCATTGCTTGTTTCCCTTGAATAAATGATGAAGGTCGCCCAAAAACTGAATAGGAGCTTGTTGGGTCTAGGAAAATAAGGTCATCACCATTTGGATAAGCAGCAATCATGTGATTATCCACAAGTGGAGTAGGGCAATTGTCATAAGTGTAGCACTTGGATCTGGTTCCAACCCATGCGATATAACAATCTAAATTTGCCGCGTTCATCATCGTTTTCGTCAAAAGTGCCATGTCTTTACAATCTCCAAATCGATTGTGAATCACAGATTCTGGAGTGCGAGGAATAAAGCCTCCAAATCCATCTTCATAAGCGATGTACTTAATGTTGTGTTGTACCCAGTTGAAGATGTTTTCAGCAAGTTCATTTTTTGAGTTCGAAATGGCGTTTAGACTATCTACAATTGCCAATTGATGATCCCCTAGTTTTTGATCATTTATGAGCTCGCTATACCAAGTGAACAGGTCATTTTTATCTCTAAGAACGGTTTTTATATCGCCATTAGAGAGAGTATACGATTTTATATGAATGATGGTATGCGGTGAATGACAAGATCTTCCACGGGCGTCTGACTCATATGTTAAACCTTTTACATTTTTAGCTCTCCATCGATAAATCGTCTCTTTGGCTTCATTGATTTCTTCAAATTCAATTTGATCTGAAGTCTCATGATTAAAATTTAAAAAACCTATAGCAATGTCATTTGGAAATCGAACGGTCAATTCGGCACTTTCACAATCCGAATAATTATCAAAATAAAAAGGTGGCAAAAGATGGGATTCATATTCTTCCTTTGTTGTTACGCAGGTCAAAATAGAACCTGATTCAACGGCAGGGAAGGTTAATGTGAATAATTTTGTTCCGTCGTAGAACACACCTCGTGAGGAATAATCTTCAAGGGTGATTGATTCAACACGGACTTTCTTTTTTCTTGCGTTTTCAACATTTGAATTGTCCGTAAACGCATTAAAATCAGGTCGGCTTTCGAATGCTTTATTCCAATGCACATATTCTTTCAAGTCCCCTGAGCGAAGCTTAGAGATATCCAGTACTTCCTTTTGCGAAGTTTCCTTTGTGATGATTTTTAGCTTGTCACCGCTTTTTGTAATAGTAATTTCAAGTGAATGTTTTTTCATTTTCATAGGCGATTGCCCATGGGTGATAAAAATCAAAAGGGTTGATAACAGTGAGGATAGGAGTACTTTCATTTGAAAACTTTGTTAAAAATACTCAATACTATGGCGTTCATCAAATTTTACTGAAGCCATCTTTCATCGGAATTCCACTCACTTCATTATCTTTGTCCGAATGAATTTATTGAAACGGAATATGATTATCTATAAAACAGCAGACGAAATTGAAATCATGCGTGAAGCGGCACAGATTGTGAGTCGAACACTCGGGGTTTTGGCAGCTGAAATTCAACCGGGAATTACACCTCTAAAATTGGATGCTATAGCTGAAGAATATATCCGTTCTCAGAATGCAGTTCCAGGATTCTTGGGATTATACGATTTTCCAAATACACTATGTATGTCTGTCAATGAGGCAGTAGTACACGGGATTCCAACTGACAAGCCATTGGAAGATGGAGATATCATTTCTGTTGATTGTGGATCAATCTTCGAAGGGTTTTATGGTGATCATGCCTACACTTTTGAAGTAGGAGAGGTGACGCCGGAGATTAAAAAATTACTTCAAGTCACAAAAGAATGTTTGGATTTGGGAATTGCGGAGGTTGTAATCGGTAATCGCATCGGTGACATTGGGTTTGCGATTCAGCAACATGCAGAGAAACATGGTTATGGTGTTGTTCGTGACTTGGTTGGACATGGATTGGGTCGTGTGATGCATGAAGATCCACAAGTTCCAAATTACGGTCGAAGAGGTCGAGGTAAGAAAATTCAAAATGGATTGACAATTGCAATCGAGCCGATGATCAATATGGGAACGGAACGTATAGATCAATTGGATGATCATTGGACAATAGTAACGGGAGATCGCCTCCCTAGTGCACACTTCGAGCATGACGTAGCAGTTGTTGACGGGAAACCAGATGTACTTTCAACATTCAAATACGTTGAAGAAGCCTTGAGTAAGAAAAAATGACACGAGAAGCGCGAGCACTTTTTCTCAGTATGCTAACATTGGTCGTTTATGCGGTCAGTATTTTCATTAGTCAAGGATCTTTCATTTTTCCATTCCCTCTAAACGAGTTTATCTTCCTTGGTATTTCCGCTCAATTCTTTTGGTGGAATCGACTAGGGAACAAATGGGCAGGAAGCATAGCAATAGTTGCAGGGATTTGTGCCGTATTGAGCAAACAGTTTTTTTGGACGTTTCTGTATAGTACTGAAGCGATGGAATTCTTTATGGATAGCCTGATCACAGATTATTGCTTGCTTGCATTTTACGTACTTGTTTTAATTGGAGCAATTGCCACAATGATTCGACAAAAAAAGGGAATTGCTCTTCTATTGAGCGCATTTTTTGTCATGGCGTTTATTTCAGGTGTATTTTACAATCATGCTTTGTTGCTCCTTTTGGGCTACGGTTTCATGTCTGTGTCCACACAACTTTCAAAAGCTTTCGCTCCGTACCACCTATTGTGGATTCTATTGTTCATCTTGAAGTTAACTGAATGGTTGACTTTCTTCTTGAATAGTTAATTCCTCATCACGCGATTTTGCCATTCGTCCTTATTCATCTATTTATTTGATAATCTGCGTTAACTTTACCTCGGATTAAGTCAATTGACGTGTGTTTATCGCATGGAAGAAATTGGAATACAACGTCAGACTTTTCATGAAAATCGTGTACCATGTCATTTAATAGTTAAACTAAATGACATTTTCTATTTCCCCTCGCCTTTGGATTATTAACGGAATTGCAGGTCTTGCAATCTTATCTAGTTGCGGATCAACTTCAATGCTTCATAAGCGAATTACAACAGAAGATAAATGCAATTGTAAAAAAGACAGCTATTGGTATGAAAACCAGTGTTGGAAGGACTACGAAGATGAGGCGATCTCAATAAACGACATAGACTCTGTTGTTAATGCTGAAATGATTCAAGCAGAAGCAGCGAATATTTTTATCAGGGACAAAAGCTATCCTATCGATATCTTCTTCCCAATTCCAGAAGACGACGTTTTTATCATATTACTGGAATACACGGATGAAGGAGGGCGAAAGTCAATGCTCTCGCAAATCCCAATCAAAAAGATGCGCAAAGAAAACATCTCGACTGATGTACTAGTTCTTAATGGAACTATTATGGGAGGAGAGCTTGATTCAATCCCATTTGGAAACGGTACAGTAGATTTTAAGTTTACCGATGAAGGTGATGAGGTACATGCAAATGGAACCTTCACTACTTCAGGTGATTCAAATACAGTCAAATTTAATTATACAGGAAGCGAATCTCTGTCTGGACTGGGTGATTCAAAGCTCGAAATAATTGGGGACGAAGCATTTTTATCTGGGGATCTTGGAACGAAAACATATAGACAGATAAAGGATCTCATTGACAATCATCCAAATGTGAAGACCTTGGTTCTCACCACCATTTCTGGTTCAGTCAACGATGCGGTGAATATGCACACGGGGCGATTAGTTCACGAAGCAAAATTGAATACGAAAGTTCTCGCGGATAGTGATATCGCAAGTGGTGCGGTAGATTTATTCTGTGCAGGAGAGAATCGTATTGTTGAACAAGGCGCTAAAATTGGAATTCACTCATGGTGCTGTGTAAATGACCTTACGGCTATTGAACTACCAAAAGATCACCCTGCACATAAAGATCAACTCAACTACTTCACACTGATTATGGGGAAGGGAAATGGTCCAGCATTCTATTATCATACGCTTTCAGCAGCTCCTTTTGATGGGGTTCATTGGATGAGTGATGAAGATATTCAATCATGGAAAGTATCAACACAATTTATACAAAACTAAAATGAGAATTTCTATTCAACTCGTTTTCGTCTTATGTGCATTTTTCAATGTTCATGGACAAAGCGACAGTACACAGAGAACAAAAAAAGTAGAGTCCTACTTTCAATTAAGCGGAGTATATACTTCCTTTCAAGATGCTAAATTTTCGAATATTCGCTACAATGGCATCGGCACAGGAATTGACATTGGAAGAAAAGTCATTATTGGAATTCATTCTTTCCAATATGGTTTTCAATTGAGTTATTCGAATTCAAAGTCGTCCACTTTCAAATTAGATCCTGGTTTTGGTAAGATTGGAATTGCCAGAGAATTTCACCCCACGCTTTATGTCAAATACATGAGAGAACTCAATGAAAACTTCTCTGTTGGAGGACGATTTGACGGTTTGGAATCGTATTTCAGAGTGACACGAGGATTGGGCAACAATAAAATCTACTATAACGTTGGAGCAAACCTTTACGGAAAAGGAAGTTATCGACGGAAATTAGGAGATAAATGGGAAATAGAAACCGGAATTGAACTTGGCTTGCTCAGTTTCATGAGAGAATCCACGGGTTTCGCATTCAGTGCCCCTCAAACTGTTCTTACCAACGGATTGTTCAACTACCAAGACGAATCGACATCAAACCCATTTGGATTTAAGCACTATGAGCTTCGTCCGATATGGAACTATGGAAACCTAAATATTTTAGCAGATGTCAAATTCAAACAGCGCTGGACTTTTTCATATACATGGAGTCTTCGCAGGTTTTCAACAGTAGAGAACTATCCAACAACAATTGGTATTCACACCTTAGGCGTAAAATTCAATTTTATCGATAAGACGAAGAAGAGAAGATCGAAAAAGAAAAACTAATTCCTCAAACAACATTTATAATGAAAAATTACATCATTTTATTCGCACTTTTCCTTGGGTTAATTTCCTGTGAGAAGCTCATCATGAAGCCTAATGCGAAAATCGACAACCGCGCAATCTTCGAAGAATATACCAAGCTTGTGAAGGAAAAATATGCCATGCTTGAATTCAAAGGCGTCGATATTGATTTCCTGATAGACTCTATTGGAAATGTAATCACTCAAGACATGAACAGTGATACCCTTTTTAAGAAATTGGCAATCATCACGAATAGACTTCGGGATGGGCATTCTTCTTTGATTGGTGTCTATACTTCAGGGAATTTCGAAAACATCGCCACATTTGATCTCAATGAAGGCTTCCCAATAGCATTCAATGATACCATTCTTCGAAACAACTATACTTCGGCCAATGTCGCTCCAAATCTTAAGCGAATCGCAATTGATGATGAAGGAACATCAATTGAAGTTCTGTATGGTTTTCTTCCGCAGAGTGCGACGATTGCATATATCCGTATTCCATCATTTAATATCACTCTTGAAGACGAACAATTGGAAACAATCTTTGCAGAGATAAAAAATGCAACCGGATGTATTGTTGATGTACGAGGGAATGGGGGAGGTGACCCTTCTTTATCCACAAAGATTGCTTCTTACTTTATGAGTGAGACGACTTATACAGGGTATGAACGATTCAAAATTGGACCTGGTTCCAGTGGTTTTCAAGACAGTCCGAGCAATGTGACTCCTGCGGAATCCGACAATCGTTTCACGGAAGCGGTGGTAGTTTTGACTGATAGAGGATGCTATAGCGCCACTACAACCTTGTGCTACAATATGAATCCTTTGGCTCAAGTAACCTTCATGGGACAGCGAACAGGTGGAGGAAGTGGCTCCGTAGCGGATGGTTTTTTGGCAAATGGATGGCAATGGTCTTTGTCGACAAGTGAGTTCATTGATCACCTAGGAAATCACTTAGATGACGGAATTAATCCCGATATTCAAGTGCTTTTTGACAATACCGATCAAAGTCAAGATGAAATACTCGATGAGGCACTACTTTACCTTCAATAAATCAGGTATTTACGATTTAATCAAAATAAGTACGATTTCTTTACTCCAATTGACTTTGATTCTTTAAATTTGCCTTCGCTTAACAGCTGAACGGAGAGATGCCTGAGTGGCCGAAAGGACTTGTTTGCTAAATAAGCGTACCTCACAAGGGTACCCAGGGTTCGAATCCCTGTCTCTCCGCATCGAAAGCCAAACACGAAAGTGTTTGGCTTTTTGCATGTCTACAACTGAAGCTCGCTTCAAGTTGGGGCTTCACGCGAAAAAGCCAAGGTATTTCTGAAAGAAATGTTGGTGATTGTAATTTGTAAAGGATACCCCATTGGGATCATGGAGCGAAACGGAACAAATCGCCTCCGCAAAGGAATAGCTGATAACATGTGTTAGTTTGTCCCTTTTTTTGTTCCATGAAATCTGTGCCCATACTCGTGAATAGCGAAAATATTTCATTACAATTAATGGCCTCTCACATTGTATACACGTTCTATCCATTAGAGTGTTAAGGCTTATTACTTATTGCGTTGTTTAATTAAATTGGAGCAATGTGTTTCTGGTACAGGAAGTTACCAAGAATCAAAACGAGCCCTTGTTATCCACGTCAGACTTTTATTAAACATAGGCCGAAAAATATTTTTCCACTTAAAAGCTTGGTTAATTCAAAACAAAATTAGAATATTTGTGCAATCATTATCATTGTACATGATTTATAAAGAAGAGGTAAGAGACAGGCTCGTTGACCCTCTGGCAACCAACTTTAAGTGCTAACGGAAACGTTAGGATTGGAAAACAGGTGCCAATTCCTGATTCAAGACCAATAATGGTGCTGAAGAATATAAATGAAGAATATGAACTCTGTTTATTTTATTTCGACGCTTGGGTATTTTTCCCATTCTTCGAACCATCAACCTTCAATCCAACTAGACAATTATGTCACTTCAATGCGAATGTATTGTATGACAACTTTCTGTTATAACTAGAATTACATCATTGTTTATTGGAGAATTTCACAAATTTTAATTAAAATGACAATACAGACTATTTTTATTTTAGGAGGTGTTCAGGCACTTTTTTCATTCGGTATATTATTTTTTTCCCCATCAAGAAAAAGAAAAGCGAATCGATATTTGGCTTTATTCATGCTGACCCTACTGTGCGAAAATTTGTTTGTCCTTTTTCAAGATAGCGGAATATTAAGTCACTTCTTGTACGAGATTTGTCGATTTAACTTTTTGACAATGACGTTCTTGTTCTTTTACGTAATTGAAATTGTAGGAGTTAAATTAAAAAATGGGATAATCGAGTATCTTCCTGCAATTGTGGAATTGGTTATTCTGTCAGTTATGGAACTGGCCATTCATCTTTCTCCTGGTTTTTTAAGCGAAAATGCAGGATTTATTTTCGAGAGGACTTACTCTGTTTTAACGACCACATATGTTATCGTAATGTGCATTAGAATGATTTTGTTAATTCGAGAACACCAGATAGCCCTCCCTTCTTTCTATGCCAATGTTTATTCTAAATCATTGAAATGGCTCGAAGTGTTTTGCTGGGGCTCCATTATCCTTATTTTCTTTGTACAATGCAATGACTTTTTTATCCAGTCTCAGGAGCTTACAACTACCTTGTCAATTTTTTATACTGTTTTCTTATGTTACTTCATTAGCATTGGAGGTATAAAGCAAATGAACATTGAGAATCGATTAGAAATCAAAAAGGAAGGTGCTTCTTTTGAAGAAAAGACCGATTCAGGATTGACTAAAATGTTTTCGGAGATAGAAAAAATTATGCTCTCGAAGAAACTTTATCTAAATCCTAAGTTGAATTTAAAAGGCTTTTCAATCGAGGTGAATCTCTCTCAACGTCAGGTCTCTCAAGCCATAAACAGCGTAGGACTGAAAAATTTCTATGCTTATGTCAACGATTATAGAATTGAAGAGGCAAAACGGCTGTTAAACGACAAGGAATTGATTGAAAAGTTTAGCATTTCAACGATTGCTACGGAAGTAGGGTATAATTCTAGAGCATCGTTTTATAAAAATTTCAACACATACACGAATCAATCTCCAACGGAGTATATCCAATCCCAACAATTAAAATAACCGTGTTGTTCATCTTTATTGTACGTAGAATAAAAGATGTTTCTAGTCTAACCCGTTTAGAGTTATATTGATTTTTTGAGACTTTCCAACCTGATGACTTTAGAAGGCATTTAAGAAATTATTCTTTCCTCTAGATGTTTTTTTTCGAGCATGTCTAATTACGATTCACAATTTGATGACACATTCTGTCTCAATACATGTTTTGGCTGTCAATTTGCTCCAGTTTTCACACCTAGTGTTTACTATTGAATTGGTCTCATAATCCCCTTTCATCTTGGATTTGATGTATTCATAATGTCTTAGAACATGGAAAGAGACGTATTAATCAGCTTCTAGGACAACGTTTTGTTACGTCCTCATACTAAGTAGTTTAATTTTGTTCCGAACATTAAAACATTGTAAAATCAATAATTATGAGTCGAGTCAAAAATCACTATTTCAATTTCAGGAAATTAACATTGGGAAGAAAAAACCTACTTAAGCAGTACAATACGGAAACGTTGAATTAAGGAATAAAACAATTCGGGTTCTTGTCCTTTCCTCTAGAATAAAGGCTTGAACTTTCCTAAGGGATACGAAAAAATAAAACAAAAAATAAAATTATCATGAATTCAAGAGTTAAAAAAAGAAATTTATTGTGTACGGTCATATTGACTGCCGCAATACCTTTTTTTTCTCAGGCACAGGTCAACAGCGTTGAGGAGAAAACGGATAAAAAGGTTCAGGTATTACAAGAATCAAATTCCATTGAACTGAAGGAATTAAAAGCGAAATTTCAAATAGAAAGAAAAGATCAAAAGGAAAAGGCACTTAAATTAGCCAAGGAAAAGGGATGGGAAATTGAATACATCACACCTGAGGGAGCTTACGCTCAACTTCAAAGAGTAGAAAAAGGGAACCCTGTTTATTATGTAACGACGAGTAATGGGTCGGCAAAATCTACCAGAACGAATCACCTAAATTCTCAAGGTTCATTAGGTCTAGGGCTGGAAGGAGAAGGACTTACTCTTCATATCTGGGATAATGGAGTTGCTAAAACAACACATCAAGAGTATGGTAATCGATATTCTATCGGCGACACAACTACTATTCTATCAGACCATAGTGCACACGTAGCGGGAATTGTGATGTCTTCAGGTGTTGAAGAAAGAGCAAAGGGAATGGCTCCAAAATGCTCAGTAATAGGGTATGACTATACCGATGATTTAGTTGAAGCCACAGCATCAGCGTCTAATGGGATGCTAATTTCAAGTCATTCGTACATTTCCATTATCCCTGTTTTAATAGGTAGTTCTTTTGGATCTTATAATGTAGATGCTAAAAATTGGGATGAGTTATTGTACAATGCGCCTCATTACTTAATGGTAGCTGCAGCGGGAAACAGCGGTATCCCAAATCCCAATCCAAATGGTGGAGGAACGGGTGATGAGATTTCAGGCTTTGCTTTAGCAAAAAATAATTTAACTGTTGCAAATTACAATAGTGCAAATGTAAGTTTCACAGGAAATCTCCTTTCCAAACCGAGTAAACACGTAAGGAGCAGTGTTGGACCATCTGATGACCTAAGGATCAAGCCAGATATTTGTGGTGATGGGGATCAAGTCTATTCTACCTATACGACGAATAATTCGTCATATTCTGAAGATTCAGGGACTTCTATGGCAACTCCTAATGTAGCAGGCTCACTACTGCTATTGCAAGAACATTACCAGAAATCAAACGGACAATATATGAAAGCTGCTACCTTAAAAGGATTAGTACTTCATACAGCTGATGATCTTGAAACAGCTGGACCAGATGCGAGGAGCGGATGGGGACTGTTAAATACTAGAAGAGCAGCTCAGGCTATTTCAGGGCTTGCCAAAATTGAAGAACGGAATTTAACACAGGGAACTACTTATAGTKTTACAGTGGAATCTGATGGGGTTTCTCCTTTAATGGCTTCAATTTGTTGGACAGACCTTCCTGGTAGCGTTGACGCTCTGGTTAATTCTTCTTTGGCTGATTTGGTAAACGATCTAGATATACGAATTATTAAAAATGGGGTTACCCATTTCCCATATAAATTAACAAGTGTATCAACAAATGGGACAGGTGATAATCTAGTGGATCCATATGAGCGGATAGATATAGAGAATGCATCGGGGACCTATACAATTGTAATAACACATAAAGGAATCCTTCAAGGAGGAGGCAGTCAAAATTATAGCCTTATTGTTAGCGGAACATCAGATTTGAGTATTGCTTGCGATCCTTTGAAGCCCATGAATATTATAGTTGAGAATTTTTCGCAATTGGAAGCTGCATTATCTTGGACGGAAGTATACGGAGCAACTTACGAGTTACGTTATCGAAAAACAGGAACATCAATTTGGACTAATCTTATCGAAGACAGCATTTTTTCACAGTTAACAGTTGAGAATAACTCAACATATGAAGCGCAAGTTAGAAGCCAATGCCAAAGTGGAATTTATTCATCTTATTCACCATTGGTAAACTTTACGACGCCTAAATATTGTATTCCAACCAATTTGAGTTTTGGCGTTGGAATAACTAAAGTTGAACTGCCTGATATTGGATTTTCGAATTCTTCGTCAACAACCCCATATACCGATTTTACCACTCAACAAATTGCGGTTAATAGTGGGCAATCGTATTCTATAAAATTAACAACTAATGTACCTTTTGGTATTCCTATTTCTTTCATAAAACCTTATTGGAATGTGTGGGTTGATTTTGATGATAATGGACTATTTGATAATACGGAAAAAGTGATTTCCATCGGCCCTGTCATCGTTTCTGGCCCTGGTGCTGTTGACACTACAGGAGTTATTTCAATTCCTGCTGGCTTAAACGGTCAGTTTAGAATGAGAGTAAGCTCTGGAAATCAGTCCTTTCCAGAATCGTGTAATACAACTACGTTTGGTAGTGAAACAGAGGATTACACCCTTAATGTTGGGAATTCTACTCAAGATACTCAAGCACCTACGGCACCATTAAACTTGTCTGCTAGTAATATTACCCAAACAACGGCAACCTTGTCTTGGTCACCTTCTACGGATAATGTCGGAGTAACGGGATACGATCTTTATTCTGGCGTAACGTTTGTGAGTTCTCTTGTCGGGACTAACTTTAGTGCAACTGGATTAGTTGCTGGAACAAGCTATACTGGTTTGACTGTTAAAGCCAAAGATGCAGCAGGGAATGTTTCTGTAGCTAGTAATAGCTTGAGCTTTACTACTGCAACAACAGCCGTGGTCCTTACTTATTGCGCGTCTGCTGGTCAAGATGTAACAGGTGAATACATCAGTAAAGTAGAACTAGAAACAATCAATAATTCGTCTAATGCACAACTATATTCAGATTTCACGAGCGTGTCGACTAACCTGGATAAAGGAAATAGCTATACTATTACTGTAACCCCAACTTGGACAGGTTCGGCTTATGCAGAAGGTTATTCAGTTTGGATTGATTACAATCAAGATGGAGATTTTACTGATGCTGGTGAACAGGTCTGGACAAAAGCTGCGAGTACAACGACTCCAGTAAGTGGTAGTTTTACTATTCCTTCAGGAGCAACAAGTGGTTCAACAAGAATGAGGGTTTCCATGAAATACAATGGAGTACCTACTTCATGTGAGACATTTCAATATGGAGAAGTGGAAGATTATACCGTTAATATTGGGAATTCTACCCAAGATACTCAAGCACCTACGGCACCAACTAACTTAACTGCTGGAAGTATTACTCAAACAAGTATAGTTTTATCCTGGACCGCGTCTACGGATAATGTTGGAGTAACTGGTTACGATGTGTATTATGGCACGACCCTTTTCGGTTCTGTTGCCAGTACAACATTTAGTGTGGTTAATTTAACTGCAGGAACAACGTATAATAACTTTACCGTTAAGGCCAAAGATGCAGCGGGGAATGTTTCTGTAGCTAGTAATAGTTTAGAATTTACTACTACAGCAGCATCGGTAGTTCTTGCATATTGCGCGTCTGCAGGTCAAAGCGTAACAGATGAATATATCAGTAAAGTAGAATTAGAAACAATTAGCAATTCGTCGACTGCACAACTGTATTCAGATTTTACGAGCTTGTCGACTAATCTTGATAAAGGAAATAGCTATACTATTACTGTGACCCCAACTTGGACAGGTACGGCTTATCCTGAAGGTTATTCAGTTTGGATTGATTACAATCAAGATGGAGATTTTACTGATGCAGGTGAACAAGTCTGGACAAAAGCAGCGAGTACATCAACTCCAGTGAGTGGTAGTTTTACCATTCCTTCAGGAGCAACAAGTGGTTCAACAAGAATGCGGGTATCCATGAAATATAATGGAATACCTACTTCATGCGAGTCGTTTGGATATGGAGAAGTGGAAGACTATACCGTTAATATTGGGAATTCTACCCAAGATACTCAAGCACCTACCGCACCATTGAACTTGTCTGTTAGTAATATTACCGAAACAGCTGCAACCTTGTCTTGGTCGCCTTCTACGGATAATGTTGGAGTAACGGGATACGATGTTTATCGTGGTGCAATTCTTCTGGGTTCTACTACTGGGAATAATTCTAATTTAACAGGCTTAGTTGCTGGAACAACGTATAACAACTTTACAGTTAAAGCCAAAGATGCAGCTGGGAATGTTTCTGTAGCTAGTAATAGCTTGGATTTTACAACAACTGCAGCGGTAGTCCTTACGTATTGTGCATCTGCAGGTCAAAGCGTAACAGATGAATATATCAGTAAAGTGGAGCTCGTAACAATCAACAATTCGTCTACTGCACAACTGTATTCAGATTTCACGAGCTTGTCGACTAACTTGGATAAAGGAAATAGCTATACGATTACTGTAACTCCAGCCTGGACAGGAACTGCTTATGCAGAAGGTTATTCAGTTTGGATTGATTACAATCAAGATGGAGATTTTACTGATGCAGGTGAACAGGTCTGGACAGAAG
>NVXP01000139.1 GCA_002733985.1 Fluviicola sp. | reverse complement strand
CAAACGCAAGCATGACCTTGTGGCCATGTCGATTTCAGATCCGGCGGAAGTTGAGCTGATGAAGATCCCAGCACTTCTTAATTTGATTGACGTGTAAGCCGACAGTATCGGCAAGGCCCTGTTGAGTCAGGCGTTTAGCTTTTCTAAGCTGGATTAAGCGTGTATGGAAGTTCATTGGTAGTGCAAACCTTAAAATGAGTCTGCCCATAATGTACTCCTCGGAAAAATGACTTGCCGACAATAGTATACTATTGCATACTAAAATAAAACACTATAGTGGTCTTGACGGATTTTGGGAGATTCTTTTATGGCACGCATACCAGACGATCAAATTGAACAAATCAAGCGAGATGCCTCATTGTTGGAGCTTGTGCAGCGCCAGGGCTACAAAGTCAGCAAACAAGGTAAAGACCATGTTGTGAACTGCCCCTTCCATGAAGATAAGACCCCGTCTTGTGTGATTAGCCCTAAAAATAATCTCTTCAACTGCTTTGGTTGTGGCACTGGCGGCAGCGTCATTGATTGGGTGATGAAAACGCAGGGCTTAGCCTTCCGAGAGGCGGTTGTGTGGTTGAATAATGATGTATTGCCTTTGACTGAACCGTCTACTATTGCGAAAGCACCCGCAGACCTTCCCCCTTTAGCTGCTGATTTTACTGCTCCTGCACATCCTGTGCCCGCAGCATTAGAACTTCCATGTTCGTTACTTGCYGAAAAAGACCAGCAAGAGTTATTGCACAAGGTAATCAATTATTATCACGCCACCTTAAAACAAAGTCCAGAGGCACAAGCTTATTTAAAAGCACGAGGCTTAGACGATTCTGAATTAATCGAYACCTTCAARCTWGGYTACKCCAACCGGASSCTAGGCTTAAARCTMCCCGATAAAACCCGTAAAGCTGGCGCAGAGATTAGAAGCCAGTTAACACAAATTGGTATTTATCGCGAAAGTGGCCACGAGCATTTTAACGGTTCATTGGTAGTTCCTGTGATCGATGAGCAAGGTAAAATTACCGAAGTCTACGGTCGAAAAACCATTGAAAAGCTTCGCAAAGGCACACCCAAACACCTGTATTTACCCGGTGCTCACCAAGGTGTTTTTAACGCTRTCGGCTTAAATAGTGAAGACGTGATTCTGTGTGAGTCGTTGATTGATGCTTTAACCTTCTGGCGTCACGGCTTTAAAAACGTCACCACCAGTTATGGTATCCAAGGTTTTACTGATGAGTTATTGGAAGCCTTTAGACAGAACCAAATTAAGCGCGTCTTGATTGCTTATGACATGGATGAAGCCGGTAATGCCGCAGCGGAAGATCTGGCAAAGCAGTTGATAGCGCAAGGCTTTGATTGTTATCGGGTTGTTCTCCCTAAAGGCATGGACGTTAACGAGTACGCGTTAAAAGTGAAGCCAGAAGTAAAAAGCTTAGCTTTGGTACTGGAACAGGCAGAGCCAATGGGTACGGCAGCGCCACGGCTTCAGCCAGTTGAAAGTGCGCCAAGCGTTGAGACTGTCGAAGAAGAAACCAAACCGGATCAGCCTCAAGTAGAAGAGCAGGGCGACGATATTTTTATTACCATTGAAACCCGTCGTTACCGCGTTAGAGGCCTAAATAAAGCGACCAGCTACGAACAATTAAAAATTAACCTGTGCAGCATGATTGATGGCGATATGTACATCGATCAGCTTGATTTATACAACGCCAAACAGCGCCAACACTATATTAAACAGGCCGCATTGGAGCTTAACCTTGATGCTGACCTGGTAAAAAAAGACCTAAAAAAACTGCTTATCTGCCTCGAAGGTCTGCAAAAAGAGCGAATCAATAGCGGCACAAAAAGCCAATCCGATCAGTATCAAATGAGTGAGTTTGAAAAAGAAAGCGCACTTGAATTACTGCGTGATCCTTCCCTCCTTAGCCGCATTCTTGAAGACTTTGAGCGCGCTGGTGTCGTGGGTGAAGAGACCAACAAACTTGTTGGTTATCTCGCAGCCGTCTCGCGCAAACTAGATAACCCCTTGGCCGTCATTATCCAAAGCACCAGCGCCGCCGGTAAAAGTAGTTTGATGAATGCCGTGCTCGCCATGATGCCCGAAGAAGAAAAAGTACAGTACTCCGCCATGACAGGGCAAAGCCTGTTTTATATGGGTGAGACCAACCTCAAGCATAAAATATTAGCCATCGCCAAAGAGGAAGGCGCCGACCAAGCCAGCTACGCCTTAAAACTTTTACAAAGCGAAGGTGAGTTAACCATTGCCAGTACCGGCAAAGATGCCGATGGCAATTTAACCACCCAAGAACACCACGTTGAAGGTCCCGTGATGCTGTTCTCCACCACCACCGCCATCGATATTGACGAAGAATTAATGAACCGGTGCATCGTCTTAACCGTCAACGAAAGCCGCGAGCAAACGCGCTTAATCCATGAGCTGCAACGCGAGCGAGAAACCTTAGATGGTTTACTTGCCGGTGAAAAAAAGAAAGCCATTCTTCAAGTCCATAAAAACGCCCAACGCTTGCTAAAGCCGTTAAAAGTGGTGAACCCCTTTGCCAAGCAATTAACCTTCATGGACAGCCAAACCCGCAGCCGTCGCGACCATATGAAATACCTTCGCATGATCCAAACAGTGACGTTTTTACATCAGTATCAACGGAAAATTAAAACCGTTAATCACCAAGGCAAAGCCTTGGAATATATCGAAGTTGAGTTACAGGATATTGCCGTTGTTAATGAACTCGCTCATGAAGTACTAGGCCGTAGCTTAGATGAACTGCCACCGCAGACAAGCAAACTGTTGGGGCTGGTTTACGGGATGGTGGAGCAGAGCTGTAATAGTGAAGGGCTTAAGCAGCGAGATTACCGGTTTAGCCGCCGAGATGTTCGAGAGTATAGCGCTTGGGGAGATACACAATTAAAAATCCATTTGGCTAGGCTGGTCGAATTGGAATACTTATTTGCGCACCGACAGGGACAGAGATATTGTTACGAACTGCAATATCAAGGAGAAGGCCAGGACGGAAAAACCTTCTTAATGAACCTACTTGACCTTGAAATACTCGGGTACGACGCCAACCGGTCGGGGCAAATGCTTCACTGGTCGGGGCCCGGTCGGGGGGCGGTCGGTGGGTGGTCGGGGGGCGGTCGGGTTGAGAAAAATCAAAAAAAACCTATAAATACAGAGTCAAACGAGCAAACAGCCCAAATTAACGGAAAATGCACTACTAGAGAGAATTCATCGCATGCATCGTACACGCATAGCATGGTCAGAGGTGTATAAGCATGCTGCGCAAAAAAAAGCATGACAGCCGCTTTAGCCGCAAAGTCAAAATTGAACATAGTCAGTTTTATCCTTACCTTCAGCGCTTCCTAGAACATCGCTTAGTGCGCGGCTTCTCAGAGCAAACCAATCACCGCTTTGATAGCGTACTCAGGCGCTTTATTGCTTGGAGTGAAGAGCACCAATATCAGCACCCGCAAGATATTACTCGTCAAATATTAGAAGCCTTCCAGCGCCACTTATTTTACCAGCGTAAACCCGATGGGCAGCCCTTAGCCGTATCTAGCCAAGTGACAATGTTAAGTACTATCCAAGTGTTCTTCAAATGGTTGGCCAAGCAGGATCATATCCTTTACAACCCGGCGTCAGAGCTGGAGCTGCCTAAGCGGCATAAAAACCTACCGCGTTCAATGTTGAGTGAAGACGATGTTAAAACACTCATGAATCAGCCCGACATTGACACGCCGGAAGGAACCCGGGACCGGGCCATGTTAGAGTTGTTTTACAGCTGTGGTATCCGTCGTCATGAATTAGCCGCCTTGTTGCTGGAGCACCTAGACTTACAGCGCTTAGTCTTGATTGTGAAACGTGGCAAAGGCAACAAAGAGCGGCGCTTACCTGTTGGTGATTGTGCTGCTCAATGGTTGGAGAAATACGTTAACAATGTGCGTGATGAGTTACTCGATGATGTTACCGAGAGAGCCTTGTTCTTGACCGATTACGGCGCGCCCTTCAGTCATAACCAAGTGGGACAGCAAGTAAAAAAATACCTGAAGCAGGCCGAGATTGAAGTCACCGGTAGCTGCCATCTGCTACGCCATGCGATGGCCACACATATGTTAGAGCGTGGAGCGGATATCCGTTTTATCCAAGCCATGCTTGGGCATGAAGACTTAAATACGACGGAGATTTACACCAAGGTGAGTGTGGAGAAGTTACGTGAAGTTCATACCGCGACGCACCCGGCGACGATTCCAGTTAATGAAGCGAATACAGAGAAAAGTTGATATGCTTAAAGTTATCGATCAACCCAAGATAACAACTGGTATGAGCATGAACTACCAAAATTATATTGAAATTGTTCCAGGCAAACGCAGCGGAAAACCGTGTTTAAAAGGTACTCGAATTACAGTTTATGATGTTCTGTCTTGGCTGGCTCAAAATATGAGCACCACGGAGATCCAAGAAGACTTCCCCGAAGTCAGTGCTGAGCATATCCAAGCCTGTTTAACGTATGCTGCTGACCGGGAACATCGCTTGTATAGCGTATCCGCCGCATGAAGCTGTTATTGGATCAAAACTTGTCGCATCGAATGGTGGCGAGCCTCAACGAGTTTTACCCTGATAGCACGCAAGTGTCTTTGCTAGGTATGGGAGAGGCAAGCGATAAATCCATCTGGGAATATGCCAGGGAAGAAGGTTATGCCATTGTGACGCAAGATGCCGACTTCCATGAATACAGCTTGTTGGAAGGTGGCCCGCCCTTAGTTATCTGGCTTAAATGTGGTAATCAGCCGAAAAAAGTGATGTTGAGTAAATTACTGAATCACCGAACAGTCATTGAGCAAAGTGCTATCGATCCAGATACTTGGTGTATTGAGTTGTACTAGTTTTACCATCCCGCATGTCACTTAGCTTGCAAAAAAGACCGCAAGCTAAGCGCCACGCTCTCAACGTGCCAGCGCATCAATCAAACCGTTCGTTCCAGCCTCCGTCGTTCTACTCGTCGTCATGAATTAGCCGCCTTGTTGCTGGAGCATCTGGACTTACAGCGTTTAGTGATAATTGTACAGCGTGGCAAAGGCAACAAAGAACGGCGTTTACCTGTCGGTGATTGTGCCGCTCAGTGGTTGGAAAAATACGTCAACGATGTGCGTGATGACTTGCTCGATGATGTTACCGAGCGGACTTTGTTCTTGACCGATTACGGCGCGCCCTTCAGTCATAATCAGGTGGGGCAGCAAGTTAAAAAATATCTGAAGCAGGCCGAAATTAAAGTGACTGGCAGTTGTCATCTGCTACGCCATGCAATGGCCACACACATGTTAGAGCATGGGGCGGATATCCGGTTTATCCAAGCTATGCTTGGCCATGAGGACTTAAACACGACAGAGATTTACACCAAGGTGAGCGTGGAGAAGTTGCGCGAGGTTCACACCGCAACGCACCCAGCGACGATTCCAGTTAATGAAGCGAATGCTGAGGAAAGTTGATATGCTTAGCGGTATAGCAATCGAGGTAAACATCATGCAAACAGCCACTGACCTAAAATCCTTCGTCCACGAATTGGCCGAGCAATTTCCAGTAAATGCCCCTTTGGAAGCGTTAGATGATGTTATCTACCGGTTGGTTGAAAAAAGAGAAATCGAAAGCGGCTTAGCCGACAGTGTCGCCGGTAGAACCACCCCAGTAGAAGATGTTATGAAGGAGTTCGGCATTAATCCATGAAACGTGTTCACTGGACTGATAGAGCCAAATCAAGATTGCGCCACATCGAAGAAACCATCCGAGAAGACAACCCCAAAGCCGCGCAGCGTGTCGTTGAAAAAATCTTGCGCCGTTCACAGCTCCTTGGCGAACCGCCAGAAATTGGAGCCCGTGTTTTAGGTTATGAAAACACGGCATTACGTGAAGTGAAAAGCAGACCTTACCGAATCATTTACTTACCTAAGGGTGAGCAAATCGATGTGATTACAATCCTTCATTATCGACAACTGCTAGATCATGATTTAAAGCGTTTTAAAAGCACAACTGCGAGTAACTAACGTACTACCCGCATGTCACTTAGCTTGCAAAAAAGACCGCAAGCTAAGCGCCACGCTATCACAGCGCTAAATCCCAATTAAATCCCGTCCGTTCCCACCTCCGTCGTTCTWCTCCTTCGGGCAGCGCTACGCACTGCACAAGAAATAATGCGGCTGCAAAAGCTGTCATGGCGCTTGCTAGCCGCTAANGGGGTAGGGCAGTTCCTTCTTAGCYGCTTGTGTTGTGCYTGTTCATCTCGGTSTTAASCTCTGGCAAGCGYCACGCCATCTTTAGCGGCTACTCTCTAGCCAGCCTCCCCCGGCGCRAAAAGCNNGCGCCTCCCCGCCCNAAAANCCTTGCCCGCTAYSNTTGGSYMKTYYYYTNGCGTRTTKCTTGTKTGTGTTCCATAGGTMSTTRGTTGCCARKKYAAMYAGGCAAGGTCACGGGCTGGTCGCTGGCTTAAAGTYTATTACCCCCAAACCCCCAAGGGGGCTTACGTCCGTAGCCAGTGCRTCAGTCCGCGCGGYTCTAGCCCAACTACTTCCCACCMACWWAGCCGCGCAGAGCCCGTGCCATCCTGCAAGAGCGTGAGTCCTGCTAGCCCTTCCATGTTAGCGCCGTGCTCAACTCGTMAAGGGTATACAAGCGCAAAAAGACGCGCCCTTGACGAGCCTGCGCGCGGCGCTAAGAGGAAGGCCAAGCAGCACTCACTCAGAGTGGTGTCTATTACATTGGAGTTAATCAAATGAGCGATACAAGCAAACCCGTCCCTTACCGCATCAAACAAATCATCGATGTGGCCAATCAGTTATTAAGCACCGGCAGCACAGGCGCCTCCACAGGGGAGCAGATCGCGGCAGCGTTTGCCCTGGATGATATGCAATATCTGCCACCGGGTTACAGCGCGGTGGCCGCCTGGGAGCGGATAGAGGATTTACAAAAAGCTGTGCACCGTATCCACAATGATTACATGCACCTAATAGCGCCTTGGTAAGGCGCTTGGAGGGGCTGGCGCCCCTCCTTCTTAGCTGCTGTTTTGTCAGAAAAAAGTGCGTCTAGGGGAAAAATTGGCTAGACTGCAAATGCGCCTAGCCGCAAGTTCTTTAACACATTGATACGCCTAGAAAAAATCGTCGTTGTTGCTACGATGCATGGCTAGGGAAGTGCTTTATGATCCGGATACGGGACGCTTCCTCAATCAAGATACTTACCTTGGTAACAGTTCTGCACCGCCTAGTTTACATCGCTATTTGTACGCTTATAGCAACCCCGCTTTATATACAGATCCTGATGGTCACCGAGTTTGTGCAGATAATGAAGTAGGCTTTGGTTGTGATGCTGGAACCGGGTTTCAAGCGAAACGTCGAGGAGAAAAAGTACGTACCGTTGGTGGAGATCTTGCCGGTGACGCGGATAGGCAACGAGTTAATAACCGTCAGCAGAATACTAAAGAAGCAATCGATAAATACTCGTGTAAAGATGGCGCAAGCTGTCCTCTCATCTCCACGGGTGACCCAGACAGGGATGCAGCAATTAAGGCTGCGGCTGAGCAAAGCGCTACAACAGGCGGAAGCTTAACAAGGGAAGGGAGTAATATTAGTGGTGATAATGAAATTGCTGATGAAATAAATTCATCGAGGGAGCGCGTTACCAACACGCTTAAAAATATGGATCGAACGCTGCAAAGTGCAGCGGGCTTTCATCCGGCTGTTGGTGCATTTGATACTATCCAAGGGGCGAAAAAAGCTGTCGCCTTTATGCGTGATAACCCGGGTACTTCTACTGCTGTAGCTATTGCAGCTGGCTGTGCTTTAATTCCAAAATGCCGTAATGCTGCAAAAGCTACTGGAGGCAAAACTTGGAATAGTGTTAAAAATGCAAGCAGCCGCTCCAAATCTTCGAAGGGTAAAAATCACAATCGTGATAGTGCAGCCACTGACGATGAAACTGGTTTTGATCCGAATTATGGAAAAGATTCTCGGCTTGAATACCCAAGCAAGGGGTCAAGTGCATATCCGCAAGGTGACTCTAATACCTATAGTCGAGTAAATCCTAAAAACCTAAAAGAGAAAATGATAAAAGAAGACTTGATAAAGTACCCTAATCAGCCGGGTAGTGTCCATCTGTTGACGAATACACGCCCTCCTTGGAAGGGCTGGCATAAAATGGAGTACAAAGCGGATGGAGTTACAGTTCACTATAATTATGACTCACGGACAGGTAAAGTTGCTGATTTCAAATATGTTCAAGAGCGATCTAAAACGGCGCCACAGTTGGAGCATATTGATCGTAAACATTCCAAGGGTTTGGATCCCGCGTTTCACCTAGAAGGCAAAAATGCGAAGATGTTAAAATAACTAAGGGTGGATGTTAAATGCTTGTGAAATGTATCAGAAATAAAATATCTGAGGTGGATCAAAATCAGTTAAATGTGATGCGGATAAATTGTAATAAAACTTCTGATTATCAATTCGGTGTGACTGTTGGTGAAGAATATCTTGTCTATGGCATTGCTTTAGTTTCTGGAGTTAAGAATTATTTGTTATGTTATTCTGACGGCTATCGCGAAAATGTTGGCTGGATGATTGAGGACTTGTTTGTAGTTTCAGATGGAGCAGTCTCCAAATGCTGGGTTGAAAGAGATGTAAGGGATATAAATACAAGGGATCTAGAAGCTGATAGGGTGTGGTTACATAAAAACTTGGCCTCTATTTGTAATGTGTATACATCGTTTTCTACTGGCGAAAATAATGTCGTAGATAAATTTTATGAAATCAAACATTTTTTTGATATTGAGTTTTCTTATGTGGTTGCTAACAATGCAGCGAATAGAATCGACGAGCACTGGTTGATGTGTCCAAACTGCGATCATGTATGGGAGCAAAATACAGAAAATGTTCTTGAGTATTGTTGTAACTGTAAAACCATTCTGAATAGATCCTAGCAAGTAGCTCGCATGAAGCGAAATGGAATACTGGGTGTAAGCCAAAATAATCGATAGGGGCAGTCTCGATCGATTCTTAGAATTAAAGCCCCAGCATGGCTGGGGCTTTCTGCATTAAGCGTCCCCCGTCTCAGCCGTCAACACCAAGCACCGATCCATCACCCGCA
>NVXP01000138.1 GCA_002733985.1 Fluviicola sp. | reverse complement strand
AAAAACACCCATAACAAAAGTAGCCTGAGGTCGCCATCTGGCCCAGTTGCGTGAGCGGGCTCTGCTGGCCCATTGCTGGATCTGTTTACGCAGCAGTATGACCACGGCCGTGAGCAGCAGCATGATGCCAAGGGCATTGCGCAGCAGGTGGGCGTAGTTTTCCGGGTGTTGGAACAGATATTCAAGCAGCGTGTGATAGCTACACATGGATTGACGGGAACACCTACACTTCGTCCAATAACACTGCAACCTACACTTTAACCAATTCTTCTGGGTGCGATTCTATAGTTACGCTTAACTTAACTATTAACACAGTAAACACATCTATAACCCAGAATGATGATATCACCTTAACAGCAGATCAGAATGGGGCCACTTATCAATGGTTGGATTGTGATGAAAACTTCGCTGTTATAGCAAACGAGACAAATCAAACTTTTATCGCGAGTACTAATGGTAATTACGCTGTAGAAATATCAATTAACGGTTGTGTTGACACTTCGAATTGTGTCGTTATAGATCAGGTAGGTTTATATGAAAACAATAAACTTGATAACATAAGTGTTTATCCAATTCCAAATGATGGAACATTCAATGTACACTTAGGGCACAATTACTCAAGCGTTAATTTGACATTATTCAATTCAATAGGTGAGATAATCTTGGATATTGAAAAGAAAGATTCTCAAGATATAATTATAGAATTTGAAGGCCCACCGGGAATATACATTCTAAGAGTAGCAACTGAAAATAGCATTCAACGCATTTCTATTATTAAAAACTAAATACTCCGAATTCTTTTGACTTCAACTCACGATTATTCTTGTTTGATCAATTGAATAAAAAGTAAAAGACAGGTAACAAAACCCGAATGCACTAGCACTTTGATAAACTTCAGCGTGAAAACGTAGGTTGAGAGAAACTCGTAGAATGCAATTGTAATAAATTGGATCATCGAGAAACCGAATTGTATTTGCAAATCACCATAAATAAAATACAATTCATAACTTACCCAAAATCTACGTGATCATCTTTTGATATCAATGAAACAATTTCTACGAGTATTTACTTTAACAATGCTACTATTCTTTAGCTGTACAGGTGAACTATTCGCTCAAAACTCTACGATAGACCGTAACGAGATTAACAGCACTCACAAACTCGTCACTCACTATTTAGCTCGACAGAACTACGATTCTTCGATCTATTTCGCGGATAAGTATATCGAGCTATCCCTAAAGAGAAACCCTGATAAGTATCCTATTCATGGGTATACACGAAAAGTACTTGTGTATATCCATTTCAATAAACTTGCTGAGGCATATCATTTGGCACTTGAAACGGAGAAAAAATTCTGTACTGTTAAAGATGACATTCCATGTGGACAGTGTGATGAAATTTATAAGAAGCTTAGCGAGTTAATGTCCAAAATTCACAACTATCGCAAAGCACTTGAATATTTAGATATGGCCTGCAGTAACACGCTGACTCGCAATCTTCATTATAAAAAATCACTTCTCTATGTCAGTTTAAAAATGGAGGACAGTGCTTACATAACGACTGCAGAATACATTAAGATTCAAACCAAAAAGGATAATTCTTACGCATTAATTGGAGCTTACAATCAACATGGATTGATAGCCAAAAAAATTGGCCGATACGATGATGCAATTAGGGCATTCAAACATGCGATTGAACTCATTGACCGAAAAAATATACGTCGTGGGCTCAAACCTATTATTCAAGGGAATTTGGGTTCTATTTATTTTGAAAAAGGAAAACTCGACAAAGCTTACGACTATCTCCTCTTGGACTCAAAAGGAAGCCTAAAACAAAATGAAGTTAGATCTTATGCCAATGCGGAGGTATTACTGTCAAGAATTGAATTGAAGCGAAATCAGAAAAACAAAGCTAGTATTCGACTGCAACAATTGTATAATACCTATCAATTTGATCTTCTTTATTCTCAAAACAACGAGATTCTAGAATTATTGATAGAAACATTATTGAGCTTGGGGCAGACCAAAGACTATATCAACTTTAGTAAAAAATGGCTCGCCTTAACAAAATTCGAAATTGAAATTAAGAATACGGCCTATCAAAACTTATTTGATGCATTTTCCAAAAACTCGATAAACAGTATCACTAAGCAGATGGAATTTGAAAAGGAACTCCTGGATCAGAAAATAGTTTTGCAACAGAAGGAAAGTGAAAGACAACAATTGAGTAGTTGGTTTTTAATTGCTGCATTGGTAACAGCTATCGTTATTGGTCTACTGTTATTCTTGCGCTTTAAGGCAGTTCAAGATAAAAAATCGGCCCTAAAAGAAGCTCACCTGAACTTGGCCAGACAAGAACAAGAAATATTAAAATTAAAGGTGGAGAATGAAAGTCAGAATGTTCAAGCTTTATCCTTAGAACTGGAAGTTAAGCAAGCGTTTTCTATTGGACTAATAAAGGAATTATCTCAATTCGAACAAATTTCAGAACCTGAATTAAAGAATATCGAAATCTATATTCAAAATGAATTAGAGATTAAATCTGCGAGAGCGGAACTCCAAAACAAAATGGGAAATCTGAGTAGCACTTTCTACACGGATATAAAGATCAAGCATCCGACCCTTACCGATACAGATATGAAATTGGCAGCGATGATTGCGATGAACATGTCAAACAAGGAAATTGGAGTTAGCAAAAATATTACTGATGCTTCGGTAAAAAAAGCAAAGACCCGCCTTAAACATAAACTGAACCTTTCCTTCGAAGATGATTTGTCGGATTACCTAAAATCGTTCTTAGGCCAATAAAGAATAGAATGTCGCCCCATTGTCGCCCTGATTATTTCATGGCACCTTATACTTGCCATACTTTTGTATCTATAATACTGCTACAATGATTAGATACATTATTACTCTCACAATTATTCATCTAGGAACTTGCGTTAATGCTCAAAACCCAGGAAATCTAGGAACCACCAATTTAACCGCTTGGTTCATGCCAGATGCTTTAGCCCTAGGTAATGTTACGAGTTGGACAACTACATTTCCAATTGGTGCAAGCGCCACAACAGTAACAGATGCTTCAGCCCCTTATCCCCTTGCGACGAATACACCGGCAGGAAATGTATCGAATTATAATACGACCTTAGAATTCACTGCCAATACTACAGCGAACTTAAAAGCATTAGAAAGTACAACTTCCCCAAATTTCCTTAACAACGTCAACAGTTCCGATCAAGGAACTTTCTTTTGTGCCTATCTATTCCCAACATCCACCTCGAATGATCATTTAGTCCTTTACAACGAATCCAGCCTTGACGCTATTCAGGTTAGAAATCTAGGATCAAACGGAATGCTAGCATTAGGTCTAACTGGTAATTCATCAAATGGAGCCCGACGATGGGTTGAGGGATTCGTACCAAGTATTTTATCATATAAAGGCAATAAATCTGGAGCTTCAACTATGAACTTGTACGACAGATCATGGGAATCGACTACGGCTTCTGGTTCAGGATCAACGGGACCAACTGGGTTATATTTTGGTGTGAAACCCGGTATAGGAACTTCGCCTCTCAACGGGTACTTACATGAAGTTATATTTTACAACACGGACTTAACAGATCTCGAAATTGGAAAGGTAAATTCGTATTTAGCCATTAAATATGGTGCTACACTCCTTAGTACAGGTGGAGGAACTCAAGGCGATTATACATCAACAAATGGAAACACAATTTGGTCTGCAAACACCTCCTTATTATACCACAATGATGTTGTTGGAATCGCGAGAGATGATAATCAAGGACTTCTTCAGAAACAGTCGCATAGTTACGACGACACGACACGAATCTATTTGAATTCACTCGCAACAACAAATTCTGCCAACACCGGAACATTTGCAACTGACAGGTCATTCGTAATGATTGGGCACAATACTGATAAAATGTGCGCAACAGTTGCTTCCAATTTAGAAGTTCCAGGGACTTGTGGACTTTACTCGAGATTAGAGAGAGAATGGAAAGTAACGAACACCAACCTAACTGAAAACTTCAATTTGGATATTACCGTGAACGTATGTGCCAACCAAGGCTTGGTAAATATTAGCGAATTATGCCTTCTGGTTGACGATGATGGTGACTTTTCAAACGGAGGAACAACGTGTTATTTTAACGGGGACGGAACAGGAATTGGGCTTTCGTATTCCAATCCCGTTATTACGATCACAAATATTTCAAATGCGCATATCCCACTAAACGCGACACAATACATCACCATTGCTTCATTTTCTCAAACGACACCTTTACCAATTGAATTAACGCAGTTCACAATCACCTGTAGTCAAGAAGAAGTAAATGTTAACTGGACAACAGAAACAGAGTTCAACAATGATTACTTTACAATTGGACGTAGTCGTGATGCAATTAATTTCGAAAACATTGCAATTGTTAAAGGAAACGGGACAAGTACTTCTCAAAAAACATATTCTTGGATTGATGAAGATCCATTATCAGGAACATGCTATTATAGACTTTCTCAAACTAATTTTGATGGAAGTACTAAAATCTATCAAACACGATCAATAAGCTGCAATGAAGACGATAAGGTTCTGCTTTATCCGAATCCATCTGAGAACGAAATAACAATTACAACACAGTATAGCGGAACAATCGAGCTGATTGATATTGCAGGAAAAGTGTTACTGGAATCTTCTTTTGAAGCTGGAGACACAACATTTGCGATAGATCAATTTTCTTCAGGTTCGTATATCGTTCGCATAAAACAGGTGAAGGGAGGTGTTCAAAACATTAGGTTATTGAAAGTCAAATAGATAAGGGCTCGATTTGATTAGTTAGTAGGAAAGTAATTGCTGATATCACAACTAAGATCTTAGGTTCTGCGCCGACATAGCATCAATACGTAATTGATATCAGGAAAAATCATATGGGTTCAATGCTTCTGGCATATTATTCAATTGTGAAAAATCATTATTAACTTCGAAAGACAAATTTGGGTTGCGAGCTGTACATTGCGTGGCCAAAACTTGTTATAGCCAATGAAAATCACACCCGAAATGAACCTTAACATTACTGCATACTCAACTGCTTTGTTTTCTACTTGGATTAATATTGAGGAATTAGGGATTCTATTTGATGCTGGAGATGGAGTTACATCAGGCTTACTTCAAAAATCAAGGAAAATAAAATATGTTTTCATTTCTCATGCAGACAGAGATCACCTCACCGGCTTGATTCAATTGAACCAATTAAATGCCAGAGAAGGTTTCCCTAAAATATATTACCCCGCAGATTGCGGAACATTTCCAGCAATGAAAGCGTTTCAACTTAAGTTTGACCCGCATACTAAAGGAGCCGAATGGCACGAACTAGTTGACAAAAATAGAATCGAAATAAGAAAGGATTTATACGTTGAGTGCATTAGAAACGAGCATGTCCAAGCCGCRCCTRGAGTTTCTAAAAGTCTAAGTTTTAAAATATTTCAAACYAAACAGAAACTGAAAAGTGAATATCTTAAYTCRAAAAACATCAAAGGTTTGATTGATGAAAAAGGAAGAGAGAATATTATGGAAACWATTCACACTAATATTTTCTCGTATTCAGSRGACACTCCAGTAGATAATTATGAAAAATGGAATAATTCACAAATTCTAATGCATGAATCAACGTTTTTAGAAGATTCGGAAGATAACATCATAGAAAGCAAGGGGAACAAGCATAGTAAACTTAATGAAGTATTGATGATGGTTTCAAAAACCAACATACAAATCCTTATTTTAAATCACTTTTCATCCCGTTATTCCAAAGAAGAAATAAATGAAAATGTCATTTCACTTTGCAAAAAGTATAATGTCAAATCCTCTGTGAAAATTATTTATCCAGGTGAAATTCATCGCGACATTTTGAACCAAGAATCAATTTGGAATTAAAAAAGACAGGCTATAACAGTCGCTAGAGCTATACGGTTCCTAACACCATTCCTTAGGTGCAATTAATGACTGTACTCGAAACCTAGGACCCAGGAAATGTCGTGTATTATTCAATTCCGAGCTATATCCAGTAACTCAACGTTTCCTTATCATCTTTTATAGAAAATTTGGCTTTCAATATGATTTGTTCGCTTTTACTTTTCCAAGCCAACACTAATTATTTATGAGATTTGTTTTGTCAGAATCGCGCTATTTATATTTAACGAAATACGTGTCAAGACTAAAGAAATCGAAAGGAGTCCATAAATATGCCATCAAAATTAGGATCATAGATCTCCGTTGGAGTTAGCATCATTATTTGATATTGTATTCCACCTACGACCATGATGTTACATAGAACTGTTATCTCAGGTTTGTCACCTGATGCAGGAATAACAATTACCGCTTTGACACCTTTGTGCTCTCCTTCAACCCATTCTAATTCTTCTGTATTCTTTCCTTTAAGTTTTGTTACCAAAGCATGTAACGTTTTTTTCGCCTTTGCCAATTTGTCGCTCGGTTCAGATTTGAATGTGAGAATCTTCAGGAAGTAACTACTCTGACCATATTGAGAATAAGTAGTTGTTTTGAATCCTTCAGAAGTATTCTTAAACACTTCAGTTGGAATGGTCGGAAAAGTAATCGCACAGTTTTTATCGTAATTCGTAATGGTATTCCAATTCACGTTTTGACTAAAACTACCAAATGAAATAAAAATTAATATTAATGATAAAAAAATATGTTCTGAACGTTTCATCGATGGGATATACTTCATTGGATTCTATATTTTCAAAGATAATAAACTTACTAAATCCTCATTCAATGAACATATAACATCTTCTACGCCCCATGTGAGCTTTCCTTTTCGAACTGATCCATTCTGTGTTAACCAATCTATTCTTATCTTCGAAAAAACAACTTGGTAAAAAGCCGCACGTTGAGTAGCTGTGGTCTTTATACACAAAGACATCATTTCAACTTAAATGAATAAGTTTTTCTTAATTTTTATTTCAATCACAATCTCTACAGGTTCATTTTGCCAAGAAAACAATAGTCTATGTGCAAGTGAAAATTTGAAAGATGCCGTAATGGATATTCTTCGGAATTTGGACTCTAATAATCTGGAAGCATTTAGTGAGCCTTCCATCCTTTTAGAATTGTACAACAAAATAATTCCTAAAGACAGTAATGAGCCGACAAATGACCAGCTAAGATTGTTCATAGAAGACAAAATGAATGAGCAGCAAATAGATGAGTTAAAATCGATAATTAGTGGTGGAATTGAACATGATATTTTCTGGGAAAATATAACCTATGAAGAATTCCTATATGAGTTGAAATACAAAGACGGTTTCAAACTCATTAACGGATATTTATATTTCAGTCAGGACCAAAAGCTTTTCAGAATTAATGTTAGCGCTATTTTTTTTAAAGGGAAATATCAAATTATGGAACTAAACCAATTAAGTAATCAGCAAGAAATTAGATAGCATCTTTTCGGTAAATCATGAAATGTGTATAACAATTACCGACACCCTATGCGGGCATATGCTTCCAGAGATCACTAATATGTTAACAATAGTATTCTTATCTTCGAAAAAACAATCTTGGTAAAGATCCGCACGTAGTGGTATAGCCATGAACATTGTAAGCAATTGAAGAAGTAAAATGAAAATTTCAATACTCTTTTTGATAGGGTTGATTTCCTCTTCTTGTCAGAATCAAGCAAACGAGTCTGATAGGAAAGATGAAGAAGTAAAAGTTCAATTAATAGGAATTGACGATCATCCAAATAAAGAACATATGGAATGGTTTCTCAATAATTATGAAGAAGAATTTATTACGTCTGAAGTAGATTGGAAAATATTGGAACATGATAACCTAATTCAAAAAGAGTATCATTTTCATACAAAATTGTCCAATGTTTCTTTAACGTTGACCTTTTATAAAAATCAAGAAGACGCCTTAACCGTAGCAGATGCCAATTTCACTGTCTATGATAGTATTTATCCATGTGGTGTAAATGGAGGCGTCTTATTTATGGCTCAAGGAGATGACCAATATGAAGTAAACAATGTTTTGTCATGGTTTGCTGGAGAAGAGTAAAACTGGTTACAACAAAAAATAAACCTTGCCTTCAATTGATCTCGTGATCGGAACCCACCGCCAAAACGTTCAACACATTAAAGAAATGAAAGAACTATATCGAATATTAGAGGCTGAAATTGGCTTAACAGAAAGTGAATGTGAAGACTTTGGCACCAAATTAAACCGAAAAAAATTTGAAGCCAAAACATCCATAATCAGAGAAGGTAATGTTGCAAATAATTTATACTTCATTGAATCTGGATTGCTAAGAACTTATCACTTAAATGACGGTAAGGAAATCACTACATATTTCGCGTGTGATAAACAATTCATCTCTAGTTTTTCAAGTTTTATTAGTCGAACAGCTTCTTTTGAAACCTTAGAAGCCATCGAGGATAGTATTGTTTATGAATTACCTCATCACGTACTGGCTAAATTATATACAGAATCCCGAAAATTTGAAAAACTAGGAAGAATTTTGGCCGAAAGAAACTATTTATGCGTGCTTGATAGGACGTATACGATGCAAACAAAAACAGCTAAACAAAAATACCTGGATTTTTTAAAAACCTATGATAAGAAGATAGTCCAAAGAGTTCCTCAACACCAGATAGCAAGTTTTCTTGGAATAGCTCCTGAATCATTAAGTAGAGTAAGAAAAGAAATCTCCCTTTCTTAACAAATGTCAATGCAGGTAGATTTCTCGTAGTGTTCCTTTGTGTCGTAAAACAAACAGAACATTATGAAAAAAAACACCACCCTCCTAGTCCCTTTAGTTATTGGTCTTTTGGTCCTTATTCAATCATGTAAGACAACAATCGATATTTCTAACTATCAAAAACCTACTTTTTCTAAAACCGAATACCCTTTAGACAAAGAAATTGAATTTTCACTCTCAATCATTGAGACTGGCTTTGCGAATACTCCCGAAGCATTTGTATTCAGAGGCGGAAGTTTATTCAAAAAACGCAAACTTTCTCACGTTTCAATATTGATTCAACACCCAAAAGGAACCTTTGTGTTTGATACTGGTTTAGGAAGCCAAATTGAAGGACAGTTTCATGATCACTT
>NVXP01000137.1 GCA_002733985.1 Fluviicola sp. | reverse complement strand
ACGAATAATAGTACTCAACGCTGAAGGAGTCGGAATACGTTCTATGTCAAGGATTCTTGGATATTCTCAAGGAACAATAATTCGGCGTGTATTGTATCTAGCATCAAAAGTCACTAGACCAATATACTGTGAGCACAATCAAATTTACGAAGTAGATGAGATGTGGACCTTTGTCGGACGTAAAACACCTTCAAATTATAGTTGGATTACCTATGCATTGAATCGAAGAACGAGATGTGTCATTGATGTTGCTTTTGGTTCTAGGAATAGGAAAAACTTAAAGCAAGTAATCGACTCCGTGAAAGCACAAAATCCAAAGAAAATAGTAACAGATAAATTGATCATTTATCCGAATTTGGTCAAGCCCGTTAAACATGACACAACGCGCTATTCAAATAATCATATTGAAAGAGGAAATTTGACTTTGAGAACGCACATAAAACGGTTATTCAGAAAGACTATTTGCTTCAGTAAATCACAGGAAATGTTAGAAGCATGCGTGTTATTGTATCTCGATTTCCATTATTGGAAACTGAAAATGGAATAAGTTTTTCGCTATTTAATAACGTACTTTTACTAGCATATAAAATATAGACAGAAATTATGAGTAAATACTTTTTACTTACCCTATTCTTATGTTTTTGGAGTGTATGCATTTCTCAGAATTTGAATGTCCAACCTGCACTTTCACAAACTTCAGGTTTATTTGAGAATAGGGGCCAAATTATTGATTCTGATGGGATGAGTGTTCCCAATGTATTATTTTATTCTGAGTCGGATAACACACGATTCTATATAACAGATAAAGGGATTACGTTTCTTTTTATCTCGAGTGATCCTTCCGAAAACGAAGATAGTCTCGTTAGAAATTCTGAATCGAAGAAAATCTCATGGGAGAAAATCGATTTGGAGCTTATCGATGCGAATATTGATCTAAATGAATGTATAAAACAGTATCCTCTTGCTGGACGATTCAATTATTTTATTCCATCTCAGCCGAATGGTGTTTTAGATGTACAGGGGTTTCAGCGTGTAGTTTTCAAAAACATCTACCCTGGAATCGATTGGGAGATCTATATGTGTCCCTCAAAAGGGATTAAATATGATTTTGTTTTGAATGGAGGAGCTAATATAGAAGACCTTCAATTGGTTTATCATTCTCTTGAAAAATGTGTCAAGAATGGCGATGGTGACTTGAATATAAAAACGTTTCACGGTAATCTTAAAGATCATGCACCAATTTCGTATTTCAATACTGAAAAAATTTCAAGTCATTATACAGTGGATAGTATTGTTTCAAATAGCACTGGCGGATACGATAATCATTATAGTATTCGAGTGGACACGATCTGGTCGAATAGAATATTAAGAGGGGAGAATAAGTCAGAGTATTTAATTATTGATCCTGAAATTACCTGGAGTACGTTTTATGGAGGTGGTTTGGCTGATGGACCAATGTCTATTGAAACTGCGCCGAATGGCGACACATATGTTGGAGGTTATCGAAGATCTTTAAATTTCCCGACATTTCAAGATAGTGTAGCTTATTATCAAGGGGTGTGCCATGACAGCTGGGGAGCAACAATATTAAAGTTTTCATCGAGTGGTGAGTTATTATGGTCGACATTATACGATGGAACCGTTGATGAAGAAATTTTTGATATTGAATTAGACTCTCAGGGAAACCTCTATTGCGTTGGGGAAACGACTTCATCAGATTTTCCTCTACAAGATAATGGTGCTTTTTACCAAAGTTCGCTTACAGGAAGTTCTGCTTGTGGGTTTATTCTTAAGTTTAATTCAAACGGTGAAAGAGTTTGGGCCACCCTGGTTGAAGGTGGGGGAGTCTATTGTCATGGTGCCGCAATTGATAATCAAGATAATCTTTTTGTTGTTGGAAGAGCTGATGTAGCAGGAAGCTTCCCTTTTATGGATAATGGTAATTTCTATCAGATACAATCTGCTAATTCTCAGTCAGAGGGGTTTGTATTGAAATTTGATCAAAATGGAAATCAATTGTGGGGTACGGCGATAGGAGGAACGAATATTCCGACTGGTTCAATCGGTAATGATTATGCTTTTGGAGTCGATGTAAATAGTCTTGGTGAATTGTACGTTTCTGGAATGACCATGAGTACAGATTTCCCATTAATAGATAATGGACAATATTTTGACAATTCTCTTGATGGTTATATTGATGCTTTTCTAATGAAATTTAGTAATTCAGGAGATCTTATCTGGAGCACCTTAGTAGGAGGGAATCAGGAAGATTACGGTAAGACGGTGATGGTAGATCATGAGGATAATGTTTTGCTAACAGGTTATACTCAATCTGCTGATATGAATATGTTGAATACGCATAATGGAGATGGAGATTTTTTTGTTGTAAAATTCAACGGCTCTGGTCAAAAATTATGGGGAAGGTATTTCGGTGGAAATACGGACGAAATTCGCTGGTCTCAAAATGAAATGCGATTTTATACGTACAACGATCAGATAGTTGCAGATTTGTGTGGTAATTATTACTTCTTTTTTGAAACACAATCTGGTGATGTAAACACACTCAATAATTTGGGTGGCTATTTTGAAAATAGCCTGAGCGGTGTTTCGGATCAATTTTTATCAATTTTAAACACTTCAGGTGATGAACTTTACGGTAGTTACTTTGGTGGTAGTGGTGAAGATTTTCGCGCATCATTGGCGATTAACTCATCTGGAGATTTGATGCTTACCGGTGAATGGACCAGTGTTTTTGACGAAACGACTTACCCAATAATCCAAGGTGATTCAATGGCGTATCTTGATAGTACCTTTAATGGTCTACCAGATGATATGTTTTTCGCAAAAATGAAAATGGCTAATAGTGAGAATGAGCATTTTTGTGGGGCCTATAATGAAACTGATTCTGACGAAGTACCATTTTTATCTTTCCCAAATGTCTTCTCTCCGAATAGTGATGAGATAAATGACTTTTTCGTAAGTATTGAAATGAGTGGAGTCGCAACTTTTGAGATTAATATTTTCAATAGATGGGGAGTTCCTGTGTTTAATAGTCTCGATACAAATTTCAAATGGGACGGAAGTGATACTAAGGGAATAGCTTTAGCTGAAGGGACTTATTTCTGGACTGCCAGCTATACAGGGTTCAATGATGAAGGATTCGAACGACATGGATTTGTAGTATTGCTTAAGTAGTCAGAAAGTCGATTTACTCTCGTAAATCTCAGAAGATGTTAGAGCTTATGTGCTATTGTATTTTGATTTTTATTATTGGTGAATTGAGCATAGAAAGTTCAATATGGCATTTTTTGTTCACTTGCTTTTAGCGTTTCGCTACACCCTGCGAAACATCATACAACCCTCTAAAAAATCAACCTCTCTTCACCGAAACCTGAATAAAGATACACGCAGCAACGATAACGAAAGCGCCAACAATTGCCACAGAACTTAATTGCTCGTTGTACAAAAACAGACCTAAGAAAACAGGAATAACATACTCGATACTCTGTAATACGCCAATTTTTTGAACCGCTACACTTTTCACTCCTGCGTAGATCAAGCCATAGGACAAAACGGTACATCCGATTCCCAAAATCAGCGATGCCCCGAAGTAATTCACCGATAATTCTGGGGGATACAAGAAGAGCAGAGGTAGTAAAAACGGCAACTGGAAAAGACATTGATAAAACGTCAATTTTTGCGCGCCGATTTTACGTAAATATTTTTTCTGATAGATGAAAATACAACTTAACGATATGGCAGAAAGAATTGCTGCAGCCTGACCAAGGAAGTTAGCTCCAGCACCAAAAGCAGTTAAGTCAGAAATGCACGCAATGCCAAATAGTATGAACGCGCAGGAAATCACTGTTTGAAGCGTGATCGTTTCTCTGACAAAGAAGATTGACATTAATACGAGCACAAGTGGCTGAACACCAAGTAATGCTGATGAGATGGCTACTCCAACAGTTTTAATCGAGTAGAAATAAAACAACATTGCTACAAGCATTAAAACTGCCCAAATTATTAAGTGCACAAGCTCACTAGGTCTGAGTATCAAGAATACTCTATTCTTTCTGTTCATGAAGAATAAGGCCACGCTGGCAATCAATAATCGACCAAAGAGCAATGAGCACAAACCTGATGCTGGATCCATCTTCAACCCAACCGGAATTAAGGCAAATAACGCAGCACCAAGTATTATCTTTAGCTCACCTCTTAATTTCACGCTACTCAACAATCAATCGTTGCACCATCGATCCTTCCATGTGTACAAAGTAGACTCCTTTTTCAAACGATCGAAGGTCTAATTGAATCTCAAATGTTGCCGCAGGAATCGATTTTGTATAGATCTTGCTTCCATTTAAGTCGTAAATCTGCAATGTGACATCACGTGTTGTTGGTTGCATTGATATCGTACAGCTTTCCTTTGCTGGATTAGGGTGGATCCCAATCGTTTGTGCCGATAWCTCATCAATCCCTGAAAGTTGACTTAACAACTCTATTACAGGCTGATCAATAGTTGTAGGCGTRTTTGCTCCTTGGACATTGTAGTTATACGAGATATAATAACCATTTGGTATAGCACYAGAAGTGAGGTCAACATAAAACAATCCGCTTGTATTGGCTACTTCWCCATAATGYCCATAGTAATCCGTGCCAACAAGCGCATAAAARTCCATTCCCATTCCATAATCAAACGAAGCAGCGTCAATTGTTTTCATACGTGCCAATTGCGTTGAGTTGATGATGTTTTCGCTTAACAACTCATCATAAAATGTGATCAAATCCTCTGTTGTAGATACGATATCCGCCCATCCTGTATAGGTCGTTGAGTTGATAACCGTAAGATCAATCCATGATCCAATATTCCAGTAGCACCCCATGTGAGGATTAGGAATTTGATCACTTGGGTGAACCAGCGTATTCGTTAAGTTCAATGGTGCAATTATCGTTTGTTGTAAAAACGAAGCATAACTCTGACCTGTTACTTCTTCAATGATCATCGCCAATAAAGAATAGTTCGTGTTAGAATATCCCCACATCAATCCAGGTGCAAAAAACTCCCCTTGAATTGCACCACAATAGATAGCATCCTCTAAGGTATGTGAACCCAACGGGTTTGTTAACACATCAGTTTGACACGTTGTATTGCCTGCTGAATTAGCAACTCCACTTGTATGGTTTAACAACTGACGGATGGTAATCGTTCCACTCGAGTTGATGGTGTCATTGATCAACGATGCACGAAGGTAAGTGTCGATATCATCATCGATAGAAAGTAGTCCATCCTGTTCCAATTTCATGATACACGTGGCTACCATCATTTTTGTAATGCTTCCAATGCGGAACTGCATGTCTTCCGTTGCTGTTGACTCAACTTGTCCTGCCGTAATTCCAGCAATCGCAAAACCGCTTGCTCCAGACCATGTCCATTCTCCGGGAACTGTAACTTTCATTACTGCTCCGGGCTTGCTAAATGTGCTAGGCAGTGAGTTGTCTAGAATTGTTTGCAATGAATTTGCAATGGCGGCTGGAGGTGCTTGAGAACGCCCTAAAAAGGATACTACGAGTAAACATCCAACGATTGATGATCTTAATCTCAATTGTACTTTCTTCATGATTGCTTATTTATGTGCGTAGACCGCTTTTGTTTCGGCCATGTGTTTATTACTGTAGGTATCTAGAAACAATGTCACTGCTTCTATTCCCTTAAAAAAATTAGAGAGGTGGAAATGTTCGTTTGGACCATGGATATTATCGCTGTCAAGCCCGAAACCCATCAGAATCGGATTCAAACCCAAGTGCTCTTTGATCATCGAAACCACGGGAATCGTCCCTCCAATTTTCATGTAAACTGGAGCTGTTCCAAAAACGGTTTCAAGTGCTGAATCAGCCGCTCTACAGGCTGTTGAATCAATGTCTGTTTTTACTGCGTTACTCCCGGTTAATTTCACTAATTCAATAGAGACTTCTTTTGGCACGATCTCATTTATGTGCTTTTCAAGAGAAGAAAAGACTGCACTTTCATCTTGGCCTTCAACTAGGCGCATGGATAATTTTGCAGATGCTTTAGAAGGAATTACAGTTTTCGGTCCGTCCGCAGTATAGCCACCAGAAACGCCGTGAATATCAAGTGTAGGACGAATTGTCATTTGCTCGATTGGCGTATACCCGGCCTCTCCTGCCTGAAAAGGCGCTAACATTGGATCTAGTGAAAACTTAGAGACATCGGATTTGTTTTCCTTAATCCCATCATAAAATCCGGGGATTAATATCGTGTGATCATCACTCTTTAAGTTCCCAAGAACTGAACAAAGAACAGTAAGCGGATTTATTACCGCACCACCAAGCATTCCAGAATGAAGATCATCCGGAGCACCGTTTACAGTTACTTCGCAATAACAAATCCCTCTTAGACTGTGAATCAAAGCTGGCTGATCTATTCCAGGCATTGACGTATCACACACCAAAAAAGCATCCGATGATAATAGCGATTTATTGCATGAAATGAATTCCTCCAATGTCCGAGAACCAATCTCTTCTTCACCTTCAAAAAGTAATTTAACATTACAGTGAAGTGCATCCTGAGCAATCAAAGATTCCAGTGCTTTTAGAATAAGGTAAACTTGTGCCTTATCATCACATGCGCCCCTGGCATAAATYTTCCCGTCTCTAACCGTTGGATCAAATGGAGGTGTATCCCATAAATCAATCGGATCGGCGGGCTGTACATCGTAATGACCWTAAATTAAGACAGTTGGATAGGCATCATTCATATGTTTGCTGCCATAGACTATTGGGTGACCTTCAGATATATACTCTGTGGTATCTATACTAAGATCCTTCATGGCGCTAACCAAAAATTTCGATGCCTTCTTAATCTCTCCTGCATAAGCTGGATCTGCACTAATCGATGGAATTCTTAAAAAGTCCTTCAACTCTTCTAGGAACCTGTCTGCGTGTATTTCTGTATAGTTCTTCATTGTTCGCTGACAAAACTAGGTGGTAATGAGCTTAAATAAAATCAATATTYTCATTTTWGTAATRTTTCTTTMGTGMATRTTARGYRTKTATAAGCCCATTTATACTGAGTTTTGATCATTTAATTATAATGTTTTATATTTGAATTATGCTCTATGAATTAATACAGTCAATGACGCAAAGCGAGAAGAGGTACTTCAARCTTCACGCATCTCGTCTCTACAAAAAAAAGGAGCTTCCACTCATTGAGCTATTTGACATAATCGCACAACAGTCGAGCTATAACGAAGAACTCGTCAAATCATCATTTGATAGTGATTTTTTTGCACAGAAGAAAAAGGTGCTATATGATAAAGTCCTTGATAGTCTGAAATCGTTTCACAAAGGATCAAATGCTCATTCACAGCTAGATGACTTCCTCGCGACATTTAGAATTTTACTGAGTAAATCGGTCTATAAGCAGGCACATAAAACACTGAAACAGGCACGAAAATTAGCAGAGAAGTACGAATTATTCACGGAGTTGATCCGCATAAATCAGGCAGAGACAGAATTTTACGTAGCAACGGCTAATACCGCAACACTTGAAACGCATATTGTCAAGATGCGAAAAGAAATTCCGCGACTAGTTCAACTATTAGACGACAGACAAATTATTGAAAATACCTATGTGAATTTTGTAAAAGTGAACAGTGAGCGCGAATTCGTCCGAAGTAAACTGGAATTGAAATCACTAGAAGCATCTGCGAACCAAATTATTCATCTTGACACAGATAAAGTCGAATCATTTCATGTGAAAATTCTCGCGTATTATACAAAAGGAGTTTTCTATTATCTCTCAGGAGACTTGGTTGAAGGTGTTAAGTGGTTTGAAAAACAAATAGCTGCATTTGAAAAACAGCCTCAATTTAGTTCAGAGCTTCAATTCGAACTAGCGAGAGCACTTGCAAATTGTGCGCTCCTTAGCTTAAGGACGGAAAATCCATCTTCTTTCGATAAATGCTTTAGTCAACTGATGAATATTAGCGGAAAAACAAGAAGGCTAAACAACCAGCTCAACTATTGGCGATATGTATTGAAGTTTTCATACATGGTCAAAAAGGGAAGCTATAAAGAGGCGATTATGTTTTCCAAGACCTCTCCACTCATCGACAAACTAGAAATTGAGTTTGAAACTGAAAATGTATTGGTTACAGAACGCTATTTGATGTTATTTGGCAAAGTTCAAGCGTACATGATGCTTGGGCAGAATAAAGACGCCCTTCAAGTGATCAATGCGTTCCTTAATTCACCTTCTTCCGATGACAAACAAGATGCTTTTATCTTCATTCGCTTTTTATTCCTTTTTGTGCATTTAGAATTGGACAATACAGACATTGTAGAAAATGGACTTCGCTCTCTAGAACGATACCTGAAGCAGAAAGGACGCCTTTTTGAATTCGAAGAACATACCCTGAAACTGTTGAGTGGATTATGCGAAATCAATGATAAAAGATTAGCTGCAGATAGCTTGAGGAAGTATCAAAGAACTCTTTTAGATTTGAAAAAAGACTCTTTTGAACGGAACGCGACAATTAATTTTGACCTTGTTCAATGGTTGGAATACAAACTTTCAGACACTACTAAATAGTGTCAAGGGGACGTAGAGAATAACCATACTATTCTCCCAAAAGGAAGTATCCCAGAAATTCACACACTGAAATATTAAGTGATTTCCGGGAAGAAACATGGGTTAACCTCCTCCCTAAAACTCAGTCGGGTTTGTTATTCGGTCTTCGCTGTGCACAAGTAGATTAACTTTATGCGGGGTAAATGAAAACAACTCTAACTAAATTCAAAATGATTACATGAACGCTTTTTGAAAAAATTGCTTATCCAGAGTAAGGTAATTTAACCAGCCCATTGTTCCAATTATCATTCTTCCTTCTTTTACCGAATAGATATCTATCCCAGAAATATCACCACTATTTATTATTTCTATAAATAAAACGTTCTCTCTTCTTTCTTGAATTGCTTGAGTCAATTCATTGTCCGATACAAATTTAAAATTGTATGGGTAAATTTGTGTAATTGCCTCACTATTTTTAAGCGCGTGATTTAGTGTGCTTTTTACTAAGTACAACGTGTCTGTCTTTAGATCGTTTTGATATGATTCTTTTTTATAGATAAATCTTGATCGAACAC
>NVXP01000136.1 GCA_002733985.1 Fluviicola sp. | reverse complement strand
TTCTTATGGAATGGTTGAGTTGCCAAAAGGAATGGGACGAATGAAATCCCGAGAAGGCACTGTGGTCGATGCAGATGATTTAATGGAAGACATTATTGATTCAGCGCAAGAAATGACACAAGAACGTGGTCACATCGATGGAATGTCAGATGATGAAAAGCGCAGCTTGTTTGAATTAATCGGACTTGGAGGACTCAAATATTATTTATTGAAAGTTGATCCAAAAAAGAAATTGGTTTTCGATCCAAATGAATCCATTGAATTGAATGGAAATACTGGGCCATTCATTCAGTATGCACATGCTCGAATTAAATCTCTATTAGGGAAAACTGATCAATCAGCTTCACTTGAGGGCATTTCAGGGTTTTTACCGGAAGAGAAATCAATTGTAAAACAATTAGTAGAATTTGAACAAGTGATTATCGATGCTGGAGCAAATCGTTCTCCGGCGCTTATTGCAAATTATACCTACGAATTGGTGAAGCAATACAATCACTTCTACCAAAGTGTGACCATATTAAAAGAAGAAAGCGAACAGCTACGTGCTATGCGATTGCTTTTGAGCGAGAATGTAGCCAAAGTAATAGCTCTTTCCATGGGGCTATTGGGTGTTAATGTACCAGAAAGAATGTAGTCGATGGAAGGATATCAATGGATAAAGAAGGTTTTTAATTTCTTGCGGCTTTCTCACGAAAAAGAGGACAGCCAATTGATACATGATTCCATTGAGAAAGGAATTGTTTTTCGAGGAACCAATTTTTGGATTCTAATCTTTGCAATTTTTATCGCCTCAGTAGGGTTGAACATGAATTCGCCTGCAGTTGTAATTGGTGCGATGTTGATTTCACCATTAATGGGACCGATCAGTGGAATCGGATACAGTGTCGCCACCTACAATTTTGATCTATTCAAACGATCGATTAAGAATTATGGTTTTGCTGTTATTGGAGGGCTGGCTGCTTCAACTTTATACTTTTTGATTACTCCAATCCATACGGAGCATTCGGAACTTCTTGCTCGAACGAGTCCATCCATTTACGATGTCTTTATTGCAATGTTTGGAGGTTTAGCCGGAATCGTGGCAATCAGCAGTAAGAACAAGGGGAACGTGATCCCGGGTGTGGCAATTGCTACAGCACTGATGCCTCCTTTGTGTACTGCAGGGTATGGGATTTCAATCGGAAACGCAAGCTATTTCATGGGAGCAATGTATTTGTTCTTGATCAATTCTGTATTCATTGCACTTTCCGCAATGTTGGTTTCTCAATTGTTGAAATTACCGAAGCGTAGCTTTTTGCTTTCACGAGAAATTAAGAATACGAATATCCTCGTTGGGTTTGTCATATTGCTAACCGTAATTCCGAGTGTTTATCTTGGAATCACACTGGTACGAAAGGAAAAATTCATAAAAGCAGCAGAATTATACGTTTCTAAAGTGAGTGATTGGGAAGGGAATTACCTTCTAAAGGATGATGTTAACGGTGATTTGAGAACGATTAAACTCGTTTATGTTGGAAATGAAATTGACCAAGATTCTCAAGAACGACTGCGTGAAAAAGCTCGAGATATGGGGCTTACTGAAACGAAGGTTACTGTTGAACAAGGATTCCAATCAGGACTAGTTGAATCCGACCTTGATCATCAAAAGCAAATTGAACGACTTCAATCCGAAGTGTTGAATGTGCGTGAAGCGCTTAAGTTCAATGAAAATAGATTGGATAGCATCACCACAAAATCAACTTTGGGTATGGATTTACTCAAGGAAATCAGTGCAATTCATCCTGAAATTACTGGGTGCTCTTTCACACAGTCTCCCTATTTTTCTAAATCGTCCTCTGCAAGTGAAACGATTCCAAACGTATACTTTACGGTGGATAAACACTTATCGATTAAGGACCAAGAGGGAGTTGAACGTTGGTTGATAGAAAAACTCACGTGTGATCAAGTCATTCTAACTTTCCGACGCCTGTAATTCAAAAGTTTCAGGACCAAAAACACATTCAGAATAAAACTAAAGAAGAGGAGTGAGTACGTTCCTACCATGTTCCACCTGTCATTCATAATAAATGCTGAGGATGGGTCAGAAGTGCCGAAAAATTTGAGTGCAAAGTTCGTGCGGGGAGCGGGTTCATCGTAACTTGGAATTTGGTCTGCAACAGACGAATTCTTAAGGTTCTGCATCCCAAAAGGTAGGTATGGGAATTCGCTAGAATTCATCTGTTGCGTCTGACCAAAAACCGAGACAGTTAGAAAAAAGAAAAATGTCAAGGCTCGAAACATATATGAGTAGTATAGTTCGTATTAATAAGAACGCACCTAATGTTTCAATGGTTGGAAAAAAGAGAAAAAAAATGGCAATAAAACCATACACCTCTTAATTACAGGTGTATACGGTGTATTTGTTGACGGTGAATGTAACATTTAGACCCTGTTCTGTTGTAATGATCGCCTTCAATGTCTTGGTATTGTTTTTCGAAATAATGAAGAATCTGAAGAGATAAGTCTATACGATTTGAACGAAGTGATAGACTAGAGTAGCCCCCTTGACTGTATGTGATGATTGAACAGTGAGATGTTGGTTACACTTAAAATTATTGTATTTGTTAGTTTGAAATAATACGACTAGACCATCCAATACCTGAACAACGTTTAACCAAAATGTTGATCCCCAATTTATTTGTATTCCTCAAAAGAATCTTCTTTAATGTAAAAGAGTATATTTGAACCGAATGAACGTTCAGTCTATGACCAAGAGAGATCAAATTCTTAAAGAAGCAACCAAGCTTATTACTGAAGAAGGCATTTGTGATAGTCCAATGTCTCAAATTGCAATAAAAGCAGGAGTGGCAGTAGGAACTATTTATCATCATTTTAAAAGCAAAGACGAAATCATTAACGAGATCTATGTGTCAATTAGAAAGAATGTCGGAGATGTAATACTTGAAAACACAAAGAATAAAGTAGACCTAAAGAAAGAATTCAAAAGTGTTTCATTGGGGATTTACGATTATTACGTAAATAATCCCATTGAATATTCTTTTCTTAATCAACTAGAGCACTCGCCGATAATCACCAAGAAAAGCCACGTAGAGTGTGAAAAGTATTTTGCTCCGATTTTTCAATCGTATCAAAATGGAATTGAAGCAGGTTTGTTTGTCGACATGGATTTAATGCTAATGGGAATGCTCACATACAACAACATTATTACACTGGTGGAACTCAGTATAAAGGGAGGGCATCTTTCACCTCAAATAGTGGACCAAGCACTAGAATTTTCTTGGCGTGGAATAGCAAAACGATAGAGCTATTTAAATAGAAATAACCAACCACTAAAAAACAGTAGAAATGCAATTTATCAAATACGTATTGAGTATAGTCCTGTTACTAATCGGCAGCATCACTATTTTATTGGAAGAACCTTTATTCGGTATTGGGCTACTATTAATTGGCCTATTACTAATGCCTCTTTCTTCTAAATTTCTCACTAAAAAGGCACCCAAATTATTTACAAAGAGAAACAAAACCTTGATTAGTTTATCGATAGGACTCGTTATTGTCGTTGCAATTGGTTCTTTTGGACGAAAGCAATACAATCAGGTTGAAAAAATAACTAATGAGAAGTTAGTAAGCCTTAGTATACATCCGGTTAAGAAAATTGTCGTTAACAAGCTTGATTATTACTACATCGAAAAGGGGGAGGGTGAAACCATCCTTTTATTACATGGCTTCCCAGATATGGCAAATACATGGGATGAAACGATTAGTGAATTATCGAAAACTCATCGAGTAATTGCTCCGTTTTTAAGAGGGTATTATCCAACAGGAATTCCAAAGGACAATGATTTTTCGGTAAAAACAATAGCTGACGATATGGTGAAACTCCTGGATGGCTTATCTATTGACAAATTCACTGTCGTTGGCCAAGATTGGGGAGCTTCCATTGGGTTCTCTGTTACAAATCTAGCAGATGAAAGGGTGCAGAAGTTTGTTTCGCTTGCTATACCCCACACAAGCTGTTTAGAATTAACTCCTAGTTTGGCATATGCCGGAAGACATTTTCTCCTGTTGGGTACTAGCGATTACGGAGTGAGATATGCCCGAAAAAGCAATTTTGAATATATTGATCGACTGTATCAGAGATGGTCACCAGACTTCAAAAATTTCCAAGCGTCAAGTGATGCGATTAAAGAAACGTTTAAATTCCCGAATCGTACAGAAGCAGCCATTGGATATTATAGATCCTTTTCTAAGGACCAAAACGTGTCCGAGGTTCAAGAGTTTTATCAAAAAGTACCCAAAACACCTGTTCTCTTCTTATTGGGTGAACATGATTTAATTTATTCAGAAAAGATGGTTTCTTCGATGAAAGAAAAGATGCCAGAAGGTTCGAAGACGGTAGTTTTTAAAAACGCAGGACATTTTTTGCATCGAGAAGTCTTTCCCGAATTTATTTCAGAACTGAAAGCATTTTTGAACAACAATAATTAATATTGAAATATTGCTAATGTGGGGCCGTGTTCTATAAACCAAACCGTAGTTCTAACTAAATTCAGCTTTGAACGCGCGATACAAATCGTGAAGAGGAAGTCCATTCTAATTTGAATGAGTGAGCTCTTAATTGCACTTAAAATTAATTCGTACTTTCGATATAGTGTGAATAAACAACATATGTTGTTTATTCACTTGTTATAGGTAACCAGCAGACAATATAAAACCACATGATAAAACATCTAAGTGTTATTATTTTTGCATTGACAATTGGAACTTCTTACTCCCAATTGGACTCATTAAAATATTATGGTGACGTTGAATTCTCTAAAGGCAATTATGTCAGAGCAATAGAAAACTACTCGAAGTCTAATCGCGGTAACCTAAGTACTAAACAACTCGGACGTTTATTATATAGCGAATACGAGTGTAATCGGTTTGATGAAGTTGATTCATCGTTTACAAAATGGATTGAATATGGATATATGCCCAATTATATTGTATCTGTTTTGAAGTATAAATACAAAAAACTAATTCCATTCATTGAAGACACACTATTTACACCAAAGAAAGCTTATGAGTGGAATCAACTATACGGAACTATAATAGCTCAATCTCCGACTGAATTCTTTAAGTCCAATAAGTTTATGCTAAACGATCAACATCTTCGTTTCGTTGAAATTAACACTAGTAAAAGAGTAGATCAAGAGACGTTTCTAAGATCAGACAGCCTAAACATGATTGATATTATTGATTACCTATCAAATAACACCCCTAAGTTTAAGAAAACGACAAGCGACATTTTATTTGGTGTTATTCATCATTATTGTGCCGAAAACTTCTTTTCAGTTCAACAATATAACTTCTTTGAATCAAAAATGACTGAGCTGGTCAATGCTGGCGTGCTAGATATATTTGACTATTGTTACTACGTAGATAAGTATAGGGTTTTTCACGGCGAAATTCAAAAATATGGTACGTACTCAGAAATGGACGGGTTGACAGGAATTTCAACTAATAATTATAATAAAATCAATTCAGAACGTAGAAAAATTGGATTCCATTTAAAAATTGAAGATCAAATAAAGTATCGCATATAAAAATAACTACCTATAACAATCGCTAAAATCCATAAACCTACCAACCATACCGTTTTACGTATTTTAGCGTAAACGTTGTGTACCATAAGAACAAATTAGTAAAATGAGTTTTTGGAAGAAAATATTTGGAAATAAAAGTGAGAAAAATAATGATAAGCCAGAATCTCATTTTGACAAATACAGAAGAGAATTGAATGAATTGAATTTGAAATCGATTTCTGATTTAGAAAATTTGGTTAAACCATTAATAAGACAAACCACCAAACTCGAAATTCAACCAGCTTCAAGACCACCTGAAAATTCTCAATTAGAATCTCATTTTGGAGGACACCCATACTTTGAAAAAGGAGAGGAATGGCCAAAAGGTAAAAACGGAAAACACTTGGACTTCATTTTTCAAGTCTTCAACTCACCTGAATTAGAGTTGCCAAAAAGTATAGAGTTAGTGCAATTCTTCTACGATTGGGAAGAATTTCCGTGGGACACAGGAAATGATGGTTGGTTAGTTAAAGTATATGGCAAAGTAAATAAAGAGATAGTAGAGTTTATAGCTAAACCGATTGATTTAGATAAATCAAAATTCTGTAAATTGGAATTTAAGCCAACACAAACATTACCTGATTGGGAAGGAATAGATTTATTTGGAAATAACGCTTCTAAATTATCGTGTGTATTAAATGAAGATGATCCTTGGGATAGTTATGACCAAATCGTAACCAAATTAATTGGAGAACAAGATTATCAAAGTCAGTTAGGAGGTTATCCAAAATGGGTCCAAGGAGAATCTACACCAAAAGACAATGAAGGAAACCCAATGAAACTTTTATTTCAAATTGACTCAGAAGACAATGCAGATTTGATGTGGGGAGATGTCGGTTTGATTTATGTGTTTTATGATGAAAAATCAGAGAGAATTGAATTCACTTTACAATGTCACTAAACGAAAATAAAAATACGGTACACAACAATACCTATACGTTAGGTGCAATTAAACTGAACTGATATCGTTCAAGGATGTACAGAAAAATAAACAAAAATGATTCGACTTTTATCAACCCTTTTCGTTTTGACACTAGCTGGAGCTACAAATGCTCAGGATGGTAACTCTATAGTTGATATAAATAAACTATTTGAGTTAAAGGTTGATTCGATTGAGCAAAAGGTAACCATAAATAAATGGGGAACGGACACTAGTTATTACCTCCATTTCCAAGTTGAAAATATTACCAGTGATACATTGACATTTAAAACAAATACATGTTTTTACTATAATCACTCAACACTAACAGTTGGGAATTTAGAATTTGATTTAAATCCTAAGGGCGGATGCTATTTTAATTCGCATAATGAATATGAACTAGCCCCAAATGAATCTTTTGATGAAGCACAATGGATAACAGCCTTTAAATTAAATAAATTAGAAAATGGAGATTGGGATGCAACATTGTCTGTTCCGATCTTGCAGGATGATGATAGCATATTTCGGGTGGATGGAAGAGGTTTTGTTGAAAACGAATCGTACCTGACTTATGGCAGAAAAGTCAAAGTAATGAGAACGGTAATTGACAATAGAAAACGAAAAAAGAAGAAAAAAAGCACCTAACACTGTATAACAAATCATAGCACCCTGCGGGATGCCACGCTTGTTATACTAACCGTTAACCGTTGGCAAACATAAACGTATGCATGAGAATTCGATAACTTAACACAACAAATCATTAATAATGAAAAAAATATACGCTTTAATCCTATTTATCGCATGTTGTAATTCCATCAATGCTCAAATGGATAAAACCTATTATTATTTAAACGACGCTTTAAAAAAACCTAATCTGGTTTATAAATTAGATTTAGTATCTAACCAATTCACAAGCTTACCTGAATCTATCGGAAATCTTAAAAACTTAACGGAGCTTTTCTTAAATGAAGAGCACCTCAAAAGTCTACCTGAGTCTATCGGAAATCTTAAAAACTTAAGGGTGCTTTACTTAGTTCATAACGAACTCACACGTCTACCTGAGTCTATCGGAAATCTTAAAAATTTAAAAGAACTTAACTTGGAAAATAATGAACTCACAATCCTGCCTGAATCTATCGGAAACCTTACAAATTTAACTTGGCTTGCCTTAGGTTTTAACCAACTTGAAAGCCTTCCTGAATCTTTCGGAAAACTAACAATGTTAACTACGTTTAAATTATATGGCAATAAAGTTACAAGCCTACCTGAATCTATTGGTAACCATACAAATTTAACAGAGCTTTTCTTAGATATGAACCAACTCATAAGTTTACCTGAATCTATGGGAAACCTTACAAATTTAATTTGGCTTACCATAAGTGACAACCAACTCAGAAGCTTGCCTGAGTCTTTGGGAAACCTTAAAAATTTAGAACATCTTTACTTAAAAAACAACCAACTCACAAACCTTCCTGAGTCTATTGGAAACTTTAAAAGTTTAGAACATCTTTTTTTAAAAAACAACCAACTCACAAGTCTTCCTGAGTCGTTCGAGAAACTTACTAAGTTAAGTGTACTTGACTTAAGTGGTAATCAATTCACAAGCCTTCCTGAATCTATTGGAAACCTTAAAAATTTAATGGTGCTTAAATTAATAGATAACCCTTTAGGAGAAGGTGAATTAGAAAGAATAAAAACACTTTTACCTAAGTGTATGATAATAATAAACTAAGAAATAACTAAGTGCAAATCATTAATAATGATAACACTATACACCTTTATATTACTTATAACATGTTGTACTTCCATTAATGCTCGTGTAGATATAAAATTACAATAGTCTCAAAAAAGAATTGAGAAACGAAGTGAATAAGCTTAATATAACGTGGTATTAAAAACGATTTGCCAACAATAGCTATAAAGCATGGCCCTAACCAACCAAACCGTTTCTACGCTTTATAGCCGAGACGTTGTGGGCATTGAAAAAAAACATTGAAAAAAAATGGAAAACAGGAAAGCTCTTTTAATAATTGATATGCAGAAGGGCTCCTTCACCCCGGAGATTCCTAGATTCGATACAGATGGAGTTGTAAAACGAATGAATGAGCTTTCAATGTTATTCCGGGAATCTGATTTTCCTGTGATTTTTATTCAGCATGATGGAACCGGAACAGGTGAATTCGAAAAACACACACCAGAATGGGAACTGTTAACCTCTCTTAATTTTGAATCGACAGATGTTTTGATTGACAAATATGCTAATGATGTATTTTATAATTCAGAACTTCAATCAAAATTGACGGAACTTAATATTACTGAGTTGTTGATTACAGGATGTGCGACAGATTTTTGTGTTGAATCAACTGTTCAATCAGCTCTCGCAAAGGATTATGACATAACAGTTGTTTCAGATGGACATACAACTGGAGAAAGACCACATTTAACCGCCAAAAAAGTAATCGAGCATTATAATTGGGTTTGGCAAAACATGATACCAACTAAAGGGAAAATAGAAGTCAAATCCTTTGACGAAATAAAAAACGACACCACAACAATGTCTAAAATGCACTCCCAATCTAACGAACCGTTGCACGATATTTTAGACTAAACGTTGTACTTCATTAGAAGAAAATGAAATAAAACTTATCACTAAATCTTTTGTTAAAACTGCATCTGAATTAGTGAAAGAAAAAATGAAACACACCTAACACAAGCTACAATCCATGCAGATTTACACTTCAATAAATCGCTTTCGGATTAACAAATCTATT
>NVXP01000017.1 GCA_002733985.1 Fluviicola sp. | reverse complement strand
AATCCTAGAGAAAAATAATGCAGGGTTTCGCGAGCTGCCAGGAACAAATCTCAAAAATGTGCAGACGGGACAAGTAATATATGAGCCTCCACAAAATGCTCAAGAGATCAAGGAGTTGATGGCAAACCTTGAGTTGTTCATTAATGACGACAGTATTATAGATTACGATCCAATCGTGAAAATGGCAATTATTCATTTCCAGTTTGAGAGTATTCATCCGTTTTATGATGGAAATGGCAGAACAGGAAGAATTATCAATATTCTGTACCTCGTTTTAAATGAGTTATTGGACATTCCAATTCTCTATTTGAGTCGATATATTATTCGGAACAAGAAGGCTTATTATCAACTGCTTCAAGATGTTCGCGATAATGATAATTGGGAGGCGTGGCTTCTGTATATGATCTCAGCAGTAGAAGAAACAGCATTTGACACCATTCGTCTCGTGAACGCCGTTAAACGTGAAATGATGACGATGAAAAACACATTGCGGAGCAATTACAAATTTTACAGTCAAGAATTGCTCAATCATTTATTCCAACAGCCGTATACGAAAATTGAATTTTTACAGAATGATTTGGGCGTGAGTCGTGTTACTGCCTCTGGGTATTTGAACAAGTTAGCAAATGACAACGTGATCGTGAAATATAAACTTGGAAAGACAAACTATTACATCAACACGGCTTTAATGAATACTTTGAGCCCTGAACAGCTGTAATCGTGTATGCTGAAGGAGTAATATAATCTTACTGCATCTTCCCAATCGCAAACATCGTTGGTTTCTTCGCTAAATCATACGCATGTTCTCTCCAATCCTTTGCTGATAACGTTCGAATATACTCACTCGGTAATGTCAAGTTACTCGCGATACAAAGCATTGTAGTGTCCGCCAATACATTCAACAAATCTTCCAATACATTCATGTTTCGGAAAGGTGTATCCATGAACAAGTGTGTTGTTCCGTTTCTGTACGTATCCGCTTCGAAGTTTTTCAATGCTCGGATTCGATCTTTACGTTCTTTTGGTAAGTAACCAGCGAATGAAAAATTCTGTCCGCTAAATCCACTTCCCATCAATGTGAGTAGGATAGATGACGGTCCAACAAGTGGCTGTACTTTTATGTTCTTTTCATGAGCCAAGGTCATAATGATCGCACCTGGATCGGCAACACCTGGGCAGCCAGCATCAGACATAACTCCAATGTCATGACCTTCTTTTGCTGGTTTCAGAAAACGGTATACTTCGGAAGCTTCTGTTTTTCGATTGATTTCAAAGAACTCGCATTCGTCAATTGGAAATTCACGGTCTACTTTACGAAGAAATCGTCGCGCAGATTTTATGTTCTCAACGATAAAAAAGCGCAATCCTGTTGCTATAGTTTGAACATTCGCCGGAATGACATCATTCACAACTTCACCACCCAATGTAACTGGGATCATATATATCATTCCTTTTTCCATGCTAATTCTTTAATTCATTTAGGAGAACATCTGTTGCTTCATCCAATAATTGATACACTTCTTGAAAACCTTGATCACCTCCATAATACGGATCAGGAACTTCTAAATCTTGGTTCGGGTGACTTAGATTCAAAATCATTTCGACCTTCGCCTCATCTTCAGCAGATCTTGCCAGAGACAGTACATTCTGCCGATTACTCTGATCCATCACCAATATTCTATCAAATTGATCATAATCTTGAACCACAAACTGTCGAGCTCTTAGATCGTCAATTGGACATCCCATCGCCTTAGCCGTTGCTTGCATACGTTCATCAGGTGCATCTCCAACGTGATGGGCCGCTGTTCCAGCCGAATCTACTTCAATATCCAGTCCAGCCTCAGCTACTTTTTTACGAAGTAATCCATCCGCCAATGGCGATCGACAAATGTTTCCTAGACAAACCATGACAATTTTCATGGCACAAAAATAGTCATCGAATACGTAACAACCTGACTTCGATTCCTAATTTTGACCCAGATCGTAATAAAGTTATTAAATTGAATAGAGACAATGCAGTAATGGCGGGCTATTTCTGGCTGATACTGCGAAGAATATGATTGTTTTACAATCGAAAATTGTGTTGTCTAATTCCTGCTATCTTGATATAAGCGTATCGCTTATGCCATTTGTTCGTTAAATCTCCCCGAATTGCCTTAAAAAATGGAGTTCTGCTACCAAAAGAGGAGAAATGGAGCTCATGTTGGTGCGTAAATATTCATTGAAATTCGTGTTTTGTTCATAAAACGCTCTATCAATGTTCATTGTGTAGCTTTCATTGAGTGTATTGATCCAACCAATTTGAGTTTTAAACGTTTTATAAGTAGAACCGAAACAATTTTAAGTATGAGACAGCTAAAAATCACAAAACAGGTCACAAATCGTGAAACGGCATCTTTAGACAAGTATTTGCAAGAAATAGGTCGTGTGGAATTAATTACTGCACAGGAAGAAGTTGAGTTAGCACGAAAGATTAGAGGGGGAGATAAAGCAGCGTTGGAGAAATTAACAAAGGCCAATTTACGGTTTGTTGTTTCGGTGGCGAAGCAATATCAAAATCAAGGACTGACACTTCCAGATTTAATCAATGAAGGAAACGTGGGCTTGATAAAAGCAGCACAACGATTTGATGAAACCCGTGGATTCAAATTTATCTCATACGCAGTTTGGTGGATTCGTCAAGCTATTTTACAAGCTTTGGCAGAACAAGCGCGAATCGTGCGTTTGCCTCTCAATAAAATTGGAACAATTAACAAGATTAATCGTGCATACTCAGAACTAGAGCAACGTTTTGAGCGTCCACCTTCGGCTGAAGAAATGGCAGAGTTTTTAGATTGTTCAGTGGAAGATGTCCGCAACTCAATCGGAAATACCGGACGACATGTGTCAATGGATGCACCATTGGTTCAAGGAGATGATTCTTCGTCGTCTATGTATGATGTATTACCAAATGATTCGCTTCCTGGACCAGAACAAAATCTCGTGATCGAATCTTTGAGAAAAGACATCGAGCGTTCTTTGTCTACGCTGACATTACGCGAAGGGGAAGTTGTTCGATTATACTTCGGATTAAATGGGATCAGTCCATTAACATTGGAGGAAATTGGTGCGCAATTTGAATTAACACGTGAACGCGTTCGTCAGATCAAAGAAAAAGCAATTCGCCGTTTGAAACATACTTCACGTAGTAGAACCTTGAAAACGTACTTGGGTTAACTTGGGTCGACATCAACAATAACGCGTACTGATTTGTTCGAAGGAGATGCATAGAACTTATCAATCATTTCTTGCAGCCGTACTTTTACCTTTTTGTCGTTCGCTCCGCGCTCGATTTTCAGTGTTATTCGTTTGAGATACAAATTCTTTACTCTTCGAACGACAGGGAATTCAGGTCCTAAAACACGTTCTTTAAACAAGGATTTCATGCGGTTTGCAAGGTCGATTGCTGCTAAGTTTAGCTTGTTTTCATCTTTGTGCTTCACTGTGATCTCAATGATCTTAAAATAGGGTGGATAGAAATAATTATTCCGCTCCATAATTTCGCTTTCATAAAATCCAATGAAGTCATGGCCAATCACCTTTTGGATCACCCAATGATCAGTGTCTCCAGTTTGAATGATTACTTTACCCCGTTTTTTTCTTCGTCCAGCACGACCAGCTACTTGAGTCATCAATTGAAATGATCGCTCAAAAGCTCTAAAGTCTGAGCGATTCAGTAACATATCAGCATCTAGAATACCCACAAGGTTGACGTTTTCAAAATCTAGTCCTTTCGAAACCATTTGGGTTCCAATCAAAATATCGATTCCTCCACCATCAAAATCATTTAGAATTGTCGCGTAAGCATTCTTCGATCGAGTTGTGTCTAGATCCAAACGTTTGATGACTTTATCTGGGAAAATAATCCCTAATTCGTCTTCAATTTTTTCCGTTCCGAAGCCGAGCATTTTTATACGATTACTACCACAGGAAGAGCATGATCCAACAGGAGGAGTACTGTATCCGCAGTAATGACATTTGAGTTGATTGCTCAACTTATGATAAGTCAATGAGACATCACATTGCTTACAAGTTGGTGTCCAATTGCAGATCTCACACATCCAAAGTGGTGTATATCCTCGTCGGTTTTGGAACAAAATAACTTGTTCTCCCAAAGCCAGTGCTTCGCGAATATGATCAATCAAAAAGGAACTGAAATCCGATTGCATGCTTTTCTGCTTGCGTTCTTTTCGGAGGTCGGCACATTGTACTTCAGGAAGTTGAACTGAACCAAATCGGTCCATTAATTCAACCAATTTGTATTTTCCTGTCTTTGCGTTGTAGTAACTTTCAAGAGCTGGTGTTGCCGACCCTAAGAGTACATTTGCCTTGTGTAGGCTTCCCAAGACTATTGAACAGTCGCGGGCGTTGTATCGAGGAGATGGATCGTATTGTTTGAAACTCGATTCATGTTCTTCATCAACAACGATTAATCCCAAGTCCTGAAACGGCAGGAAAATCGATGATCTGGCACCGAGAACAATTCGATAACGATTCGGGTCATTGTTCAATACATGGTTCCAGATTTCTACGCGTTCATTTTGATTGAATTTTGAATGATAGACACCAATTTGATCTCCGAAATAGGCAGAAAGTCGCTGTATTAATTGCGTGGTAAGCGCAATTTCAGGAAGTAGAAACAAAATCTGTTTACCGAGGTCGAGTTGTTCTTGAATAAGTTGAACATATACTTCGGTTTTTCCAGATCCTGTTACGCCGTGAAGTAAAACCACTTTATTATCTTCGAAACCTTCGTTGATTTCATTAAGCGCAACTTGTTGTGATTCCGACAATGGTTTGAACGCATCTCCTTCCTCCAGTTGTGTCTGAAACCTAGAAATTTCATAGCGTTCTTGGAGTACAACTCCGTTTTGTTCTAAGGTATTTAGTGAGGACTGAGAAACGCCTTCATCAACGAGTTTTTTTCGCAGGATTGGCGTCATACTTCCATCCTTCAAATTACCGTTGTGAAGGATCGATAGTATTGCTTCAAGCTGTTTCGCCTTGCCTTTTGCATGCTCAATGTCCTGAATATAGTTTGAAATATTATTCTCCTGACGATAGTGTTCACTCAAACGAACAAACATTGCTGTTTTAGGAACAAATTTATCATTGAGTTCTTCAATTGAAATTACGGCCTTTTTCTCAATCAGTGCCTTAATTATTGGTTGGATCGTTTTAATTCCAACGAGCTCTGCAATCTCTTTCAGATCCATTTTTTCTCGAATCTCGAGAGCAATAATAATATCATGCTCGCGGTCAGTAAGAAATTTAGGATTGATCGTATAATCTGGGTGCAGGGCAACTTGTGTTTCACTTGCCAGTTTAAAATTCGATGGAAGTGCAGCATTCATGACATCACCAATAGGCGCCATGTAATAATTCGAAATCCATTTCCAAAAAGTATATTGCTTTGGAGTAATTATCGGGCGTTCATCGAGTAAAAACTCAATGTATTTGGATTGATAAGCCTCTGGGATTTCTTCGTGAATACGAGTAATTATTCCAGTATTTAACTTATTCCGACCAAAGGGAACAACAACTCGTGCTCCATTAAATACGGCATCATTCAGTTCAAAAGGAACACGATAGGTGAATTCATTTCTGATAGGAACTGGTAAGATGACATCGACAAAGAGGGTCTTTCTTTCGGTCATAAACCAAAGTTAACAACTTAATCCCAATTGTGGACTAGTTGCAGGCGTAAGGCTTTTCTTGTCCGATAATATTATCTCCAGGATGGTCACTACAGAAAAGGTAAGGACCGACTATTGCCCCTTGACATAGTTCTTGTGTACTTTTCTGATCCAAGGCACGAATATATGCTTGGGATGCAGAAATATAGAATGGCTTGTTGATGCGTAGCGTTTGTCGCGATGAGAAAATTCCGATCACATCGTGATCATTCGTTGCTGATAAGTTCGTGTATGTAGGCTTACTTTGCGCTAAACTGCTACTCGGTTTATTTACCAAGATGTAGTTGTATAACTCTTCAGATCCTCCAGTAATAACAACATCAAAAGAGATAAATGTTCGTTTATCCACTGATGGCGATCCTGCTGAGCACGAAGAACGCATCAAATTGTAAAAGACTTCTCCTGGAGCCGTAAAGTTTACTGTTGTACTTGGCTGAACTTCTTTCTCTCCAAAGTTCCAACTAAATGATTTTTCCTCGGATGTTGAACCAGTCCAATCTTTATAATTAGTTGTCATGGTCGTATTTATTTGATAAGCATTCCCTGTGCCTACACCAACGTTTGTTGATCGGTAATCACTTGGGTTATTCGCAAATTGGAATCGGTAGTTTTGACCTGATGCAGTACATGTTATTCCTGAAACAATTGCGGTTTCAGCAGTTACTACAAATGCTCCGTTGTTTACGTCAATGTTCAATTTGTAAATAGCGTTATCAATTAATGGGGAAGACGGCGGTGTTTCAAAGAAATACAATTTTTGCTCTGGTGCGTAAAAGATTCCTGATTCATCTTTATTTGTAATAGTAGTGTCTCCAAGAGTCCAAGTACGCTGAAGGTTTTCATTAACATATTCCTCAACTGTAACGACTAAGTTTTCAAAGTAATTCGAATCTGGAATAGCTGCAATTTCTATTGAGTTTCCAGGACCGATGTACGCACGATTGATTTTAATCATGTGAACAGAATCTGATCTGTCTAATAGTCCGTAAACGATTGCCGTTTCTTCAAATTCACCGATTAGGTTTACGTCTTCATTACACGATTGGAAAGTGAGGATAGAAACGAGGAGGAGAAGTCCAGAGAAGTATTTTTTCATGTTCATTAAAGTATCTTTCAAAGATAGAAATTTAAGGTTGATGCGCAAAGTTTTTAAATCACTGAAACGAACAGTTAAAACATTCAAATCAGCAGATAAAATTATGCGCCAATGGTTCGTGCAAGATAGTTAATCTTTTACCTTGTTCATTCCCATTGCACGCAGGATCCAGTTCGGTAAATGTTTACCTGGTTTACGATTCTTCAGATGGATGTACCAACCCAATTTTTTCATGATTGGAACCTTGTGAGTTTCCACAAATTCAATCCAAGCTCCATCAGGATCTTCGACATAAGAGAATCGACCTCCAGCTTCCCCCATATCGAAGGTGTCAGAGCTATCTACAGTAAACGGGAATCCTTTTGCTTCACACTCCTTTTGCAGAACATCCATTCCTTGGATATCGAAACACAAATGAATGAATCCCCAATCTCCCCAAAAACGATTTTCAAAAATACGTTGACAATCTGTTCTGTCAAGTGATTGAATTAATTCGATTTTAGTCGGGCCTAGTAAGCGAGCGAATGGTCCTTTTCTCAGTTCTTTATGAGCAAGCAGCACACGACGGAATTTCCCCTTTCCAGCAGGTAAGCCACCAAGATCATCAAACGTTCCTGTTTCGTCGTATTCAACCGTTTCATAACCCAAGATATCTCGGTAAAGTGTCAATGACTTTTCAATGTCACTTACACCAATCATTGAGCCAGCAACAGTTCCACATTTTGAGGGATGACCTGTATCTCTGAACCAACCATCGCCTTCTACAACATGAAAGGTATTTCCATTAGGGTCGTTCACAAAAAAGCTTGGTTTTCCATCTGGTCCAGTTGATAGACCTCCTTGAATATCAGCTCCATTTTCCTTGAAATAATTGAAGGAAGCCTTGACATCTCTCGACTTAATTCGACACGAATAAAGACCGTAATCACCAAGTTGGATATCAAATTTTGATTTCTCTGTATTTCTTGAAGTAAATTGCCAGATTTCGAATCCACCGCCGCCGTCCATGCTCAATGCAAGTGTTGCGGTTCGTGAATGAACAGTATCACCAGTGTACCTTGTCATCAGTGGTGCATCGGCTGCCTCTTCGAAGACACGAATATTTGCACCGAAAAATTTGCGGTACCATTTCCAAACTTCTTGAACGTCGGGAACACCTATTCCCATTTGCTGTATCCCGCAGATGATCTTTTCCATAGCCTATAATTGAGGCGCAAATATACGAAGCTGAGTTCGATTAAACATTCAAGTTGCCATTCTATGCAAATTTAGCGGATCGCGCGATCGTTAAAGAGAACATATCCGAAGGAAATCTGAAAGGATAAAGGAGTCGTTTGTTCAGGGAAATAATTAAACGTTGTCCTAATCGGCCCAAGAAAGCTATGATAAATCAAAGATGCAGAGGCCATGAATGATTCCCCTTCGAAATAATCTGAGTAGACGATTGAACCATTACTAGTTTGCAATATTTGCACCAATGGTTGATAAAAATATCCGTCAAATCGAAGATCAAGATTTTTTCTAATCGTACCAATAACGTTAATTCCGAATCCGCCAAATTGAGGAGAGCGGTATTCAGGTAAAAAGAATGTCTCAGCATCAGGAATTGGAGAATACTCGGTCATTACAAGTGTTGTTGCAGTGAAGTTTGAAAATAAACTCTGGCTATTAAATACCAATCGTCCATTTAGACCAAGGTGAAAATGTGGGCGATCAATAATGAAACTCTGGTAGTTTAGATCAAGATTGATCCAAGAGTGATTTCGAATAACATCAAAATTTTGGAACGAGGTTGAGCCGGGAATACTGTGCTCTTCACCATAATTGTATCGAACAATAAATTCTAAAAAGTGTCCGCTTGAAGCAAATTGTTTCCTGTTTAATGAATTCTTGAGAATGCTGAAGCTAGTTGAGAATCCATCAAAATGTGTGACATCTAGCGTGTCTTTGGCAGTGAAGTTAGATGTCTGATAGTATTCATCTTCGAGTGAGAAAAGGCGTCCGTCGAGGGTTGTTTTTACCGTGTTTCCAATTGGGAGTTCAAGTTTTAATCCACCGTACATTTCATTCTGTACCAAGAATGAGGGGTGAACATCCTCAAAGAATGTTGCAAAACTTCTGAAATAATCCCATCTGTTTAATGTGAAATAGCCTGTAACTGATATTGGAAGGATTGCAGGGAATTCAAACGTTAAATCTGCCTTTGCTGAACCATAAAACTTCCCGAAGTAAGATTCAACATGTGATTTCGTAATGATTTTTCCAATCGTTTGGTAAGTAAGCCCAAAGTAACCAGTGTTGACCGGTCTGGAAGAAACATGTCCGCCAACATCGATTCGAAAGTCCTTTGATTTCTGAACCTCTAGTGCCAAATTATGAGTTCCGTCTGCTTTCTTTTCTAGTCGCGGGAACATAAAGTCAACTTGAGGTGTGGCGTACAAGCGGAAGTAGCGTTTTTCAAGCTCATCGAGGTCAAGGCTCTCGGTTTTTTTCGACTTGATCATCGATAGACGGGTATAACGCAGTTCCTTGTTGTTCGTTCTTGTTGAAACAGATGTCACTTGAATGGGAGCAATTTTTTTTCGAAAGGCTGCTCGTTTTGCTGCAACTTCTTCGGGTGTTGTTCTTCGAGTGATTTGCAACTTTAATGAATCAATGCTCCTTAGGGTGGAGTTATACCCATCTTCAATTGCCTGTTTCACTCCGGCAAAGTTGAATGTAGAGACATCTGTTTCTGGAGTGATAATCATTCCTTCCTCGCAGGGTAATGTGAAATCTGAATTCGTAACCAGCATGTGTGTCAATTGACTGATCAAATTGTCTGCTTCAGGTGGTGGTTCATTAAACGAAACATTCGAGCCAATGATATAATCAGGACTGAACTCAGTGTACATGATGTTACTAGGGAAATTGTTGTACAATCCACCATCGAAAAGCAGAACGTCATCTATGCGAATAGGTTTAATGTAAAATGGAAATGTCATGGAAGCACGAACAGCTGCGTTCAGATGTCCTTCTCTAAAAACAATGCWTTTTTCATCCACAATATCTGATGCTACACATCGAAAAGGAATAAATAAGCTGTCGAAATTGTTTACGGAAGCACTTACCGTTCCAAGATTTTTTAACATTTCAAAATCGAGAAATGCCGAAGAGTTGAAATTTGTGGGGAGTAGTTTTCGAAGAATACTGTCTTTCGAGAAGGAAAAACTAAACATACTGCTGTTTGGATCATCTTCACGAAAAAGAAAATGTTGATCCGATTTTAATCCACCAGCAGACATCAATTGAAATTCTTCACTCAATACATAAGCCTCCATTTCTGCCGGACTATATCCAATGGCATACATGCTCCCAACCAATGCTCCTGCTGAGGTTCCTGTAATATAATCTATCGGGATGTTGTTTTCTTCAAGTGCCTTGATCACACCAATATGACTCAAACCTGTGGCTCCACCACCACTCAGGACAAGTCCAATTTTCTGTTCCTGTCCAAAACTGAATTGAGTGAACAGTAAACAAAAGAGAAGCAAGTATCGTCGGTTCGTTATCAAATTCGTTCTTTTGTACAAAAATAAGAGGAAAAATGGACATGCTCGGGGTTGAACAGAAAGAAGGAAAGATGTGGATCACATTGAAAACCATTTTTGGGTTGGAAGAAGTGCTCTGTGAAGAGTTGAAGGAAATGGGCTTCGAACATGTTGAAATTTTAAATCGTGCAGTACGTGTAGAAGGAACGTGGAAAGATGTTTATTATTTGAATTTACACGTTAGATGTGCAATTTCCGTTTTGGTGGAGATTAAAAAATTCAGAATTCGAAACGAAGAAGAGTTGTACGAACGCTGTATGAAAATCAAGTGGACGAAATATTTCACGAAGGATAAAACCTTTGCAGTTAAAGGTGCTGTGTTTTCTGAAATGTTCAGACATTCTCAGTATCCGTTTTTAGTTGTCAAGGATGCAATTGCGGATACGTTTAGAAAAGAATTTGACGAGCGACCAGATGTAAATATCAAAGCACCACAAGTGATGTTCGATGTTTACATCCGAAACAACGATGTAACGATTTCATTGAACACAAGTGGTTTGCCATTGTTTCAGAGAGGTTATCGTGAAGCAGTTGGATTGGCGCCATTGAACGAAGTGGTTGCAGCTGGTTTGATTCGTATGTCTGGTTGGGATAAGAAATCAACGTTTGTTGACCCATTTTGTGGTTCAGGGACGATTTTGATTGAGGCCGCATTGATGGCTGCTGGACTTCCACCACAAATGGAACGATCTCACTTTGCTTTTAAGAACTTCGCGAATTTCCAAGCAGATGTTTGGGAAGGATTATTGGCTGATGTACCCAAACGTATTACTGAATTGCCGTGTAAAATTATTGGTTCTGATATCAGTGCTGATATGGTCACAAAAGCGCGTCGAAATTTCAGAGGTCTATCCGTTGGTCGTTTCATTGAGACAAGTGTAAATTCATTCCAAGAATTGACGCAAGTTGAAGGCCCTGGAGTAATGGTCTCAAATCCACCTTATGGAGAACGTATGGGGGAGGAAATCGAAGAGATGTACGAAGATCTTGGTAATTGGATGAAAGGTTCAATGAAAGGATTCAGTTGCTGGATACTTTCTTCGAACAAGGAAGCCTTGAAATTTGTTGGACTTCGACCGGATAGAAAAATTAAAGTATTCAACGGTGATTTAGAATGTTCATTCCGTAAGTTCTCGATTTATGAAGGATCGAAGAAAGGGAAGTACATGGATTTGGATACAGAAGGAAATCAGGAAGATCCAAAAGAGGAATTCCAAGGTAAAAAACACGATAAAGTAGCGAAAACTGATTGGGTAAGGTCGGATCGATCTAAACGACTTGAGAAGAAACCTACCGAGAGAAAATCCTTTGATCGCGACGGGAGCTTCGACGAGAAGAAAGATTTCACGACGAAGAAACCAACAGTTCCTAGACGTACATCTGATGAATCTGATCCGAAGAAGGAAGTCGCTGCTGAGCCAGTTGTAGAAAAAAAATCTGCTTCGAGTAAATACACTAAAAAGGAAGTCGCGGATACGCAGCCTCAAGATGTTGACAAGGATAAAAAATCTGAACCATCAAGCGCAGCAGAAGAGACGCCAAGTAGAAAAGTGGTAATTGAACCAGTTGTGGAAAAACGACCTGCTTCAACTAAGTACGCTAAGAAGGAAGAAGAAGTTCCTGCCGAGCCGAAAGTAGAAGCTAAGTCTGAAGAGTCAGAGCCGTCAACTCCTAAGGAGGAAGGAAGTACGACAGAAACACCTGAGTCGTCAACTCCAAAGGAGGAAGAAGGTACGACAGAAACACCTGAGTCATCTGCTCCTGAAAAGAATGAAGATTCTGAGCCGAAAGATGCCAAATCTATTAGTTCTTACAAAACAAGAACGGTGAAAGATAAGTACGGAAGAAAAGATTAATTAGTTACTCAAACTATTGAGCATAAAAAAGCCCTGACAATTCCGATAGCAATCGGAAGTCAGGGCTTTTTAATTTTCTATTGATTAACGATTTGCGATGTTTACATAATCGCGTTCCGTTGCTCCTGTATAAATTTGTCTTGGTCGACCAATTGGTTCACCATTGTCCATCATTTCTTTCCATTGAGCAATCCAACCTGGAAGACGTCCTAATGCAAACATCACTGTAAACATCTCCGTTGGAATTCCGATTGCACGGTAAATAATTCCAGAATAGAAATCAACGTTTGGATATAAGTTACGTGCTTTGAAGTATTCATCTTCTAACGCTACTCTCTCTAATTTCTTAGCGATCTCTAACATTGGATCATCTACACCCATTTTGGCAAGAACATCGTCACATGCTTTTTTGATAATTGTTGCACGTGGATCAAAGTTTTTGTAAACTCTATGACCGAATCCCATTAAACGGAATGAATCATTTTTATCTTTTGCTTTTGCAACCCATTTGTCAACATCTCCACCATCGTTAGAGATTTGCTCAAGCATTTCAATTACTGCTTGGTTTGCACCACCGTGGAGAGGTCCCCAAAGTGCACAGATTCCAGCTGAAATCGAAGCGTATAAGTTGGCGTGAGATGAACCTACGATTCTTACAGTTGATGCAGAACAGTTTTGCTCGTGATCAGCATGAAGGATCAATAAAGTATTTAAAGCAGTAACGACAACTGGATCTGGTGTATAATCTTCTGTTGGCATCGCAAACATCATGTGCAAGAAGTTCGCACCATAATCCAAATCATTTTTTGGATACATGAATGGATGACGCATTGAATTTTTATGCGACCAAGCTGCCAATGTTGGTAATTTGGCAATCAATCGATGTATTGTTAAATCTCTTGCTTTAGAATCACGATTTACTTCCAACGATTCTGGGTAGAATGTTGAAAGTGAACATACCATCGATGCAAGTACACCCATTGGATGTGCTTTCGCTGGATATGCTTCGAAGAACTGTTTCATGTCTTCGTGAACCAATGTATGTTTTGTGATACTTTCTTTGAATTGTTCTAACTCTTCCTGAGTAGGAAGTTCACCTTCAATCAATAAGTAAGCTACTTCTAAAAACGAAGCTTTATCTGCTAATTGCTCAATTGGATATCCTCGGTAACGAAGAATTCCTTTCTCTCCATCCAGAAACGTGATCGCACTTTCCGTACTCCCCGTATTTTTGTATCCAGGATCTAAGGTGATATAACCACCTGTTCCACCACGCAACTTGCTGATGTCAATTCCTTTTTCGTTTTCTGTTCCTTCTACAATTGGTAACTCGTATGTGTTACCATCTAACTCTAATTTAGCAATTTCACTCATTCGTATCTTCCGTGATTTATGTTATTTTCTTCAATCGTCTAAAGTAACACTTCATTTTGATTCTATCAAACCCAAATGGAAATTTAATTTATTCCCTATTTATAGGTTCTTTAATGTATAATCCAACATCATATTGTAAAGGTGATTCCGTGTGTTTCCACCATAAATCCCATGATTCTTATTCGGATAAATGAAAAGATCAAACTGTTTATTCGCACTAACCATCGCGTTAATCATTTCCATCGTGTTTTGGTAGTGGACATTATCATCACCAGATCCATGAATCAGTAAGTATTTTCCTTTTAGCTGATCAACGAAATTAATAGGTGAATTTTGATCGTATCCATTTTCGTTTTCTGCTGGTGTTCGCATGAAGCGTTCTGTGTAAATATTATCATAATACCTCCAATTTGTTACAGGAGCAACAGCAATACCCATTTTGAAATAGTCTGCGCCTTTCGTCATTGCCAATGATGTCATGAATCCACCATAACTCCATCCCATGATTCCAATTCGATCTTTCGCTACGTAATCGTATGATTGAAGTTCTTTTGCTACAGCGATCAAATCTTCAGTTTCCAATTTCCCAAGCTCTAAATAAGTTGATTTCTTGAATTCTGCTCCACGATACATTGTTCCTCTAGGATCAACTGAAACTACGATATATCCTTTTTGAGCAAGAAGTTGATGGTAAGCAAAACCGCCACCGTCCCAACTATCTGAAACAGTATTGTGTCCTGGTCCGCAATAAATGTTCACATATACAGGATACTTTTTTGAAGGATCGAAGTTTGGTGGTTTGATCATCCAACCATTCAACTCTTCGCTATGCCCCTTAAATAAAACGAACTCTTTTTTCGAAATCGTGTAATTTGTTAATGTTTCATTGAGTTTGGCGTTGTCTTCAAGAATAGATATTTCTTTTCCTGTGTTGTCACACAAGGAGAAAACGGGTGGTGTATTTGCGTTCGAGTAAGTTTTGATGAAGTACTTCATTCCATTTGAAAACTTAGCACCATTATTACCTTCTTCAGAACTTAAACTTGATTTTTTTGAACCGTCCAGTCCAATTTTGTAAATCCCTTTGTGAATTGCACCCTTCTCAGCAGAAGAGTAATAAATCATATTGGCATCTTCATCAATCCCCATGAATTCGATTACGTCCCAATTTCCAGTTGTAATTTGTGTCGATTTACCGTCAAAACCTAAAAGATAAATGTGATTATATCCGTTCGACTCACTTGTTCGAAGAATTGACTTTCCGTCTTTTAAGATGAGAAGGTTGTCATCAACATCAATGTAAGTACTTGATTTTTCCTCAAAGAAAGTACGAACCGCCATTTTCTTTGAAGTCATATCCACCAAATGGTATTTAAGTGAACTTTGATGACGGTTCATGGTTTGTACAATCAACTGGTTCGATGTTCCTGACCATTTTAAGCGTGGAATATATTCGTATTTCCCTAAATCTATTCTCGTAGCTTTTCCACCTTTTGCTTTTATCATATATGCTGTAACACACGAGTTACGTTCTCCAGCTTTTGGGTATTTAAACGTGTACTGATCAGGATAGAGCTCATTGAAATATGTTAAGGTGAATTCACGAACTTCGCTCTCGTCAAATCTTAAGAATGCAATGTATTTACTATCAGGTGACCAAGCATAACCTTTAGTTAAACTGAATTCTTCCTCATAAACCCAATCCGTGGTTCCGTTGATTACCCCGTTGCGTTTTCCATCTTTCGTTAATTGCTTTACTTTTCCTGATGCAATGTCCTTAATATATAAGTTGTTTTTAAAGATGTACGAAACTTTTGTGCCATCAGGGGAGTATTCGGCAAGCGTTTGAGGAGACCGTAAGTTATCTAGGGCCTGCATCTGTTTTGTCTTGAGATCATATAAGTAGTATACAGCAGAGTAACTTCTCCGATAGATTGATTCCGTTCCAGTGGTAATCAACGCTTTTGTTTCGTCGCTGTTGAATGCATAATCGTCCATTCTGATTTTTGACAAAGCACTTGCTGGAATAAGCACTTCTCCAGATCCTTCAGTGTCAGTAAATGAGTGTTTTGTGACACCTGTTTTAGAGATTTTGGAAAAGTAATTCCCATCCTGCATCGAACGAAAACCGTCAACAGAACTTCCGAAAAATGTGTATTCTTTCCATATTTCTTCAACAGTAATGTCTTGCCCCCAGGAAAAGGTGGAGATCGTAATAAAAAGGAGAATTATATGCCGTCCTGAAATCATCATGTAATTGGTTTTAAATTTTACTGTGCTAAAAATAGGTATTGTATTTCGATTAAAATTAGGCGCAAAAAGTTACTTAACCGATTAACCATGAATAAAGAATCAGATTTGTTAATAATTACATAATGAATGGAATCCTAAAATGAGTTATTTTTGCACTCGAATACTTTTATGTAATCCTTGAGGCTGAATGTGCCGAAACCATGAAAGTAATTTTTTGAGTGATCTATACAAAGATGAACATGCCGATGCGAGAGCATCAAGATAAAATTCTACCCAACGCATCCCGCGATAGAATCGTCTTTTAATCAGTAAATAACAATATATTATATAATACAATTCCCTATGAAAAGAACATTACTATTTATCGGAACAATCATGGCTACAATGTCATATGCCCAAGATTGCTCGGATTTATTCATTTCAGAGTACGTTGAAGGATGGTCAAACAACAAAGCTTTGGAGATTTATAATCCAACAGGAGCGACAATTGATTTGAGCGAGTACATTGTTGTTCGTTACTCGAATGGAGCAACTTCGGCTACTTCAGCAAATGCGATTCAATTGACAGGAATGCTTGACGCTTTTGACGTTCATGTTGCAGTTTTAGAGAAATTGGATCCGAATGGAACTGGTCAAGATGCACCAATCTGGGATTCACTTCAAGTTAGAGCTGATGCGTTCTACTGTCCAGATTATTCTGTTTCGAATGCATTTTACTTCAATGGAAACGATGCAGTTGTCTTAATGAAAGGTGATGTAGCAAGCGTTGGAGCTGCAGTTATTGTGGATATTTTCGGAAAGATTGGTGAAGATCCGGGAGATGGATGGTCAACTGACTTCCCTTACACAGGAGCCGGAATTGTTGTAACAAAAGATCATTCATTGATCCGTAAATCAACAGTATTGAAAGGTGAAATAAACCCAGTAATTTCTTTCTTTGATGCTTTAGCTGAGTATGATTCAATTCCTGCTGTAGTGGATATAGGCGGATCAACTTACGGTAACTGGTTTAGCTTAGGTGAACACGATTGTGGATGTGCACCTGTTTCTGTAAATGAATTAGCTGCTCAAAAAGTATCTATTTTCCCAAATCCTACAAGCGGAGAATTCTTCGTTAAAGGTGCTAAAGGTGATGTAGTTGTGATGAATGCTCTAGGGCAAACAGTTGCAACTGTAAAGAACAACTCGAAAGCAATCCTTTCGTTTGATCTTGGAACAAAAAAAGGTGTTTACTTCGTGAAAATGACAGACGCATCTGGAAACAATATTACGAAACGAGTAATCGTCAAATAATTACAGATATTAAATAATGAAAGAGGTCGAAATTTTCGACCTCTTTTCATGAAAAGCCGGTTTTTGTATGAAATCAATTGTATCAATTTTCGCATTACTCCTAATTGCATTTGGATCTAACGCACAGAATGCCCAAGTTTCAGGAATCCTAAAGTCAAATGATGACGGATTGCCGATGATTGGAATGAAAATCGAATTAACTCCTGCTGAGACTCCATTAAGGGCTCGAACAGACGAAGACGGAGTGTACAGTATTGAAAATGTTCCATTCGGGGAATACAGAATGGTTATCTCAGGATTGAATGTGGATACTATGGTTCTCGATGTTGATGTCGATGAATCTCTATTCGTTTTTGATATTTATCATGGAAAGACACTCGATCAAGAAGAAGTTGAAGTGATCGCTCAATTAGTAAAAGGGAGAAGAACACCAGTAGCTGTTTCAAATATTGGTACAAAAGAAATTAATGAAGAATTAGGTTCCCAAGACCTTCCAATGATATTGAATTCTAAACCGGGTGTGCATGCCACGCAACAAGGTGGAGGAGATGGTGATGCTCGAATCACAATCCGTGGATTTGATCAACGTAATGTTGGGGTAATGATCGMCGGTGTTCCGGTGAATGATATGGAAAATGGGGCAGTGTATTGGTCAAACTGGTTTGGTTTGGATCAAATTACGTCTCAAATTCAATTGCAACGCGGACTTGGAGCAACAAAATTGGCAATGCCTTCTGTTGGTGGAACGATGAACATATTGACCATGTCAACTGGAGGGAAACGAAAGATTAAAGTACGACAAGAGTACGGCTCAGGGAATTTTCTTAGAACTTCTGTTTCCTACAAATCAGGAACATTGAAGAATGGATGGGGAATTCTATTTTCTGGTTCATATAAACAAGGAGATGGATGGGTTGACGGTTTGAGTACACAAGGAGGGTTCTACTATTTGAAAGTTCAAAAACGCTTTAAGAACCATGTTCTTTCTTTGAGTGGATTTGGTGCTCCACAACAACACGCACAGCGTTCATACAGTCAGCAAATAGAATACTGGGATTCTGATTACGCTTCAAGCTTAGGGATTCCTGATTCAACGTTTGGAACAGTTCGAGATAGAGGACTTCGATTCAACCAACATTGGGGGTATAGAACAGTAGACGGTAAACAAACCATCTTAAACGAACGACGTAATTACTACCACAAACCACAAATTACACTGAAAGATTTTTGGAAAGTGAATAAGAAACTCTCTTGGTCAAACATGGCTTATGTTTCTATCGGTCGAGGTGGAGGTGAGCGTTTCTTTAATTCTGGCTCAAACATAATCTACAATGATGAAGGACAAGTTGATTGGGACACAATGGTCTACAACAATAAATACAAAACATTTGGAGGAGTACTCTATTCAACAGCAGATGGAGCCTACCACCCAACGAAGTTGAAATCTTCTCAAATTATGGCAGCAGCCGTAAACAATCATTTTTGGATGGGAGGTCTTTCTCAATTTGATTTCAAAATGAATACTTTTTGGAGTTTTTCTGGTGGATTGGATTACAGATTCTATAAAGGAACACACTATTATGTAATCACTGATTTACTGGGAGGCGATTACTTTGTCAACAATGCAGATGAGAACGCTTCAACATCAATGAAGGTCGTGGGAGATAGAATTGGACGTCAGCCTTACCACAATGACCGAGATGGTATTGTGCAATGGGCAGGAGGGTTTGGTCAAGCAGAATACGCAAAAGGACGCTGGTCTACATTCTTAAATGTTTCAACAGTTACTAACTTCTATAGAGGTGTCGACCGTTTCTTAGGAAAGCAAATGGTACTCTCCGATACAATTCTTGAAATTGCTTATGCTGATACAATTACGTACAATGGTGAAACTTACACACGAGATTCTGAAGGCTTAATTGCTAACCAAACTGAATGGGCATCGAAAACTGGATACACATTCAAAACTGGAGCTAACTATAACTTGAACGAGAAAATGAACGTGTTTGCCAATGTAGGTTACTTGAGCAGAACACCACAATTCTCAAATGTCATTGATAATACACGAAACAGAATCTTTGATACGCTTCTAAATGAAAACATCATCGCTTTTGAATTAGGGTATGGTTTTACAACAAAGAAATTTAGCGCAAACTTAAATGGTTACTATACGCGATGGGAAAACCGTCCACTACCATTTGGCTTGACAGTTCAAGATCCAAATGATCCATTGGAAACGGTTTCTGTAAATGTTCCAGGGATGGATGCATTGCACATGGGAGCGGAACTCGATTTTGCTTACAGAGTCTCGAAGAAACTTACATTTGAAGGAATGGTAAGTATGGGAGATTGGAAATGGCAATCGAATGAAACGGTATTTGTTCCGGGAGGAGATTCAGTTACTTTCTTTGCTCGTGGTGTTCATGTTGGGAATTCAGCTCAATCAACATACGCAGCAAGTGTAAGATGGGGATTCTTGAAAACAGGATACATCAAAGTGAAATACACATTCTTTGATCGTTACTACAGTAACTTCGAACCAAACAGTCTTTCAATTCCAGATCCAGAATTATACGAACTAGTTGATCCAACTGACATAAATCAGGGGTATCAAGATCTAGATGGAAACGTAGTTGAATTTGAGAAATTAACTGGTAGGGAGTCTTGGAAAATTCCTGGATATGGATTAATGAGTGTTCACGCAGGTTACCGATTGAGGATGAAGAGAAGTGCACTTAATTTTAGAATTAACGTATTTAACGTGTTAAACACATTGTACATCTCAGATGCCCGTAACAACTTTGCTGGGAATGGATTTGATGCAGGTTCCGCGGCAGTATTTGTTGGACAAGGAGTTCGTTTCAATGTCTCAGTTGGATTTGAATTTTAATTAAGAGTAAGTAGATGCGATAGCATCAAGAAAGTGAAACGATAGTTTCAAGTATTACAAATAAAGATAAAATGAAAAAGACACTACTATTAGCAATTTGTGCATCAACTATTGGGTTGAGTGCAATTGGGCAGACGGATATAGCCGATGCTCGAACATTTGGAGTTGGACAGACCGTGACTATTTCAGGTGTTGTTACAAACGGATCTGAATTAGGTTCAATCCGCTATATGCAAGATGGGACTGCAGGAATAGCAGCGTATGGAAATGCCTTAAGTGGTGTGAATCGTTGGGATTCTATCTCAGTTACAGGTCCACTTATTGAGTTTTCCGGATTGTTGGAGGTTTCTCCTGCTGGAAACGTTATTAATCATGGACCAGCCGTGATTCAACCAGCTCCTCTTCAAATTCCTATTACTTCAGCAGTTGAAGCATTGGAATCGGAATTGATGCAATTGGATAACGTAACGTTTGTTCAAACTGGTAATTTCGCTAGTGGTTCATCAACGGTTCAAGTAACAGATGGTACAAATACATTGGATATTCGTGTAAACGGTTCAACTAGTATTTCAGGAACTGCTATCCCAACTGGGGCGGTTACTATATTTGGAGCACTTGGACAGTTCAATGCGAATTACCAATTAGTTCCTCGTGATTTGAATGACATCATTCCTTACGTTGCGCCATTAGAAGAAATAAACGTTCTTGTAGATGGTATAACTTACTTAACAGGGAACACTTACTTTATTGGAAATTCATCGAGCGTTTCTCTGACAATTGAAAATACAGGTTCAAATGCATTAACTATTTCTGGAGCTTCTTTCTCTGGAACGAATGCTGTAGATTTCTCCTCTACAATTATTGCGGGGTCAGTTGCAGGAACGTCTAATCAAGCATACACGGTTTCATTTTCTCCAACAGCAACAGGATCGCATTTTGCAACACTTTCTATTGGAAACAATGATTCAGATGAAAACCCATACATCATCCATTTCGAAGGAGTAGGTACCGATAACTTGGCAACAGAGCCAACAGCAAACCCTTCAGGATTAACTTTCCCAGTGAATGAAGCATACACAGTTGGTGGACAATATACTGCTGGGACAGGAGCTTCAAATTACTTAGTTCTTTGGAAAGCAGGAAGCGCAATTACTGGTGTGCCAGCAGACGGAACAACTTACCTTCGTGGTGATGCTGTCGGTGATGCTAAAGTTGCATACATGGGAGCAGGTACTTCATTTACTCCAAGAGGTGTAGTAGCGAATCAAGATTTGTATTTCGCAGTTTATGCCTTCAACGGTTCAGGTAATTTTGAAAACTATTTAACAACAAGTCCTTTAACAGGAAACGTAACTAGCCTTGGTGAAAACATCGGAACATACTACAGCGGAATTGACAAAAATGCGTCATCGTTTACAACTGATCTTTACGACTTGATAAATCCTCACAACGAGATTTCATATTACTTGTACAAGCAGACAATGATGAACGAGTTCGAAATTAAAGATACAACGAACAATGATTCATATGTAACATGTGCATTGTCTGGTGAGAGATTGGTTTTTACTGGAGTATTCGATTGGTCAAATTTAGGATACAGCCGTGAGCACACATTCCCACATTCATGGATGCCTTCTTTTCCAGCAGATAGTCCAGAGGAACCAGAGTACAATGATCAACATAACTTATACCCAGCAAACTTAAGCCAGGCGAATACACCAAGAAGTAACTTGGCGTTGGATGATATCGATGGAAATATCGTATTCAATTACCTTGGCGGATCAGTTGGGTACAAAGGCCTACAATTGGTATACGAACCAAATGCAAGTCACAAAGGAAATGCTGCACGTGCTATCATGTACATGGTTGTTGCATATAACTTTGATTTGGTAGGGAATGTGAACTCTGACAAACAAGCTGAAGAAACATTACGCAACTGGCACTTCGCTGATTTGCCTGACAATTACGAGATCGCTCGTCAAGAGTACATCTTTGAATTGCAAGGAAACAGAAATCCATTTATCGATTCAACGGAATACGCGTGTTACGTAAATTTCGATGCAAATGCACACCAAGCTACTGGTTGTGATTCAACAAACAGTATTCAAGAAAAATTGGATGCAAACTTTGTTGTTTTCCCTGTACCTTCAAATGATGTTGTTTATGTTCAAGTAAATGGAACAGAAATCAATGCTTACGAAGTAATTGACTTAAACGGTCGAGTGGTTCGTGCAGAGAATGGTATCAACTTACCAGTTCTTAAATTGACAAAAGAAATGATTGGTTCTGGAACGTACATTATTCATGTACAAACACCAGTCGGTAGCGTTCAACGAAAATTGATCATTCAATAATGTTGAAGTACATCATATTATTTACTGTAGGAGCAGGCCTTTTGGCCTGCTCTTCTGTTAATACAATTAGCCTCAATTCGTCTAGTTCAAGTAATTCTGACGTTCTTTCTCAAGGAAATGAGGGCAATGTAATCGACAGTATCGTTGCGCCTTATCGAGAAGACCTAGAAGCCGAAATGGATGAGGTGATCGCCTATGCTGAGCAAGCTTTTGAAAAAGGAAGACCAGGTGGATCATTGAATAATTGGTCGGCTGATGCATTGCTGCAATCTCAAATTGGAAATGCACGCCTTTCTGGACCAACCTTCAGTTTGTTGAATGTCGGAGGGTTGAGAAATACGATTAATGCAGGAGATGTGACCTTGGGAGATATTTTCAAAGTCATGCCCTTCGATAATGAAATTGTTTGGGTAGAAATGCCAGTCGAATCATTGACAGATATTGCCGAATACTTAATCGCGTCTGGTGGTGAACCAATTGCCGGGGCTCGATTGAAAAACGGGAAATTGGTAGTTGATGGAGTTACAGATGACACGAAGTCGATTTGGATCCTCACATCGGACTATCTGATGAATGGCGGTGACAAAATGAATTTTTTCCAACAAAAAATCAGTGTCTCACATTCGAACGAATTGTTGAGGGATGCCTTCATTCGAATGGCTAAGAAGCAGAAAATGTTGATTTGGTCAGATGAACTAAGAATTGAAATCTAATGGAACGAAGAAAATTTATTCAAAATACGGTACTTGTTTCTGGAGGATTAATTCTCGCTCCAAGTCTTATCGCGCAGAATGCTTCTGAAGTAAAGGCGAAAAACAAGCTGACGATTCTTCATACCAATGATACGCACTCGAACATTGATCCATTTCCTGAGAATCATGCAAGATATCCGGGGAAGGGGGGAGTTGCTCGACGCTATGAAATCATTCAAAAAATCCGATCCGAAGAAGAAAATGTATTGCTATTAGATGCGGGTGATATCTTCCAAGGAACACCTTACTTTAATAAGTTTGGTGGGATTCTGGAAATGAAACTCATGACGAAATTGGGATACGATGTCGCTACAATGGGTAACCATGATTTCGATGGAGGAATGGACGGTTTTGTGAAAGCGCAAGAGTTCGCAGATTTCCCCTTCGTTTGTTCGAATTACGAATTTGGAAACACACCGATTGATGGACATACTGAGGATTTCAAGATCATTAAAAAAGGCGGAGTGAAAATTGGCATTTTTGGTCTTGGAGTAGAGTTGAAAGGCTTGGTTCCAGATGATAAATATGGCGAAACGGTTTACCTAGATCCAATTGAAGTGGCGAATGATCGTGCAGCAAAGCTCAAGAAAAAAGGCTGTGATTTAATTATCTGCTTATCGCATTTAGGATATGAATATGGATCAGATAAAATTTCCGATCGTGTTCTTGCCAAAAAGACAAGTGGAATTCACCTCATTATTGGTGGACATACCCACACTTTTTTGGAGAAACCAACGGAAGAGCTGAATATGAACGGAGAAACAGTTCTTGTCAATCAAGTAGGGTGGGCAGGAGTTCAACTTGGGCGAATTGACTTTGAATTTGATACGCATCGTTTTTCGAGGAAAGATGTATTGATTGTACAATAAGTTATCCAATAACTAGTTATACTTGCACTAGCTTAAGCTACATATTATGAAAAAATCAATCTTATCAACAGTTGCAGCAGTGCTCGTAGTTGTTACTTCTGGAATCGCTCAGCAAGAAATCGTAGTAATTAAACAAGGAAGTCGTTACAAGCGAGAGAAAAAAGAAATTCGCTTAAACGATAATACTTCAATAGTTAAATTTTGTCCAACACAATTGTTGGTGGGGGAAATTAATTTTTCTTTCGAGAAACAATTGTCCAAACAGACAAGTTTTGAAATCGGGGCAGGTCCTACAATTTCGAATATTGCGTTAGGAGAAGTTGGAAACCACTTCATAAACCCTTCAGGTGGCTATGCTTACCAATCGAGTAAATTAGGGATGTTTATTGAAGCCGCATATCGTTACTATCCTTTGGATGAAACCGAAGCATTGAATCGCTTTTACTTGTCTCCAATAATGAAATTCCGAATAATGAATTTTGGTTTGAACGATGCTTCTGCTCAATTGCCTTCAACGCAAGGAAGCGACATGCGATTTAATTTTGCAATGAATATTGGTTACCAATGGTGGTTGTCGAAATCATTCGCCTTGGACTTATTTTGTGGATTGGGAATCGGTTATCAAGACGTGACTTCATTTTTTCCGGAAAGTGTCTTTGTAGATCAAAGTTGGGTAACTCAATGGAGTGATAATTCACGTTCTGGAGCACGATACGTATTTAATTTTGGTGTGAAAGTAGGAATCGGAAAGAAATAAGATTTTTATAGAAACCACGCATTTTTTCCTATTTCAAAACCCTTCTCGGTCAGATAATCGAGCAAGGGTTTTTTATTTTTTGGATAAATGGCAATCAGTAGTTTATTCCCCTTGAGCGCTGTGTAATCTTGAATGGTCTTTCCGTAAATCGGAGCGCCGTACTTTGCCGAATCTAAATCATGCCAATTGAAATCAACTTGGCGATTCACCAAAAACTTCGCAGTGAGTTTGCCTTTTACTCCGGCGCCTAAAACAGCCACAGAATTCAGCTCATGTAAATCACAGAACCAGCTTAGTTTAAGATTGAAAAACGATTCTTGGTCGTAAACATCGGAATTACGAGAAGTTCGAGCGGGATGTTCTCGCCAGAGTAACGTGACTCCATCAATCCCGTGTATGGTAAATCCATTCTTCATCCACCGAAACGTCATGTCGTAATCTTCTGGATAATTCAACTCAGAGAAAATGTTGGATGCTCGAATATCTTCTGTTCGTGCCAACCAATTTGGAGAGGCAACTACGCATTCCCGGTAGATATGATTATAATAATCGGTGTTCTCCACGCGCTCGTTCAACCAAGCTTCGTAGCTTAAATAACCATCAGAAACATTCAGAGAGCTATCGGAGAAGTATTTGACCTTTCCAGTAACAATTGATTTTTCTGGAAGTGATTCCATTCGATTCACCATCAATTGCAACCTGTTTTCAGGCATGAGATCATCAGCATCCATGCGAGTAATGAATCTACCCGTCACTTTTGAAAGTGCAAGTTGCAAAGCAGGAATAATTCCTTTTTGAGCATTTTGATGAAGTTGAATTCTCGAATCGTTTTCCGCAAGTCCTTGCAGGATCTTGAATGAATCATCCGTTGAGAAATCATTAATTGCAATCAGCTCCCAATCCTCGAACGATTGATTTTGAATGGATAGAACGGTTTCAGTGATCCAAGGAGCAGCGTTGTGGAAGGGGAGAAGGATGGAAACTACCATTTTGTAGATCGAACGAACATTGATGAGAAGTAAAGATACCTCTTTATCAGTCATTCGTTAATTCCCCGAACACATCTCGTGGTTCAACCCTTTTCGACTCAATCTTATCTTGTCACAAAAAAAACGCTGATCCCGAAGAACCAACGCTATTCATATCTGTAATCAATCGGACAATCGGACAATCGAATGATCCAACCATCCAACTAAACCTCCGGATATAGCTTTGCAAATATTTCTGAATCTACTTTCTTTTCTCCCGTTTCTAGATAATGTTTGTACCCCAATACCGCATTTCGAAGTCCATCTAGTTTGTCAATCTTTTTCATCATCATTTTACTCATCATCGCTGGTTTTCCACGTAGAACGAAGACATTTCCCAAGTAAACCTTACCGTGCTCGTCTTTTCGAACAACCCAAGTGTTGAATACCTTTGCTGGAAATCCTTTGCTCTCATACACCTCATAAGTAAACTCTTTTCGATCCTCTGATTCTTGTACGTCAGTAATTCGTTCCTTTATTTGAATTTCTTTCCCGCTAAAGTCAATGCTACAAAACCGCGCAGCACCTACGCCTTCTGTTGTGTCACCACTTTCACAATACGATTCATTAATTGATTTGTGAATTTCTCCAACGTTGATGAAATTCCCTGAAATTTCATCCCAAACCTCGTCCATAGTTTTGTCAACCTCATACTCGTAGTAGGCTACTCTATATTTCTTCCCGTCAATTGTTCTAGTTGACTCGTAACCTCCGTTTGTGTTATTCAAGTTCTGAGCATTAGAATATGAAACTCCTAATATGGCTACAGCAAATAATATATACTTTTTCATCTTGTGTGATTTTTTGTTCACTACAAAGTTGCGTCAGTTTGAAGAGTTTAATAAGTCAAATTAGTCCAATGACTAATCAATTTGGTTCTTGCGATAGTTAGAAGGGGAATCATTGAAAAGCGCCTTAAAACTTCGGTTGAAGGTGGATAAGGATTCAAATCCACAATCATAGGCAATGTCAGATATTCTTTGATCGCTTGACAAGAGTAATTTTGAACAGCGAATCAATTTCAATCTTAATAAGTATTCGGCAGGATTCTCATTAAATGTTTCCTTGAAGTTTCGTTTAAATGTAGAAATACTCATTCCACATAGCATGGCAAGTTCCTCAATAGAAAGAGAGGAATACAGATTGTTCTTGATTGTGGATTTAAACTCAGTGGCATTCTTATTGAAAAGTGCCGAAAGGAAGTGGAGATGAGATGGAGCATTTTGGGTTTTACTGATCAATAGGACAAACTCTTTAAGCTTGGTTAAAATCATTACGTCGTCTGTCAGTTCCGGATTATCTATTAATATGAGAATACTTTTCTTGAAATTTTCGAGTAATTGATCGACTTCAATCCTTTTTGCATTAAAATCGACCTGATGATTAAAATCTGAAATGTCGAATTGAAAAATTTCTTCAATGATTTCTTTGTGCAGAAGTATGCCAACTAATTCGACGTACTCACTACTTTTTCGCTGCTTGTTGGTCGTTTCGAAGAAGTAATCGAAGCATTTAGCAAGAAGCGCAGAGCCTTTTGAAAGGGGGAGGAAATGAGACGGGGTGCGAACGGAAAACGCTCCTTCATCAATGAACATAAAACAAGCTTCATTATTCTGATAGAGTTTTGGGATACGCTTAAAATAAGGCATCGTAATTTTCTCAAATACGACGATCCCTTTGTATCTTATAGCTTTTTGTCGAAATCTCATCTGTTGAATTTATGAAGCGCGTATCTCAGAATTCACGCCTTATACTAAATATACAACTTCCTGAGCTTTGCTGCACAAAAAAAACGCTGGTCCCATCGGAACCAGCGTTATCTATATTTTAAGGAGAATCAATCGGATAATCGAATGATCTGAAAATCCTCCAATTCCAATCTTACTAAAGGTGAATCACCTCACCATAAGCAGCAGCGGCAGCTTCCATAATTGCTTCCGACATTGTTGGGTGTGGGTGGACAGTCTTAATCAATTCGTGTCCTGTGATTTCCAACTTACGAACAGCAACAATCTCAGCGATCATCTCTGTAACGTTCGCTCCGATCATGTGACCACCAAGTAGTTCACCGTATTTCGCATCGAAAATCAATTTTACAAACCCTTCTTTCGCTCCAGCAGCACTTGCTTTACCTGAAGCAGAGAATGGGAATTTTCCAATTTTAATGTCAATTCCAGCTTCCTTAGCAGCTGCTTCTGTCATTCCAACAGATGCAATCTCTGGAGAACAGTAAGTACATCCTGGGATATTTCCGTAATCCAATACGTCCGGATTCTGACCTGCGATTTTCTCAACACAAATGATTCCTTCTGCAGAAGCTACGTGAGCCAATGCTGCAGTAGGGATAACATCTCCTATGGCATAGTAACCAGGCATGTTCGTTTGGTAAAAATCATTCACCAAAATACGGCCTTTATCTGTTACGATTCCCAAATCTTCTAATCCAATATTTTCGATGTTAGCAGTAATACCTACAGCCGAAAGAACAATATCACATTCGATAATTTCTTCTCCCTTAGCAGTTTTCACTTTTACTTTACATCCACTTCCTTTAGTATCAACTGACTCAACAGATGAACCTGTCATTATTTTGATTCCAGCTTTTTTGAGTGATTTCAGTAATTGCTTAGAAACGTCCTTATCTTCAAGAGGAACAATTTCTGGCATGTATTCAACAACCGTAACTTCGGTTCCAATTGCATTGTAGAAATATGCAAACTCAACTCCGATAGCACCAGATCCAACAACAACCATTTTCTTTGGTTGATTCGGAAGAGTCAATGCTTCACGGTATCCGATTACTTTCTTTCCATCTTGTGGAAGACTTGGCAATTCACGTGAGCGAGCACCAGTTGAAATAATAACTCCTTTATCAGCAGCGTATTCAGTTGTTTTTCCAGCGTCATCAACAACAGAAACTTTCTTTCCTGCCTTCAATGTACCTGTTCCTTTCAACACGTCGATCTTATTCTTTTTCATCAAGAATTGAATCCCGTTGCTCATTCCGTTTGCAACAGTTCGACTACGATCTACCATAGCGCCGAAATCTGCTTCGCCACCTGTTACAGTAATTCCATAATCACTCGCATGCATCAAGTATTCGAACACATTCGCACTTTTTAATAGCGCTTTTGTAGGAATACATCCCCAGTTCAAACAAATACCTCCAAGCTCATCACGCTCAACAATTGCAGTTTTCAATCCCAATTGTGATGCTCTAATCGCTGCAACATATCCTCCGGGTCCACTCCCTACTACTATAATATCGTAACTCATAATTTCCAAAAATTGATAGCGCGAAGTTAATGATTTATTCGAAATTTCAGAGTGATGAAATCAGAATCTAAACAGTTGTTATAATGTATGGAATCAAGGTTTATTATTGCTCTTAGGTTTAGACTTGTAGCTTTCACTGAAATTTTAAATGTGTGTTGGACATTTTTCTAGTTATTTTGGAACCCCTAACATTAGAAAACTACAATTATGAAAAGAATAGTACCAATCTTACTCGGTCTGTTATTGCTATCAACAAGTGCAAAATCTCAATCCGCCTTGAATTGCTTGCAGTTTGATGGCTCTGACGATTATGTTTCCTGCCCTTTACCTTCCGTTTTTGCGAATATCGGAACGAACGAATTCACAATAGAACTATGGGCAAGTCCTACAATTGGAACCTTTGGAAGGTTGTTCTTTGCTCAGTTAGATGTGTCTAATTTTGCTGTTATTAGTGTGAATTCTTCGGGTGAAGTTGCGTTCTATTTAGAAGAAAACGGTCTAAATCATAGTGTTCAATCATCTAGCACATTGAATTCATTGGAATGGACGCATATTGCAGTTACTTGGAGTTCAACTACTCAAGAGGCAAAGATTTTCATAAATGGAACTGAAACACCGTATGCAACTGGAATTTTTATTTCTTCAACTGGAGTTGATAATAAAATGACCATTGGGAGTAAAACTGATGGTTCTCAACTTTTTGTTGGTGAATTTGATGAGCTAGCAATTTGGAACGTTGCTAAATCAGAGTGTGAGGTAAGGTTTGAAATGAAAGACAAGAAAACAGGCTCGGAACCAAACTTGGTGTCATATTATAGTTTTGATCACGGAACTGCATCTGGAGCAAATCCAGGAGCAAATCTTCTTCAGGATGTCACGGGGAATTTAAACGATGGAACATTAATGAATTTTGCGCTTTCTGGCTCAGCATCTAATTGGATGCTATCCCTTGCAAATATTACGCGCTTTTGGGGTGATGAAAGTCCTTTGTTTCTTGGTCAACTCGGTTTAGTTCCAACAGTAGACGCTAACCAATATCAATGGATAAACTGTAATACTGGTGCTTCGATTGCAGGTGCAACAAATTCAACATTTGATCCTCCTTCGGAAGACCCGAATTATTCAGGTGCTACTGGAGGTTTATATGCTGTCATTTCATTACAAGGAAATTGTGTTGATACTTCAGAATGTTATGCGTTCAATTTGAATGATGTAAATGAGCTTGATTTAGATGCGTACGTTTCGATTTACCCCAATCCATCACAAGGAGTAGTGTCAATTGAATCAGTATTGGATATTGACCTAATTGAAGTCCTTTCCATTACAGGAGAAGTAATCAAAACAGTGCGCCCAACTACGACAGAAACTTTACAGATTCAACTAGCAAATGAGAATGGATTTTACCTTGTTGTTTTGCATACTACCGCTGGACTTCTTACCAAAAAGGTTTTAGTTCAGAACAAGTAATCAGCTTCGTTGTTAAAAACTGGTGGATAAAGTCGTTCTTTCTGTACTATCGCCTGTATTTTTATGCTTAAATTTGCAGTACATAAACGCACGATGGAAAGTACAATAACGCAAGCAGCAACAGTAGAGCAAGCAGTCGAATTAGGACTCAGAGAAGACGAATTTGAGATGATCAAAGGGATTTTGGGGAGAACTCCAAACTTCACAGAGACAGCTGTTTATTCGGTAATGTGGTCAGAACACTGTTCATATAAGAATTCAATTCATTGGTTGAAGAAATTGCCAAAAGATGGACCGCACATGCTGATCAAAGCTGGTGAGGAAAACGCGGGCTTAGTTGATATCGGTGAAGGATTGGGATGTGTATTCAAAATTGAATCGCACAATCACCCTAGTGCATTGGAGCCATATCAAGGAGCTGCAACAGGAGTTGGAGGAATCAATCGTGATATTTTCACGATGGGAGCTCGTCCGATTGCTCAATTGAATTCTCTGCGTTTTGGAAATATCGAAGAAGATCGCACGAAGTGGTTGATGAAAGGTATTGTGAAAGGTATTGGTGATTATGGAAACTCGTTCGGTATTCCAATCGTAGGAGGTGAAGTATTCTTCGATGAGTCATACAATACGAATCCATTGGTGAATGCTTTCTCTGCAGGAATCATGGATCCATCAAAAGTGATCTCAGCAACTTCAGCTGGACCTGGAAACCCTGTTTTCATTGTTGGTTCATCAACTGGGAAAGATGGAATTGCAGGAGCGGCTTTTGCTTCAAAAGATATTACGGAGGATTCAGCAAATGATTTGCCTTCAGTACAAGTTGGTGATCCATTCATGGAGAAATTGTTGCTTGAGGCGACAATGGAGCTTGCTGAGACGGATGCAATCGTTGGAATGCAAGACATGGGAGCGGCTGGAATTACATGTTCTTCATGTGAGATGAGCGCTGCTGGTGATAATGTGGGTATGGACATTCATTTGGATAAAGTCCCTACACGTCAGGATAACATGCAACCATACGAGATTCTATTATCAGAATCGCAAGAACGTATGTTGATCGTCGTTCAAAAAGGAAAAGAAAAAATTGTAAAAGATATCTTCGATAAATGGGATTTACATGCTGAGGAAATTGGTGTTGTAACAGAAGGAACTCAAGTTCGATATTTCGTGGATGGTGAATTAGTCGGAGATGTTCCTGCTGAATCATTAGTACTTGGTGGTGGAGCTCCAGTTTATGAAAGAGAATACACAGAGCCTGCATACTACAAAGAATTCAAGAAATTCGACATCGAATCAATCGAACAACCAGAAGATTTGAAAGATGTAGCATTCAAAATGCTTCAATACCCAAATATCGCATCGAAGCGTTGGGTTTATGAGCAATATGACTCAATGGTAGGTACACGTAACATGGCTACAAATGCTCCTTCTGATGCATCTATCGTAAATATCAAAGGAACGAATCGCGCTCTAGCAATGACGGTTGATTGTAATTCACGTTTTGTGAATGCTGATCCTGAAATTGGTACGATGATTGCAGTATCTGAAGCAGCTCGAAATATTATATGTGCAGGTGGAGTTCCAAGTGCAATAACAAACTGTTTGAATTTTGGAAATCCATACAATCCTGAATCATTCTGGCAATTTGTTGGAGCAATTAAAGGAATGTCTGCAGCTTGCTTGAAGTTTGAAACACCAGTTACTGGAGGAAACGTTTCATTCTACAACCAAACATCGAAAAACGGAGTTGAAATTCCTGTTTTCCCTACACCGACAATCGGAATGATTGGAATAGTGGAAGACAAGAGTAAAACAATGTCACTTGATTTCAAGCAAAAAGGTGATTTGATCTTTATTATTGGTCAATCTTACAACGATATCAATTCATCTGAATATTTAGCAACGTATCATGGAGTGAAAGCTTCAACGGCGCCATATTTCAACTTGGAAGAGGAATACGAAATGCATCAAGTAGTGCGAAGCTTAATTGAAGATCAATTGATCAATGCAGCACACGATATTTCTGATGGCGGTTTGTTTGTCACAATGACAGAAATGGCAATGCCTCGCGAACTTGGCTTCGATATTGTAACGGATTCTGAAATTCGTGAAGATGCTTTCTTGTTCGGTGAAGGTCAAGGTAGAGTTGTTGTTTCTGTAGATGAAAACAGTGAAGATGAATTCATTGAACGCATGGCAGAATCAAATGTGAGTTTCACATTGCTCGGGCATGTGACAAAAGGAAAAATGATGATTGACGATGAGCATTTTGGATTTATCCAGGAAGCTAAAGGATTGTATGATAACGCACTTGCGAAGCATCTTGAAAATTAGTAGTTTCGAAGAACAAATAAATTTGAATGGAATATAACACGGCGAGAGGTAAAATGTTGCTTCCGGAATATGGAAGAAATGTTCAAAACATGATCCAGCATGCCATGGATCTTAAAGATCGAGATGAGCGAAATAGAGCTTCGCAGGCGATCATTGAGGTGATGGGGCAGCTGAATCCGCATTTACGTGATGTTGATGATTATCGCCACAAACTTTGGACACACCTTTTTGTGATGTCCAATTTTGAACTCGATGTAGATACACCTTATGAGATTCCTCAAGAAGAGGAGTTACAAGAAAGACCAGAACGTGTTCCTTATCCTAAAAGTAAAATCCGTTTCGGACACTTTGGACAGTATACGCAAAAGATTCTTGAGAAGTCAGCATCGATGGAAGATGAAGGTGAACGCGAATACATGACGAACTCCATGGGGAACTTCATGAAAAAGCAATACCTGGTTCATAATAACAGTTCGGTTGAGAACAATGTGATTGCAGATCAACTTGGTGAACTTTCAAATGGTGATTTGAAGATTGAGAAGCCAGAAGAGCTAGTAAGTACAACCTTACTACTTAAAGCACTTGGTTTGAATCAAAACACTGGACAGAAGAAGAACAACAATAACTACAACAGTAATAGCAACAGACGTTCAGGTGCTCGCAAGAAGAAACCAAAACAACGATCAAAATAATTTTTTAAATGGCTTCATTTGAAATCCATGGCGGAAAACCGCTTAAAGGTGAACTCGTTCCTCAGGGAGCAAAAAATGAGGCGCTGCAAGTTTTGTGCGCTCCTCTTTTAACTGCCGAAAAAGTGACAATCTCCAATCTCCCAGATATTGTGGATGTCAATAAATTGATCGGCTTACTCCAAGCAATGGGAGTGAAGATCGAAAAGGTCGAAAGAGGAACTTACATTTTCCAAGCGAAGGATGTTGATTTAGACTACCTCCAAACAGAAGATTTTAAAGAACGCGCTGGTTCACTCCGAGGATCCGTAATGATCGTTGGACCTTTACTTGCACGTTTTGGCGTTGGTTATTTACCAAAGCCAGGTGGTGACAAAATTGGACGTAGAAGGTTGGACACGCATTTCATGGGAATGAAAATGCTTGGTGCTAAATTCAATTACAACGCTGGTGAACATTTCTATGCTGTTGAAGGAAAAAACTTGAAAGGTGCATACATTCACATGGACGAAGCTTCTGTAACAGGAACTGCGAATATCGTGATGGCCGCCGTTCGTGCTGAAGGGGAAACAACAATTTACAATGCAGCTTGCGAGCCTTACTTGCAACAATTGTGTAAGATGTTGAATTCCATGGGGGCAAAAATTACAGGAATTGGTTCAAACATGCTCAAGATTAATGGGGTGAAAGAACTTGGAGGTTGTTACCACCGAGTACTTCCTGATATGATTGAAATCGGTTCATTTATCGGTCTTGCTGCAATGACACAATCGGAAATCACGATTAAAGATGTCAGYTGGGAGAACCTTGGTATTATGCCAACAATTTTCCGCCGATTGGGAATTAAATTGGAGCGTAGAGGTGATGACATTTATGTGCCTGCTCAAGAGTCGTATGAAATTGAGACTTTTATTGATGGTTCAATTATGACCATTTCWGATGCTCCATGGCCTGGATTCACTCCGGATCTTTTATCCATTATTTTGGTTGTTGCTTCACAGGCGAAAGGAAGCGTACTTATTCACCAAAAAATGTTCGAATCRCGTTTGTTTTTCGTGGATAAACTGATTGACATGGGAGCGCAAATTATTTTRTGTGATCCACACAGRGCAACAGTAATTGGCTTGGATAGAAAATACGATCTTAGAGGAATTCAAATGACTTCWCCAGATATTCGTGCTGGAGTTTCCTTGTTGATCGCAGCTCTCTCAGCAAAAGGAAAAAGTGTTATCCATAACATCGAACAAATCGATCGTGGGTATCAAGATATAGACATCCGTTTGAATAATTTGGGTGCAGACATTAGAAGAATCGGATAATGAAATTGGCACTTGTAGTTATTGCGTTTGGTTTATTGAGTTTGGTTCAACCGACAACTGTCGGTTCAAATGCATCTCGACCTGAAAATGGAACAGAAGCTCCTCAAATTGAATTGAAATCTCCCTCAGGGAAGAAAATCAAATTGTCGAAACTACGTGGTAAAATTGTACTAATTGACTTTTGGGCATCTTGGTGTGGRCCCTGTAGAAAGGAAAACCCGAATGTTGTAGAAGCCTACAATAAGTACAAGAAGAGAAAGTTCAAAACTGGAAAAGGATTTGAAGTGTTGAGCGTTTCCTTGGATCGCGATGAAGCACGTTGGAAAGATGCAATTAAAAAAGACTTGCTCACATGGAAGAACCATGGTTGGGACAAGGACGGTGTTGTAGCTAAAGAGTATGGCGTGAGTTCTATACCGACAGCTTTCCTTATCGACGGAAAAGGAAATATTATTGCTTCGGGAGCTGAAGTACGGGGTTTAAAACTGCACATTCAATTGGACAACCTTCTTAAAACGAAATAATCAAACCGATCAATGGGCGTAATTTTTATATTACTTGCCGTTGTGTGTSTCTCTTCTGCTGTGGTTGCAGTGAGCAGAATTATTCGTAATTACCAAATTCGTAAAAAGGGTGGAATTGCTAGTTCGCCAATCCGTAGTCAACGTTTAAGAAATAAACGACGCTGAGGCTAGAGTTATAGACGAAAGCAAGCAAAAGAGGAAGGGGGAACGAAGTCGAACCCCGAATTTTAAATTCTCTAACCAAGCGTTACTATTTCCATCTCWAGACATTATATTGTAGAATCCTAAAAATCTACACCATGAATTGGARGTATATAATMCCCYTRTTCGTAATCGCGGCAGCTTGTGAAACTCCTGTTGTTGATGATGCGAACGTTACAGAGCTCAAAGCCGAGGTTGTCGCAATTATTAATCCTATTGAAGGAACCAAGGAGGTACCCAGAATATTTCAAGTAAATGCTGACGTAGCAAAAACAATCGACCTTGGAAACGGGGGGAGCCTTGAATTTCCAGAAAATGCCTTCGTGGATAAAAATGGAAAGCCAGTAAAAGGTAAGGTGGATGTAGAATGGCAGGAGTTTCATACGCTTGGCGATATCATGTTGTCTGGAATTCCAATGAAATATGATTCCTCAGGAGTTCAGTTTGATCTCGTTTCTGGCGGAATGTTTACGATTAATGCTTCACAAAATGGTGAACCAGTTGATATTGCTCCATCGAAAAAAATTGGTGTGAACCTTGCTTCTATCCAAGATACACCATGCTATAATTTCTATGAAATGGATGAGAAATCTGGAGCTTGGAAGTATGAAACAACGAAAGTCGCCGAAGTGCCAGTATCTGAGTCAGAGGACAAGGGAGTTGCCGAGAATAAAAGTCAACCTGATTTATTAGACGTCACACTAAGTACTAAATCATTTCCTGAATTGGCAAAATTGGATATTGTTGGATGGGAAGTGAAACGAACATTGAGACCTGGTGAGAAGAGTATTTTGAAATTGAAAAGTACAAAACTACGCTTGATTGAAACAGATTCTCTTGGACTTACGTTGGAAGCAAAAACGGCAGGTCATCAATCTTTGAAATATCCTGTCGTACCATACACAGTCGATCAGGCTTTGAAGGATTCAAAAGTCAACCGTCGAGAAATGGAAAGAGGTTTTGTAGAAAGCCGTGAATATGCAAAAGAAATGCTAGCGGGACGTGTCATTCGTTCGATTGACATTGATAATTTCGGAACTTACAATTGGGATATCATCTACAAGCGTGAGAATTCAAAACCGCTTTTTGCAAAATTTAAGTTCCCGAAAAATATCAATCCTCAATTGGTGTCTCTTTTTCTTGTTTCCCCAGATGAAAATGTCATTGTCAAGTACAATCCAGCTGGAGATGAGCTGTTTTCCTTTGATCCCAATCTGAAAAACTGCCTCATTGCAATTCTCCCAGGAAATAAGATCGTTTCCGTTTCAAATGAAGGATTCACGCTTGCTCGATCACTAAAGAAAGGTCAAGTCTGTGAATTTGAATTCAAGGAAACAGGAATCAAACTCAATTCCTCGAAGGACATTATGAATCACATGAATACACTAATTTGATTCGATTCGTAACTATACTGATCTTCTTGGGTGCGTCGTTATCACTTTTTGGACAACAAGCGCTCAGCGACAATATCAATGGTCGATGGTGCATATATTCCGAAGGTGAAAGGATCGATCTCGAACCTTCGATTCACGAATTAGGAAATTTTGATGAAGTTGGGTTGACGTTTTTCATGCAGTATGAGCAGTACGGAATCATGAGCAAAAAAGGCGTTATTGTTCTCGAGCAGGAATACAACAGCGTTAAACAATTAGGGGGAGGATATTACCTGCTTCTTGACGATGAAAAGAATCAGATTCTCGTTGATTGGCGAACCGATCATGTTGAATTAAGAGAAGTGAAAAAGGTGCAGAAACTTCAGACCAATTGGTATCATGTCACATTGGATTCTGTAAAAGTTTTAATCAATCTTCCTGGGCAAAAAGAGTGGACTCTTTCGGGCGAAGACGAGGTAATAGAAAGTGATTTCAAATATGTTCATTGTGAAATTGATGGAAATTTAAAATTATTCGATCCGAATGGAAATGAAATTTTCAGCACCGTAGGGTATCCCATATTCGGTAAAAATTACCTCTTAATAAGTGATATAGAATCAAAAAAAGTCATTTATAGAACTCATGAAGTTGATTTGCCCGCTGATGCGAGCGGCATTCGTATCCGTGAAGATGAAATTATGTATTCGCAAACTGGAAAGTCGACGATTATTTCTTCTCTTGATGGTAGAGTTATTTCAGAACTTCCTTTTGAGGATATTAGTTATTATAACGATAACCTGTTGTTAATTCGGAGCAATGGAAAAGTTGGTTTGGCTAGGAAAACGGGCGAGATGTTGATTTCAACTAATTATGCATCCATTTCTGTACTTGATGGACTTTACTATGTTAGGACCTCAAAGGGTGCAGGAGTTTTGGATAATAATGGACGTGAGTTGATTCCGTGCAAGTACAGCTATGTTGTGGCGTATAGGGACTTTTTCACTGTACACAATGAACTAGATTTCTCTGGCTTGATATCTCGAAAAACAGGAAAGACAATTCTTCCCTGTGATTATTTAAAACTAACGCTCAACGATTCCGTTATTCGTGGTTTTACAGGAGATATGCTGCGCATCATCCAATTGGATTCGAATCATAGAGTACTCAATGATATCGTTATGTCTAATGTTACCAGCTTGGTTAATACTGAGGCTTCAATTGATGTCGAAGTCGATGAACGTCTGTATCCACTCGGTTGGTTTACTTCGAATGTTCCAAAGTACGACTCACTTGGGTTTTTGATAGATGAAGTGTTGAGATGGGGACTGAAAGGTGCGAATGATAGTATTATCGTTCCTGCTCGTTACAATGAGCCAATATTCGTCGATCAAGCAGATTTTAGTTTACTTAACGATGGTCGTCGATCGTTCAAAATATTCGGTTTGGGTAAAGTCACTCTTAACCAATATAAGGTGATGAGCCATCGGACAGGTAAACTACTTATCCCTGAAATGATCATTAGCATTGATACGATGGATTTGTTGACACGATCCTATGCTCGATTCGTTTCTGAAAAAGGRGCTGGTGTTCTTCTTGATGATAATTCMATTTTGCGCGTTGATTACATTGACGGTAATGATTCTCGCTACGTCCGATATTGTACTTCAAGGAGAAACGGAATMCTTYCCGCTAAAAAAACTGATTTCGACGCCCTTCGATTTTTTGATTTCGATTTGAACAATGATCCTACTAAGTGGATTAARATTAATTTAAATAGAAAAAAGCACGAGTTTATTCGATATRAAAAAGCCGAATGGAATTTTTTAGATACGAATGGAAAAAATGTCTTCACGGATCCGYTTGATTTCGCTTTTCCTTACTCACAGGAAACCTCAATTGTGAAGATGGATGGTAAGTGGGGCGTTGCCCGAGCTGATTCTTTTACTATTCCAATTAGTTATGCTTCCATAAAACGCAGCCCAGTTTCGGATACCTTATTTGTGGTTAAGAAGAATAACGGGGGGACGCGATTTTTGGATACAAATGGACGTGTCATGTCAAATGGCATGACTCGATTTTTTTCAAGCAAAGAGGACTTTGCCCAAATTGAGATTGATGGAAATAAAAAGCTCATCGCTCCAAATTATTCCATCATTTCCGGCGACACGAGATTTCAAAAACTCTTTGACAATAACATTTTCTTCAGTAAAGAGAATAAGAAATACACGATTTACAAYCAATACGGAATTTTACTCGGAGCAGTGGAGTTGCGCCCTGAAGAAGTTTGGTTYGAAGAGTATGTTAAAACTAAATCTCGTGGAAAACGTGGTGTTTTATCAATGGATAATGACACCTTAATTCCTTTTAAATACAAAAAAATCACAAGCTCAGGGAGCTATATATTTGCTCAAGACGGCAATAAAAACTTGTTGTATGATCAAAATATGATACTAATCGACAATTTGAAATCAAATGACATTTTGGTTGATTCAGTATCAGGAAACTATGCCGTGATCTCGGAATCGAAAGCAACTATTTATTCATCAACTCAACGCAAACTTGGTAGATTCAATGGGATGAAATTTGAACATTTCCATAACGGCTATTTAATTGAATTTGGAAAAACCTTGAGAGTGCTAAACCTTGAAAATGAATTTACCTTTGATTTTGAACCTCGAGAATTGAAAGTGATGGGTGGAAATGGATACCTGGTCATCGATTCAGATAAAATGGGACATTATTTCAATCAAGGTTGGGAAGAAATCACCTTCGATCAGCCTTTGTCTCGTGTGAAATTTGTTGGTGAGGGATTGGCCTTGTCTCGCTCGCGCAAAAGTACCTTGCTTTTTGGAGGTGATGTTGAAGTGAAATTTAGTGCAGGACATAAGAACGTTGGTGGATTTCGGAATGGTTTTTTGTTGCTCGAGTATGGCAAAGAATATAAATTTGTCGATGTAAATGGAGTCAATCAATTTAAACGAATATTTGATGATGCGGAGCCTTTTTCTGGGAGATATGCCTCCGTAAAAGAGAAAGACGGTTGGACAATTATCGATGGTGACGGGTATTTTCAAGTTTTACCAGGTTTCGATAAAATCACACCGCTTACCAAAACCATTTTTTCAACACCTTCACAACCAGTTTTTGGACTTTTTGATGCTCACGGAAATGAACTAATTCCAGTCGAATTTCAGCAATTGAATTTTCTAAGAAATGGCATTGTTCAAGGTCGGAAAAATGGAGAAATTTTCTATTTTGACCGTAATGGGGAATCTATTGCACTCAATTGATTAATCCCAAGTCAGGCGGTTTTAGACCGTTTTCAGTAATAATTCTGACATCTTTTCACGCTGCCTGTCAATTTTTCTGACATCATGTCCTGTTTTCCAACTTGGCAGTATCTTTGTCATTGCATTTTTAAAATATAAAGAATCAGGTTATGTCCGAGGATAAAGAGTTAAAGAATGAGCAAGATCAAATGGATCAGGTGAACGAGAACCAAGAACAAGAAGCTGTTGAAACAGAAACTCCAAAAGAACCAACTTTCGAAGATAAATACAACGAATTAAACGATAAGTACTTGAGAATTCACGCTGAATTTGACAACTACAGAAAACGAACAAATAAAGAAAAGATTGACATCATTGGCTCTGCAAATGCGGCTTTGTTGAAAGATCTTTTACCAGTAATGGACGATTTCGAACGTGCAATGGCGAACAATGAAAACATTGATGATGTTCAAGGCATGAAAGAAGGGATTTCCCTTATTTTCAATAAATTTAAAATGACCTTGGAAAACAAAGGTTTAAAGCCAATGGTTGTTGATGGTGAAGTATTTGATGCTGAAATTCACGAAGCAATAGCAAACATTCCTGCTCCAAAGAAAAAATTGAAAGGAAAGGTTGTTGAGGCAGTGGAAAAAGGATATTATTTGAATGAAAAAGTGATCCGCTACGCGAAAGTAGTAGTTGGTCAATAAGCGAAGAAATTAGCAATATGAGCGCGAAGAGAGATTATTACGAGGTATTGGGGCTATCGAAAAATGCCACTGGAGCTGAGATTAAAAAGGCCTATCGTAAATTGGCATTGAAATATCACCCAGATAAAAATCAAGGTGATGATGCAGCAGAAGATAAATTCAAAGAAGCAGCTGAGGCTTATGAGATATTGAGTAATGCTGAAAAGAAATCTCGTTACGATCAGTTTGGACATGCTGGAATGAGCGGAGCTAGTGGCTTCGGCGGTGGCGGCGGAATGGACATGGATGATATCTTCTCGCAGTTTGGAGATATCTTCGGTGGCGGATTCGGCGGTGGCGGTGGAAGTTTTGGTGGAAGCCGAGGCGGTGCACGTCGCGTTCGTGGTACGAATCTTCGCGTAAAAATGAAATTGACACTTCAGGAAGTTGCTGAAGGTGTCACTAAAAAGATCAAGGTTAATAAACTAGTTAACGCAGACGGAGTAACGTTCAAAAACTGTGATACCTGTAAAGGAACTGGTCGCATAACCCGTGTTTCGCAAACATTCTTGGGGGCAATGCAAACGCAATCGGCTTGTCCTACCTGCCGCGGAGCAGGAAAAATGATCGATAAAAAACCTTCTAGTGCTGATGCCAATGGTCTTGAGCGAAAAGAAGAAGTAATCGAAATTGAAATTCCTGCCGGAGTAATAGACGGGATGAATTTAAGTGTGACTGGAAAAGGAAATGCTGGACCATTTGATGGTGTTGCAGGTGATCTAATTGTAGTCGTTGAAGAAATTGAACACGATGAACTTCGCCGTGATGGTGATAACGTGCATTACGATGCTTACGTAAGTTTCATTGATGCCGTTTTGGGCCGTTCAATTGAAATTCCAACGATTTCTGGGAAGGCAAAAATTAAGGTCGATCCAGGAACGCAAAGTGGTAAAGTTTTGCGCTTGAAAGGAAAAGGAATTCCAGCGTTGCAATCTTATGGGACAGGGGATTTATTTGTTCACATTAATGTTTGGACACCGAAAAAAGTGTCGAAAAGCGAAAAAGAGATTCTGGAGAAATTGGGCGAGAGTGAGAACTTCCAACCAAATCCTGATAAACAAGACAAAGGATTTTTTGAACGAATGAAAGACATGTTCTAGTCTGTGAAATTTATTCAACAATACCTAAAGGGAGCTGATAACTTTGGAACCTATATTTTAACAGGAATCTTCGTGTTTCTCGGGTTGTTGATTGGTAATATGGTGGTATTAAGCCTTGCTTATGCCACCGCACCAAATTTAAACCTTACAGATAGCGCGAATCCCTTTGTCGAGTTTGAGACAAATACGCAGCTAGTATTGATCATGCTGCCCTTTTTGTTTGCATTGGTAGCATTAATGCTCAGTATCAAGTTTGTTCACAAACGTCCCATTTTAACCTTGTTTACAGCTAGAGGAAGCTTCGATTGGAAGCGCTATTTTCTAGCATTCGGGGTTTGGATAAGTGTTCTTTTGATCCTGTTGACCATTATGGTTTACACGACAGATGCTGTTTATTGGAACTTGAATGGATCAACATTCTTCATGCTTCTAGCAATCTCGTGTGTGATGTTCCCCATTCAAACGGCTGCGGAAGAAGCATTTTTCCGTGGATGGTTATTTCAAGGAATAGGGAAGCGATTGAAACATGCAGGGCTCAGCATTCTATTTACAGGAATTATTTTTGGATTGATGCATGGAGCGAATCCTGAAATTGAAAAAATCGGCTACGGAATCTTTGCATATTATATAATATCAGGTATTTTTCTTGGGATTATCGCGCACCTCGATGATGGGCTGGAACTGGGAATGGGATACCACGCTGCAAATAACATGTTCGCTGCAGTTATTCTTACCAACGATTGGCAAGTATTTCACACAGATGCTATGTTTATCGATACAGCACCTCCAAGTTTTGGCTGGGACGCAATTCTAACTCTTGCGATCATTCAACCCCTGTTTTTAATCATTTTTGGTAAAATCTATAAATGGAAAAACTGGAGAACACAACTTTTTAGAAGTACAGTTCAGGAGAATGATCATTCAAATTGACAAGTAGTGAGAATAATTTGTAAGAAAATTATAAAGTTCTCGTCTCAGTAGGAAGTGTTAAAAACGTACTTTTAAGAATCAATTTAAGCTTATGAAGACATATTACGACCCAGATGATTTAAAGAAATTTGGTAAGATCAAGGATTTTCAACCAGAATTAGGTGAAAAGTTCTTCGATTATTATGGAAGCGTTTTTGAAGAAGGTGCACTTACGGCTCGTGAAAAATCATTAATCGCATTGGCCGTTTCACATGCTGTTCAATGTGCATATTGCATTGATGCATATACTGAGGATGCAATGGAAAAAGGATGTGATGAAGAACAAATGATGGAGGCAGTTCATGTAGCAGCTGCTATTAAAAGTGGTTCTACACTCGTTCATAGTGTTCAGATGATGAATAAATACAAGCAACTATCAATGTAATGGGAGTATTAACTCATAAATCACTGTCTGCACAAAAGCATGAGTTATCTGAGGTGGATCGACAATTGGAATTGCTTAAACAAGCAGACCTTACGCCGTTTCAAGATAAGCTTAGTGAAACGGATTTGTTTCCGCTTAAGGCCTTGAATGTAGATGTCTTCCAGATCAATGTTGGGAAAATGTGCAATCAAGTGTGTAATCATTGCCACGTTGATGCTGGTCCCGACAGGAAAGAAATCATGACACGGGAAACAATGCAGCAATGCCTTGACGCGATTGATAAAACAACTTGTTCAACGGTTGATTTAACAGGTGGTGCTCCAGAAATGAATCCAGATTTCCGATGGTTTGTTGAGCAACTTTCTGCTAAAGGGAAAAAGATCATTGTTCGGTGTAACTTAACCATCATTGTAGCCAATAAGAAGTACAATGACCTTCCAGAATTTTTTAAGAAACACAAAATAGAAGTTGCTTCCTCGCTCCCTTATTTCACATCTGCAAAAACAGACGCGCAAAGAGGAGACGGTGTATTTGATAAGAGTATTAAAGCACTGAAAATGTTAAACGAAGTAGGGTATGGTAAAGAAGGTACAGGATTAGTACTTGATTTAGTGTACAATCCATCGGGAGCATTTTTACCGCCGGATCAACTATCGCTTCAGGCAGATTTTAAAAAGAAATTGAAAACTCGTTTTGATATCGTTTTCAATCAACTTTATGCCATAACGAATCTTCCAATTAGTCGCTACCTAGAATACCTAGTAGCAAGCGAGAACTATGAGGGCTACATGAATAAATTAGTTGAGGCTTACAATCCTGTAGCTGCTTCAAACGTGATGTGTAGAAATACAATTTCGATCGGTTGGGATGGTTATATTTTTGATTGCGATTTTAATCAAATGCTCGATTTAAAAGTAGCAGCGAAAGGTCAACATTTGAAAGATTTTGACATCGAAAGCCTTGTGAATCGAACAATCATTGTGAATCAACATTGTTATGGCTGTACGGCAGGATCAGGCTCTAGCTGCGGCGGAACGGTCGCTTAATCAAACAGACTCAAAAACAAATCAAGAAATGAAATCATATTTAGACGAAACGGTAAATGTTTATAGAGACGCAGCATTAAAACCAGATGTTGGTTTGTGTTGTACAACAACGCCAATTTGGGCTTTACCTGGATTGGATATGCCGAGTATCATGCTAGAAATGAACTACGGGTGTGGAAGTACAGTGAATCCAAGAGATTTAGTGAACGAACCAACGGTATTGTATGTCGGAGTTGGTGGAGGAATGGAAGTCTTCCAATTTTCATATTTCAGCAGAAAAAAGAATGGTGTAATCGGTGTAGACGTTGTAGACGAAATGCTTGATTCATGCAGAGAAAACTTGAAAACTGCCGAAGAAACGAATCCTTGGTTTAAATCAGAATTCGTTGATGTTCGTAAAGGTGATGCGTTAAATTTGCCAGTTGAAGACGAATCTATCGACGTTGCAGCTCAGAATTGCTTGTTCAATATTTTCAATAAAGAAGACTTGAAGAAAGCCTTGGCTGAAATGTACCGCGTTTTGAAACCACACGGACGATTAGTATTGTCAGATCCTGTTACTGAAGATCCAATGCCTGAAGCTTTGAAAGCAGATGACCGTTTAAGAGCGCTTTGTTTGAGTGGTTCTCTTCCTTTGAATGAATATATTCAGATGATGACGGATGCAGGCTTCGGGACAATCGAAATCCGAGCGAAGCGTCCTTACCGCGTTTTGGATACGAAGCATTACGATACAGATAAAAATATTTATTTGGAAAGTGTTGAAGTGTGTGCGATTAAAGATCCAATGCCAGAAGATGGACCGTGTGTCTTTACTGGTAAAGCAGCAATCTACTATGGAGATGATGAATATTTTGATGATGGAAACGGACATACGCTTGTTCCAAATCAACCATTGGGAATTTGTGATAAAACAGCAGCAGCTTTTAGAGCATTGAATCGAGAAGATATATACATTTCAGAATCTACATACCACTACGACGGTGGTGGTGCATGTTAGAATTGATAGTTCGATTGTCTGATCATCAGATAGTCCGATTTATATAAACTGTGTAATCCCGTTTTGACTTGTCAGAGCGGGATTACTCATTTTTGTAAGCTATCGTTTATGGCCATCTAATCAATGCTGACTAAAATCAAAGTACTCTTTTCTCACATCTGAACCTATTCCCCAAATAAGTCTAGACGTCTAATGTCCACGTCTATTGTCCACCTGAACCCTACTAACTGCATTATTAGAAAATCGAACAATCAGAAAATCGGATGACCTATTCTCACACCTTAACCTACTAACTGCGTCATCGGAACATCGGAACATCGGACAATCAGATGATCGACAGACAATCGGAACATCCGATGATCGAACCCACCCCTACAACTTATGCCTATACAGTTTATTCAAGTTAGCAGCATAGTTTTCCTTATACGTGTAGTACACATATCCATCGTAGACAATTAATTTCTTAGGATAGGCATGTTCAGTGATCTTTGTTCTTTTACCCAGCTCGTAATTCTCTGTTGAGAGTTCATAGAAATGCTGTGTCCCCTTGTTTTCATAAACAGTATAGAAAGTATTGTTCTGTGCATCGTGATGATTGATTTTTGCCCAATCCTCATTGTTTTGATAAGTGATAGATGTTTTATTGAGAATCGTTCCTGAATCAGCCACTTGGATCGCGTATCCATTAATGTGATCAAATATATATGAGGTGTCGTTTTTGACAAACAGAGGATTGTAATCTGATTGCGAAAGAATCTGATCGAAATAGAAAATGCGTTCAGCATGATCTCGAGAATTTCCCAGTTGCTCAATGCTTATTTCGCCAGTTCTCTGTCTTCCAAGATAGTCGTTGGCAAGAATTCCTCGATATTCTAAGTTGACATCTGCAACCGCAACAGAATCTTCGATGCGGTAAATGATTTTCTCTTCCGGTTCATTTCGATTGAAAGCATAGAATACTTTGGACTTCCCAAAATTGTAGATGTTCTCCATAATTACATAATCTCCAGATTGTCCTACACAGTTCTTGAAAAATGAATGATAAAGTTCGATGGAATTCTGTTCAAAAATAGAGAGGCCTTTATCTAAGGTGTTAATTTGATATATGCTATCCTTCGTCAAAACATGTAAGTTTCCAAGGCAGTCAGAGAACAAGGCAGTAGGCTTGAATTTAAGAGGGAGGGAAGATTGAGGTTCCAGGTATTGATCCAAACGATAGAGTTGATAGTTACGCATGTTCTTAAGGAGTAAGAAATATCCCAATTCGTTTACTTCAAAATCCACAATGAAATATTTAGAATCCTCGAAGGCAATTTGTTTTAGATTGGATGATATTACGACTTCATCAATTTCTTGAATCGGTCTTTTGAAATTGTTCGTGTCTATTTGTCCATGAGAGATAAAAGAGGAAAATAGTACGAAGTAACAAATGATGTTCCTAGCGTTCATAAGCGTGTAGCATTTGCTTCAAAATATAGATTATTTACTATAACTAAACTAGACTTAGGGCTCCATTGAGTGAATTGTAGGATCGATTGACTCTTGATAACCAATAAATCGTGTTAATCGAACCGATCCAAGGAATCCAAAATTTACGAACTGCATTATCGGAAAGCCTGATATTCAGCAGAATCTGACGATCTAAAAATTACTATCTTCACAACTCATGGATACGATTCTCGATATACGAAACATCAGCAAGTCGTTTTTTAGAAAAATGGCACTTGACAACGTCTCTCTTACCGTTCAAAAAGGTGAGATCCTTGGAATTATGGGACCAAATGGCGCGGGTAAAACCACCATGATTAGAATCATTAATCGAATTGTTGCTGCTGATTCAGGATCAGTTCGTTTCGATGGGGATATCATGACAGATCGCGATCTTTTTCACATTGGTTATTTACCAGAAGAGCGGGGATTGTACAGAAGTATGACTGTTGAAAAACACGCACTGTTTCTTGCACGACTCCGCGGATTGTCGAAGGTGGACGCACAAACGAAGATTAACTATTGGTTTGATCGCTTTGAAATTGACCCTTGGCGGAAGAAGCGTATTGAGGAATTGTCGAAAGGAATGGCGCAGAAAGTTCAATTCATTTGTACCGTTTTACACGAGCCGAAATTATTGATTCTCGATGAACCTTTTAGTGGGTTTGATCCTGTCAACGTAGAGTTGATTAAGCAAGAATTGATTGAAATGAAAGCAAAGGGGAAAACCATTATGCTTTCCACCCACAACATGAAAAGTGTTGAAGAAATTTGCGATCGTGCTGTGCTCATTAGTGATTCACGAAAAATAGCTGAAGGATCTGTCTCAGAATTGAGAGATGCTCAAAAAACAGGACACTACTCCATACGTTTCAAAGGGAATATGATCAGCTTCGTAAATGCACTTTGGACGGGTTTTGAACTCGTGGACAAACGTACACTGGGTGATGATCGCTATGAAGTCGTTCTCGCAATGCGAGGGGAAAGTACATTTGATGATTTATTAAGTGTACTTATTGGTCAGGTGAAAATCGAAGCAGCATGGGAATCTCTACCATCTATGCAAGATGTATTTATCGAATTGGTTCAACCCGCTAACACAAGCAAAGCATGAAAAAGACCTGGATGATTGCGATGCGTGAATTCAAAGAACGAATTAGTGCACGCTCGTTTATTTTATTTTCTGTTCTTGGACCACTTTTGGTTCTCGGATTGGTCTACATGCTTTTTGCACTTGGTGGTCAAACAAAACAACATTGGAAAGTACTAGTTGCTGATCATCAAGGTTTGTTTGATAGCAAGATTATGGCAGGCGAGGACGCGGCGATTACGTACTATTTTGCAAACGGCATTATCGAACTGGACGAATTCAAGGATGGTAAAAAATACCAAGAGTACGACGCAATGCTTGAGGTAAATGGAAAAGTCCTAACAAATAAAACAGGTTTCCTTTTTTATCGGAATAAGCCATCTATGCGAATGCAAACACGCATTCAATATCAATATGAACGAAGACTAGAAGAAATTTTAGTAGTACAATTGACAGAAATGTCGCTGAAGAAATTTCGATCAGTCAAACAGCCGATTGGAGTGACATTTAGTGATGTGAATGATCCAGAAGGTCAAGCGAATGATATGACTGGCTGGGCAGGATTCTTCTTCGGAGCCTTAATTTTTCTCTTCATATTCCTTTTTGGAATGACAATTCTACGCAGTGTTTCTCGCGAAAAGAGTAATCGAATTGTCGAAGTGTTACTTGCATCTGTCACTCCAAATCAGCTGATGTTAGGAAAGATCATAGGAATCGGATTTGCTGCTTTTTTGCAATTCGTTATTTGGATAGCTGTTATCGGATTAGGATTGTACTTGATGCGAGAGCATTTATTTCCCGATGTGTTGGATGCTGCAAACATGAACGTCAAACAGTTGATTTTAGATGCAAATGATGTTTCCTACCAAGAAAAATATTTCGCGGCGCGTGAGTACAATGAATTCGTAAACCTTGTTTATGATCGCATTCAATTTGCAAATACAATCGGATTCTTCTTTCTCTTTTTTGTAGCTGGATATTTCTTCTACGGAGCCATTTTCGCTGCGATAGGAGCAACGATGGGATCGGAAAGCGATGGACAACAATTCGTGATTCCTATTGTCATTTTACTCTGCCTTTCGCTCTATGCGGGTTATTTCACAATGAATTCTCCCGATAGTGGCATGTCAACCCTTTTGCATTATCTTCCATTTACATCACCTGTAGTGGTGATGGTGAAGTTGTACCAAGGATATGAACCCGGACACATGTACGAAATCTATTTGTCGCTGATAATCTTAATTCTTTCAGCATTTGGCGTAATGGCAATCGCCTCTCGTTTGTACAGAAATGGAATTTTACAATTTGGACATCGAGTACGGTTGAAGCATATCTTTAAGTGGATGAAACGATCTTAGCATGAGAAAAGCGGTAATGGACATTGGTACGAATACCTTTAATCTGTTAATTGCAGACGTTACCGATCGTTCATTCAAAATTTTATACTCAACCAGAGAAGCTGTCCTTCTCGGAATGGGGGGGATTAACGATAATCGAATTACTGATGACGCCATGTCAAGAGCGCTCTTAACGATAGAGAAATTTGCTCAGATCTGTGATTCGTTTAACATCGATCGGATGAATGTAGTCGCGATTGGAACCTCTGCACTTCGTGGAGCAACAAACTCCCCCAAATTTCTAGATATTGTAAAACGAGAATTTGCCATTGGTATAAAGATTATTTCGGGAGAGGATGAAGCGAATTTGATCTTTCAAGGAGTGAAATGGACACATGATTTCGAAAAATCAGCTGTGATCATGGATATTGGCGGCGGAAGCTCAGAGTTCATTCATGCAAATTCATCAGGGATTCAGAATTTATTGAGCTTAGAGATTGGTGTCTCTCGTGTCTACCAACTTTTTGATCACCCTGAAACTTATTCCAAAGAACTTCAAGCTTCAATTTTATCCTATTTCGATAAATGCCCGAACAATCAAATGCATCAATTCTCTTCTGATATCTTGATTGGTGCCTCAGGAAGTTTTGAAACATTCTATGAAATGATCTTTCAGTCGAAATGGAAATCAGATAACAAAGTGGTCGAATTACCCCTACAAGATTTAATGAGAGAATTGGAATGGGCAGTAAATTCTAAGCAATCTGAGCGTGATAATCATGTCTGGATTACGGAAATCAGAAAAAAATGCTCCCAATCGCGGCATTACAAGTAAAATGGGCACTCGAAAAAACGAACTCGAAGCGTGTTTTACTATCTCCACACTCCATGAAGGAAGGGGCTTTGCGCTAATTATTTCCAGTTACAGAAATGTAAACTTCGTGTTTCTACCCTCTTAATTAGAGTGTTTTCCGCACGGGAAATGCTGAAAATCTACAGTGATCCGTCCTTATATTTGTTTAAGTCAACGACAAAGAAAGGAACATCATTTCTTGCTACGCACTTGGTCTTCGATGTAAAGAAGCCAAAATCGACAAGAATGATCCAACATAGATAAAACATTAAACGCGCTATAAGTAGAGTAGTAGTAAGTAGAAAGACCAACCCCTGGCAGATATGTCAGGGGTTCGTCATGTTTAACTAATTGGAATTATCACTCAGCTTTTAGTTCGGTTCTTCTTGATGCTGTCGCATCGGCTTATTCTAAATTCATTGTTATCTTCGTAAAAACAGAATGGATATGAGTAAAATCTTAATTATCGATGACGAGCGCGCAATCCGAAGAGCGTTGAGAGAAATTCTTGAATTTGAAGAGTTTGAAGTGGACGAAGCGGAAAACGGGAGAGAAGGATTGGATAAAGCGAAAGCCGATAATTACGACATCATATTCTGTGATATTAAAATGCCTGAATTGGACGGGATGGAAGTCCTAGATGGTTTAGAGAAAGCGAAAGTTGATTCTCCAGTGATCATGATTAGTGGACACGGTAACATCGAAACTGCCGTTCAAGCAATCAAAAAAGGTGCATTTGACTTCATTGAAAAACCACTTGATCTAAATCGTATTTTGGTAACTATTCGAAATGCGAAGGACAAAACTGTTTTGATTCAGGAAAAGAAAGTCTTGAAAAAGACCGTGAAGCGTTTCAGAGGATCATCAATTATTGGTGAAACGTCTGAAATTATTCAAATAAAGGAAATGATTGAGAAGGTTGCTCCTTCAGATGCACGTGTTCTAATTACTGGGGCAAATGGTACGGGGAAAGAACTAGTTGCTCGATCGTTACACGATCAAAGTCCTCGAAACTCTCAAGCTTTTATTGAAGTAAACTGTGCAGCGATTCCTGCAGAATTAATCGAAAGTGAATTGTTCGGTCATGAAAAAGGCGCATTTACTTCAGCCATTAAGCAAAAGAAAGGAAAATTTGAATTGGCCTCTGGAGGTACGCTCTTCTTAGATGAAATTGGAGATATGTCAGCGAATGCACAGGCGAAGGTATTGCGTGCATTGCAGGAGAACGTAATCCAACGAGTAGGAGGAGAGAAAGATATTAAGGTTGATGCACGTATTGTTGCGGCAACGAATAAAAATCTACGTGAAGAGATCGAAAAAGGAAACTTCCGTGAAGATCTTTATCACCGTTTGGCTGTAATTCTTATCCACGTACCTGCTCTGAATGATCGCCGTGATGATATTCCAATGTTAGCCGAACATTTCATGTCAATGGTCTGTGCCGAACATGGTATCGCACGTAAATCCTTTGATGAAAGCGCCTTATTAGCTTTGTCAAAAACAGATTGGTCTGGAAATATCCGTGAACTACGAAATATCGTTGAACGTCTGGTTATTTTGTGTGGAGATGTCGTAACAGGGGAGGATGTGAAACTCTTTGCAAACCCAAGAACAGCTAAAATTTAATAAATTAAAAACGAGCTAGGACATTGGAATTACCTGTATATTTACCTAGGTAATTAATTGGTAAATCATGAAGACAACACGTATTTTACATTGGGTATTCACAGGCTTACTTTCAGCACTTTTATTGATGTCGGTAACAATGTACCTCGTGAACCACAGTGAAATAGTCGTAGTATACACGATGCTTGGGTTCCCCACTTGGATCATTTATCCTTTGGCAGTTCTTAAGGTATTGGCGGTCATTATGTTTCTTACGAAATTTAGTAGTTGGCTCACTGAATGGGCGTATGCAGGTCTATTCTTTAATCTTTTGCTAGCAATGGGAGCTCACTTGGCTATTCAGGATGGAGAACAAATAGGAGGGATAATTGGATTGGTTCTGATGATTGGATCGTATGCTACTTGGAAAATAGGCTGGAAACACTAACTCTTATTCTACAAACCCTTGTTCAACAATTTGTTGGACAGTAGATAGTTTGTAAATACATCCTGAAAACCAATTTACAGAAGTTGTGTCTTCATATAGAAAGTTTTCGTAGCTCGCATTAACTTCCATTTCGTTGGCGATTAATGCACGGTATGCATATACGCGAACAACTGGTGAGTAATGCTTCATCAAGTTATTGAGTTCGTGTTGCGAAGCTGATTCTTTCAGTTTTTCGAACATTATGTATTCATTCGGTGTCGATCCAGAAAATCCAACATAGCGTTCTTTAATCGTGTTTGATCTTCCCAATACGTTGATCAGGCTATCCAGCGTCTCGGATTCGGAGTAGTGGTACTCTTCAATGTCCAAAAAAGCCAATGCCGGATGGTATACCTCTGAACGCCTCTCCTGAATTTCCTCACGCGCAGAAATCTCGTATGCCTTCACGGAAAGCACGAGAACTACAGATAGGAGAGAAAGCAGGTTTACCTTCATTTTGATTGGTTTTTAGCAGATGCCTAAGCATATTCTTGCAAAGTAAATTTAATCAAAATTCATAAAATAGAAAAGTCTGGGGGTAAATCTCTCCAATTACTTACTGCTAGAAGTGTTTTTTAAGCCTTTTAGTGGATTTACTCTGGGGATTTCCATTCCTCCCCATTCCAAAACAGTGAATCCAGTTCGACTCTGAGTCGGGATTTCTAGTGTTCTTTTTCCGTCAAGGTGAAATGCATCAGTGGGATTCCAAATCATGTAAAATCTAAGCAAGTTGTTCGGTCGTGGTTCAATGTCAAGATCAGCAAAAAGGGTGCATTCATCATTGAACATAAATCGAACTTCTGTCGCCTCATGTTTTAACATTTGAGGTGCCCAGTAGGTAATGAAATCCATTTTCTCTTTAGAATTGAAGCCAAATTCATTCAAAGCTGATTCTAAAAATTCCATGAGGTCCTCCTTAGCAACAACTACTCCTTCAGTCTGGTTGACTTCATTCACATTCACCAATTGTTCAGATTCCCAAAAGAGGTAATTGTACGAGTTATCGTTGATTTTAATTTCTCCAGAAGGAAACGCTGTGAATTCCCATTTCTCTTTGTATTCAGGATAAGTAAAACTTAACTCGCCTTTAGGGTGAACAGAGAGTGTTACATTCGTTTTTTGAGTAGGATAGAGGTAGATGACAGGCTTTTTGAGGGATAAAGGAACTTCTTCTAYMGYYATTGTGAAATTCACAGTCATGTAGGTTATTGTTCCTGTTTCTATGTGGATGGGATACGTCGTGATTTCATTGTACCCAATTTTTTCTGGTGGATAAAATTGAAAAACATGCTCGCCAGGATCTAATACGAACTGAAAAGATATGTCTTCATTTAATAGAGCTTCGAGCGCCAAACTATCGTATCCATAAAGTATTTTTTCTTCTGCTGAAAAATTTGGATTGTCGATGTGGACGATGACTTGAGATTTGCCTGAAGCAAGGTCTGGATTCACTCGGACAGAATCTACTCGGTAGTCGAGAACTAATTCATAAAAAGGACGTTCAGCATGAGATTGAAAACCGATGCACAAAAGGATGAAAAGAATGAGTTGACGCATATTCGTTTAGTTTAATATTCTTAGAGAAAGAGGTGATTGTTTGATTTCAGATCCTCCCCATTCAAGTACGGTGAATCCTTCACGTGAATAAGATTCAAATTTTTGTTCCTCCAAATCCAGCTCTTGGGAAATGGACATCCAAGTGATATAAATTCTGTAGATCGTTTTTGGTTGTGGATCAATTTTTATCTCTGCGTAGCGATTGCATTCTTCATTGAATTCGAAGCGTACAAAGTTGAGTTCGTTTGAAGCAAGTCGAGGTCCCCAGTAGGTAATGAAATCTGCTTTTTCTTTTGAGTTCAATCCAGCTAAGCTCAGTTTTTCTTCAAGAAATGGCGTCACATCTTCTTTCTTCACATTGAAACCTGTTTTCATTTCTTCTGTTGAGAACGACCTGCTTTGAGAGGCTTCCCAGAACAAGTAGTTGTAGGTTTTATCTCCGAATGTCAAATCTCCTGATGGTGATGCTTTAAATTTCCACCCGTTTCTATATTCAGGGTAGAAAAATGTGGGCGTACCTTTGATGGATAGCTCGAGTTTCACGTCAGTTTCTTCTTCAGGATACAGATAAATGACAGGCTTATCCATCATGATTTGGAGATGAGAATCTGAACTTTCCATTCGAACCGAATAAATCGAGTGAAATTGATTTCTAATCTCAAGTGAGTCGGTGTAGACTTCGTAATAATTCTCAGTATAATAAAATTGGAATAGGTGTTTTCCGGGTGTTGTTAAAACCTCCATCGAATTCCCTTCCAATTTCCCCGTTTTTTGAATGCCATCAATACTATAAATCATCTGAGTCGATGATCCATCTATGGGTAAAAATTCAAAGGTGTACTTTGAATGCATGTCCGCTAAACTTGAGTCTAATGAATCAGACTTGAGAACACATTGTGGAGTCCATTTTTCCATTATCTCGGCCTGAGCGTTCCCGATAACCCCAATAAAAGCAAGTAAGATTAATTTTTTCATAGTTCAAATTGCTGGTTACTAAAAGTCTTGATGTTCTCGTGTCGACTTATTTACAAAGCTTTGTCGAATGTGTGATTCTTGTCCGCCCCATTCTAAAACGGAGAACCCACTTCGATCGAATCGTTTAATTTCTTGTTCTCTTACCTCAAATACTTCCGAAACAGCTCCCCAGACCATAAACATTCGGTAAAGATTGTCTGGCTTTGGAGTGATGTCAAGATCCGCATACTTTTCACAGGCTTCATTGAACTCAAAATGGATGAAAGTCAACTTGTTCTTCGCCAAGCGCGGTCCCCAAAAAGTGATGAAATCTGCTTGCTCTTTGCTATTGAATCCTGCTGTGCTGAGCTTTTCTTCTAAGAATTCAATCACATTTTCACTTTCTACGAAGAAACCACTTGCGGTTTGCTTGGGAGACAAGACTCTTCGGTTGGTAGCTTCCCAAAAGAGATAATTGTAGGTCTCATCATCAAAAATGAGGTCACCGTTTGGTTCAGCTGTGAAGTTCCACGAATCGACATAGCTTGGATATAGAAACGCGTCTTCTCCGTGGATATCTAGTTGAACACGGACATCAGTTGTTAATTGAGGATAAAGGTAAATGACGGGCTTTAATGCAACATTTGGAGCAGAAGCTGTAATTAATTTTATCGTGTATTTGTCGCGATGCCTCGCCTCAATCAGGAGGGAGTCAGAATATACTTCAAGAAACTGATCGTTGTAGAAAAATTGGAAAATATGCTGTCCTGCTGTTGTCGGAACCGTGATGATTCCTTTTTTAGTTACCTGCCGTTTGTTCACACCATCAATAGCGTAGTAGATGTTTACATTAGCTGGAGTTATTGTTCGACTATCAGGCTGAAATTGAAACTCATATACCGCATCATTGCCTTTCAACTTGTTATCAATCTTGGAACTAGTTCGATATATCTGGATCTCAGATTTTAAATCTACCTCTGCAAAAAGGAGAGTTGGTGCAAATGCGATTAAAAAGATGATTTTTTTCATGGTATAAAAAATACGGTTCAATAAATTAGATGCAAAAAACGAACTTATTTCACAAAAATGGACGAGCGTGTATCATGAGACTTAATCTTCGATTCTTGTCCTCCCCATTCCAGTACTGAAAACCCACTTCGATCGAATTGCTCAATGTCTTGTTCCTTCACATCAAAGACTTCAGAAACAGATCCCCAGATCATGTAAATACGGTAAAGGTTGTCTGGTTTTGGAGAAATATCAAGATTCGCATACTTTTCACACGTCTCATTGAATTCAAAATGAATAAAGTTCAATTTATTGTGAGCCAATCGCGGCCCCCAGTAAGTAATAAAATCGGCTTGTTCCTTACTGTTTAATCCAGCAGTTGTCAACTTCTCTTCTAAAAACTGAACAACTGATTTTCCTTCAACAAAGAATCCTGATGCCGTTTGTTTTGGAGTAAGAATAACACTGTTCGTAGCTTCCCAGAAAAGATAATTGAATGTTTCTTCACCAAATACAAGATCACCGTTTGGGTGCGCGGTAAATTCCCAAGAATCGTTATACGTTGGATAGAGAAACGCGTTTTCTCCGTGAATGTCCAGTTGTACACGTACTTCTGTAGATTGCTGCGGGTAAAGATAAATGACCGGTTTTTCCGACATTACTCTTATTTGCTCAGCACTATTGAGCGTAACGATGTATGTATCTCGGTGGCGCGATTTAATCTCCAGGGAATCGCTGTATACTTCGTAATAATATTGATTGTAGAAGAACTGAAAAATGTGTTTTCCTGGTGCTGCTTTAATCGTAATCGATTGTTTAGAAAGTTGCTGTTCTCCATTTTCACCGTCAATGCTATACTGTACTGAAATTGGAGTTGAAACATTGCCAGGAGCATAGAATTCAAATTCATAGAGGCAATCACCAGCAGCTAAACTTGAGTCAATTTCCGAATTCGTTCTATAAATTTGAATAACACGCTTAAGATCTTCTTCTGCATGTGTGAATAAGGGAGTCAAGAATAAAAGGAAAATAAGTTTTTTCATGATGTCACTGTTGTGTAGAAATCAGTACACATCATTGCAGAATTGGTTCACTAAATGCTATTTGCCCTCTATTAGCTTCTTCACCGAGAATGCTAAATTTTTCCTTGAGAAATTCATGATTTCTTCATTGTTCGGAGAGTGAAGTGCCTGATTTTTGGATTTTAGCATGCTCAACTCTTCAAGATATTGCGCTATTTTATCACCTTCGTCGTAGTCAAATACTCTCCCACATTCGCATTTGTTGACAATTTTGGCAGCATCACCATTTGGAGGTCCAATGAAAATAATTGGTTTCTTAGATCCAAGGTACTCGAATAATTTTCCTGTTAAAATGCCTTCGTTGTTTTCAATTTGAGGGATGATCAATAGTAATACATCGGCATGTTGCAATTCAGCAATACTTTCATTGTGTGGAACGAATCCTTTAACGTTCAGGTTAAACGGTTTCAATTTGTCTTGAGCACTTTGGGTTATTTTCCCCGCAAAGTGCAAGTCTACATCAGATTTAATGACCGTTAAAGCATTTATAAATGCATCGATCGGATATTGTTCCGACATCGTTCCCGTGTAGGCAATTCGTAAACTTCCTGTTTTTTGTGTCCGTAACGTTTCAGAGGAGCTGAAATCTTTGTGGTCAAAACCATTTGGGATAATGCAAATTTTCTTATCAGAGAAATTGCCTTTGCTTAGAAATAACTCTTTAATTGATTGACTCACAACGATCACATCATCAGCGTTTTCTAGGACCAATTTTTCGTAATTTTTATCTTTTCGTTTTGCCCATCTCGATTGTGGGAAAAGGTCTGAATAATAAATGTCTGTCCACGGATCTCTAAGATCTACGATCCACTTAATGGAGAAGTTTCGTTTGATCTTTAATCCTATAAGTTGCGTTGAGTGTGGTGGACTTGTTGTGATTACAGCATCAAAATGTTCAGTATCGAGAAGCTCCTTTGCCTTTTTGTACGCAAACTTATTCCATCCTATTCGGGCATCTGGGATAAAGAAATTTGCCCGTACCCAACGAGCAATTTTTTTTACCACTGAAGGATTTGATTCATTGGCAAACCCAGCATAAGGTGACTCTTTTGAGTTGGTTAATTTCTTATATGCATTTAACGGTTCTCTAGTGTGAGTTTTGATCACTCGAATGTTCGGTGAAACCTCCGACAACAATGATTCATCTCGAATTGGATATGAAGCCTTAATTGGATCAACGGTTAAAACGGTGCATCGAATATTTTCTTCTGAAAGATAATTCAACATTTTCAGCCATCTTTGAACTCCTGCTCCTCCAGATGGTGGCCAGTAATAGGCAATGAGTAAAATGTGTTTTTCTTCTTTCAAATCTTAGATCTTCGTTTTTACGATAGAGATTGCTTCTTTCAATCCATCAGCATTTTTTCCACCAGCTGTAGCGAAGTTAGGTTGTCCGCCTCCGCCTCCTTGAATCAATTTTGAAACTTCACGAATGGTGTTTCCAGCATGAAAGCCTTTTTCAGAAACAATGTTGTCCGCAGCAATGATGCTCAAACTACATTTTCCATTGTCCTTTCCTCCAATTACACCAACGAAGTTATCTACTTCTCCTTTAAGGTTGAATAAGATGTCTTTAATTGAACCAGCATCTAAATCAATAATTGTTTCCAAATAATTTACGCCATTCAGCTCTTCAATCTTTCCTTTTAATTCCGCTTTGACTTGCATCGCGCGGCCTTTTTTCAGTTGATCGATCTCTTTTTGGAGTACGTTACTTTTTGTTTGAAGATCAGTCACTGCCTTCAAAACATCTTTTGGATTTTTGAATGAAAGGGCTATTTTATCTAGTGTTGTTGCTTTTTTCTCGAAGAAAGCCTCCGCCTTTTCAGAAGTGATTGCTTCAATCCTTCTCACTCCCGCTGCCACTGCAGATTCAGAAGTGATTTTGAAGATGCCTATTTCTCCAGTCGAACGAACATGTGTTCCTCCGCATAATTCAACAGAATCACCGAATTTGATTACACGAACAGTATCGCCATATTTTTCTCCGAAAAGTGCCATTGCTCCCATTTCTTTGGCGAGCTCCATCGGTGTATTTCGTTTTTCTTCAAGCATGATGTTCTTTCGAATTTCACTCGAAACCATCGCTTGGATTTTTGCCATTTCTTCATCCGTCACTTTCGAGAAGTGCGAGAAGTCAAAACGCAAATGATCAGAATTTACAAGTGATCCTTTTTGCTCTACGTGTTCACCTAGAACCGTTCGCAATGCATGGTGAAGTAAATGTGTCGCTGAATGATTGTTTGCTGATGCATGACGTTTTTTCTCATTTACGACAGCTAAGAAATTCCCTGTTAAATTTTGAGGAAGTTCGTTCATTAAGTGAATAATGAGACCATTTTCTTTCTTCGTGTCAATAATGAATGCACGTTCACCGTCCAATTCAATGTGACCCACATCTCCAACTTGTCCTCCGCCTTCTGCGTAGAATGGTGTGAGATTAAATACAACTTGGAAGAACGTTTTTTTCTTTTGCATCACCTTACGGTACTTTACAATCTTCACATGAGTAGAAAGTAAGTCATATCCAATAAACTCTTCCACGTTATCATCGCACAGCGTAATCCAGTCATCTGCTTCAACAGCTGTTGCTAAGCGAGAATCATCCTTGGCGCGGTCCATTTCTTCCTGGAATCCGATTTCATCAACTGTTAAGCCGTTTTCGCGTGCAATTAATGATGTAAGGTCAATAGGAAAGCCATATGTTCCATGCAATTCAAACGCAATAAATCCTTCAATTTCAGCTTGGTTCGCAAGTTTGGTTTTCTTGATTACGAGGTCCATTCGTCGAAGTCCTTGTTCCAATGTTCGGAAGAAGCTTGTTTCTTCTTCGTGGATCACTTTTCGAATAAGACTGCGTTGTAAAACCAATTCTTCAAAAGGATCACCCATCAAGTCCGTCAGTTTCCCTGACAAATCTGCCATAAATGGTTCCTTCATACCAAGTGTTTGGTATCCATAACGAACAGCGCGGCGTAGAATTCTTCGAATAACATATCCTGCTCCTGTGTTGGATGGAAGTTGACCATCAGCAATAGAGAAAGAAATTGCACGAATGTGATCGGCAATTACGCGCAATGCAATATCGGTCGTTTCACTTTTACCGTATTCAACACCTGAAATTTTCTCCATGTGCTTGATCAATCCTTGGAATAAATCAATATCGTAGTTTGATTGTTTTCCTTGAAGTGCCATCGCCAATCGTTCCAATCCCATTCCAGTATCTACATGCTTAGAAGGAAGCGGTTCCAATGATCCATTCGCCTTACGATTGAACTCCATGAAAACATTGTTCCAGATTTCCACGACTTGCGGATTATCCTCATTCACCAATGATCTTCCGTCTACTTTTTTACGCTCATCCTCAGAACGGAGGTCGATGTGAATTTCAGAACAAGGACCACATGGACCTGTATTACCCATTTCCCAGAAATTATCTTTCTTATTGGCTAAAATAATGCGGTCTTCAGGGATGTGTTTTTTCCAAAGGTCGATGCTTTCTTGATCAACTGGAACACCATCCGCCTCGTCACCTTCAAAAACGGTCACATAAAGACGGTCTTTGTCAATTTTATATACATCAGTCAGTAATTCCCATGCCCATCCGATAGCTTCTTCTTTGAAATAATCACCGAATGACCAGTTTCCTAGCATTTCGAACATCGTATGGTGGTACGTGTCGACTCCTACTTCCTCCAAATCATTGTGTTTTCCAGAAACGCGCAAGCATTTTTGTGAATTCGCAATACGTGGATTTGATGGAACACTATTCCCTAAGAAATAGTCTTTGAATTGATTCATTCCAGCATTGATAAACATCAACGTTGGGTCATTTTTCACCACCATTGGTGCACTTGGGACAATATCATGTCCCTTCGATTCAAAATATTCGAAAAATTGTTTTCTAATTTCTGCAAGTGTCATAACGAATGTATCTCTTCAATTAATGAACGCAAATTTAGTGGATTTGTAGAGTTGAGGACGATTTGAAGCCAGCAATTCACAATTTTACATCAAAAGGAGGCGGAAAAGGCTGTTTTTTCTATCGAACAACGATTTTTGAAGAATAGATAAAGTCTGCCATTTGAATTTGAAGGAGGTAAATTCCACTAGGGCAATTATCTAGTTGTAATGAATTTGAGCTGCTTTTGGAAAGAACTTGTCCCGATAAAGAAAGCAAGGTGAGGTTTTCAATTTGAAATTGAGTTGAAATCGAAAGAATACCCGAAGATTGAACGGGATTTGGATAGATCTTGAAATAAGAACCAATATTATCTTCAATCCCTAATGGTCCTTGATGAATCACACCAATCGCGTCGAGGTCAAATCCACCTTGTGGAAATGCAGTAGCGTAAGGATCATTGATTGCGTTTCCATTTGAGTCAAATTGAACATGATTTCCATTGATCATGCCAACAACATCGATGACTTTAATATGTGTGATCGCTGAAATGTCAAGTCCAGGAGTACCACTTAACTCTTCCAAGTCAAATGGAGTTCCAAAGTTCGCTCGGTACTTTCCTGCCAAATTATTGAGAAGCGTTGCATCTCCGAGTGCATTAAAAGGACCAATTTGAGTATCTGTTTGGGTGTTTGAAACTGCAGGAAATCGTGTGAAGTTTGTTCCATCGCTACTCACTTCAACAAAGGCGAGTTCTAAAAAGCCGTCGGAAAAACCGTTCTCAAAAACAGCGAAATCAGGGCCTGGTTCATTTGTAATTGGTTGAGGAAACGTCAAAATTGCAACACCACTATCTCCAAGGCTGATGCAAAGACCATCTGGAAACCCTGTTGGGGAACTTGCATCGCCACTAGCGGCTGTCCCACTGAATTCGTTCGCGATATCAATTAACCCTAATTCCAGTTGTGAACTACTTGCCCAGTTGATGAAAGCAGAACTGTCACGAAACATGGCAGTGGTTCCTGGTGTTCCTGGAGGTCCAGCGAATTGTCCAAAGCTGAAAATACTAGTACAAACGAAAAGGAGGGAGGCGGTTATTTTTTTCACAGGACAAAGTTACTGGAATTATCTAAAGTAAAAGGACTGCACTTTGATTCTATGAGGCTTCTGTCTCGATTTTTTTGTTGACTTTTTTTAACAGCAAGGTCCCCGATTTCTTTTGTATTTTTGTCCGGTGAAACAGCAATTCAAGTATAATCCAGAGACATTGTCATATGACGAAGTCAATGCGTCCACAGGAAGACGAATCCTTCGGGTCGTGTTGGCCAGTGCTCCAGGTGTCTTAGTTGGATTGACTTTAGCGCTATTCTTCACACGTCAAATTGATTCCCCCAAAAATAAAGAACTAAGCGTTGGCTTTGAAAAACAGGAAGTTGAACTTCAGCGTCTTCAAAAAGGGATGAAGTTGGTCAATGAAGTATTGGATGTGATTGAAGAACGCGACGAGAATCTTTACCGCAATGTACTGTATGCGGATAAGTTTCCAGAAGAATTGCGAAGAATGGGAGCAGGAGGGAGCGACAAGTATTCCTATTTGAAAGGACTAACGAATGACAGTCTTTTTATTCTAACATCTATAGGACTGGATCAACTTGAGCGAAGATTAAACGGACAAAGTATTTCATTTCGTGAATTGTTGAAGTTGGTTAAACAGAAGGAAAACATGATTACATGTGTTCCATCAATTCAACCAATACGTAATTCTGATTTGAAGCGTGCGATTTCTGGTTTTGGATGGAGAGTTGATCCTATTTACAAAACCCGTCACATGCATACGGGAATGGATTTCACCGCGAAGAAAGGAACTGAAATTTACGTAACGGGTGATGGTGTAGTTCAAGAAGTCGAGAATAAAGCTTGGGGATACGGAAAGTCTATTGTTGTCAATCATGGTTTCGGGTATCAAACACGCTACGCTCACTTAAGTGCTGTTGCTGTAAGTAAAGGACAGAAGATAAGTCGAGGTCACATGATTGGTTTCGTTGGGTCCACTGGAAGATCAACTGGTCCACACTTACATTATGAGGTAATCAAAAATGGTAAAAAGGTAAACCCGATAGCTTACTACCATTCTGATTTAACACCGGTACAGTACGAAGAGTTGTTGAAAGCGAGTAAGAATTCTAGTAATGCACTCGATTAAGTATTGATGTAATCAGTCAATTATCCCTTAAACAGAGCCCTTGAGGTCTGTTTTAACATTTTTCATGAAATAAAAATACAATAAAATTTCTATTCTAAGATAATTGGAAGTATCTTTGCCGTAATAAATAAATATATTATGAGTAAAGGAACAGTAAAATTTTTCAATGACGCTAAAGGATTTGGATTTATCATTGAAGAAGGTTCAAACCAAGAGCATTTCGTACACATTTCAGGTTGTATCGATGAGGTTCGTGAAGGCGACAACGTTGAATTCGATTTAGAAGATGGACGTAAAGGATTAAACGCAGTAAATGTAAAAGCAATTTAATATATACTTGCAACTAATTTTAAAACCTCGACCTAACGGTCGGGGTTTTTTTATGCCTTGTATTTTGAGTTGCGCTGTGTTTATTGGTTGAGTTCGTAAACGTTTCAATTTACTTCCTTCGCTTCTTCGAACTGCTGTTCGCGCTCAGTCTTCGAAAGCAGTGCTTTCTCTTTT
>NVXP01000016.1:34415-64480 GCA_002733985.1 Fluviicola sp. | reverse complement strand
CCAAAAAGAGGTCAGAATCTTATGTTTTTGCGTTAACATCTTATATGGCGTATAACGTTAAAGGCTATACTTCGTACAGCCGAAACGAAGTGGAGGGGTGTATGAAGTATAGCCGTTGTTGTGTTTAGTTTTTGTTTAAAAATAGCGATTATATACTACTTCTTTCCTCTAGCGGTTATTCGATTACGAATAAATTTTTAATCAAAAACGTAGTCGGTCACCGCGACAAGCGTTAGCGCATTAATACAGCACCCAGCTCCAAATTCAATCATGAGTATTCGTTTTAGGGTTGCTAAAAAGAGTTCGAAATGATTGTTAAGAGGTTTTCCCCACTTCTAAAGATAATTCTTCAATCCGTCATACTCTAAGATTAAGTCCCCCATAAACTCCAATTTGACATTGTCATTTTATATGGGTAACTTATTTAAAGCTTGCGGACGTGTCACGTCACAAATCGAGATTTGCACGCTGCCAAGCGCACAAGCTTTAGATTAAAAGCAAACTAGCGTTTCCTTCAATCTTAGAGTATGTCTCGTATTAAAATCTTTGGGAGTGGGGATCACATCTAATTTGGAGGTGGGTTCCGATCGCGGGGATCGATTAAATACAACTAGTATATATACACGTAAAAATAGTTCATAATGTTCAAAACAGGTGTGTTATGTGCATGTTTATCAACTATAATGAGATATTTAATTTTTCGATTGGACTAATAATTTTCTTAAGCTCTTCGGAACTAACATGCGTGTAAATTTCAGTTGTTTTTGAACTAGAGTGCCCTAAAACATCCTGGATATACCTAAGGTTAACTCCAGACTCTAACAGATGAGTTGCAAATGAGTGTCTAAGTGTATGAAGGGTAGCAGGCTTTGTTATCTTGGCCTTTATTTTTGCACTCTTGAAAACTGATTGTAGGCTGCTTCCCGAATAGAATCCTCCTGTTGATCCAGTAAAAATCAAATCATTTGGTCTATAAGCCCGAGCGTAATTGCGCAGTATGATGAGTGTTTTATCAGAAAGTGGTACCATTCGATCTTTTTTACCTTTACCTCCTTTAATATGGATAAGCATTCTTTCAGAATCAATATCACCTACGCGTAGATTAATTAATTCACCACGACGTAAACCGCAAGAATAGATTACGGCAATCATAGTACGGTGCTTCAAATTAACAATCTGATTTATGAGGCGCTCCACTTCCTTTAAACTTAGAATCACTGGTAGTTTTCTTGCCGAAAAGGGACGCTCAAGATCTTCAATTTCGACCATGGATTCTTTGTTGCTCTTGTAAAAGAGTTTTAAGGCATTAATGAACTGATTTTGGAATGAAACTGAATAATTGTACTTTAAAATGTAATCCTTATTGAATTCTTGAATGTGTTCAAGCGTGAACTCTTTGAGTTGTCTGTTTTGATGGAATCGGATGAGTAATTTTAAAGAGTCCGCATACGATTTAACGGTGTTTTCACTATAACGAAGTGATCTCATGTAATCGATAAAGCCGTTAATGGAAGATTCATTGATTGACAAAAACTTAGGCAGTGTCGGGGCTTTTAGTTTTACTTGCTCCAAGGTTTTTGCAGAAAGTTTCGAAGCGTTAATTTTTGCAATACCGTAAAAGTACTTTTTAAGATGCTCAATAGAAATCACTGAACTTGTGATCATCCATGTTTTTCCTTCATTGTGCCAACTTGAATTTGGGTAATGTCGGAACTCTTGAATGAGACGTGGGTTGTATTCAAAATGGCAAAGAATTACCGCTGTTCCATGATAAACTCCATGGTTTAAATGAATTTCTGGTTGCATAGTGGGTAGGTTAAAATCAATCGTGTTCTATTTAAGTTAGATAGAAATAGTGATTTAACCTAGTATTATGTACGTGAAAACAATTGTCAGCGCCCGACATAAAAGTGATAGCTGTGAATAGTAAAATGAAGTAGAAGCCAACGTGCAACGTCAAGAGAACGGAACTGATTCACGCGTTTTTTGTGAATTACTAAAGCTTGGAGACTATCCTGAAAGCTATCAGGGAGCGCCCAAAATAATTGAATAAAAAAATCCCCTTCGTTTTCCCTATTACTATCGGGACGAAAGGGATTCTAATATCTGTTCTGATTCTAGTCTACTATCTGCTTAATCGAAGGATCCAATATTTCAAAGCTACTTAACAATAGTGTACATGAAATTATGGTTGATATTTTCTTCATTGCGTATAACGCATTGTACTAGGGAAACACTCCCAAATGGTTATAAAAACTTCTGTAAAAAATCATCCTTCCTGTACCTCGATATTTTATGAATAGAACCATCCGTGAGTTGGACTGTTCCTCCTCCAGCTTTTTTAAATCCCTTCACGTATCGCATATTGATCACTGTACTTTGGTGTATGCGAAAGAAGCCGTAAGGAGCAAGTAATGTGTCATATAGACCAAGTGTTTTGCTAGAAATGAACCTATCCTCGTTGAGTAAATAGAAATTACTGTAATTCCCGTCACTTTCAATACGAAGAATGTCTTCTATTTCACAAACTTCGAATCCCTTGTTATTTGGGAGTACGAGTTTTTTGATCTTAGATTTATCCGCGTAGTTTTCAATGAGAACTTTCACTTGATCGTCACTCGCAAACCGTTCTCGGTCCTTTCGTTCAATGAATTGAGCCACGGTTGTTTTCAGCTTTTCACTATGGATCGGTTTTGTTAGGTAACCGAAGGCGCTAAACTCAAAGGCTTGTAAGGCATATTCATCATAGGCCGTTACAAAAATGATATCAAAAGGGTAGGTTCCAAGTTCTTTCAATAAATCAAACCCGTTACCGTCTGGCATATTAATATCAAGAAAAATCAGTTCGGGTGTATGTATACGAATGGCCTCTAATCCAGATTCCACATTATACGCCTCACATACAATTTCTAGTTCATTTGGAAAGTGTGTTTCCAGTTGATTCCTCAATAGGAATCGCGCATCTTTTTCATCATCTATGATAAGTGTTCGAATCATGCAAAAGGTATTTTTAGTGTAACACAGGTCCCAGATTGGCCAACTTGTCGTATTAAAACAGGGTCGGGTAGTTGCGATAAACGTTCGCGGACAATTGAAACACCTTTGGAAATGTGGTCTTTCTTTCGGCTATTCTTACTTTTCTCATAACCAATTCCGTTGTCCGTCACTGTGCATCTAAGGTAATCCTTCTCAATTGAATAGTGAACTTCAATTTGTCCAGTTCTATTCAGCGGAACAATTCCATGCCAAATTGCATTTTCCACGAAGGGTTGTACCAGCAAGGGCGGAACCTTAATGAATGAGACATCGACCTCAGAATCCGTGGTAATACAAAAATGAAAATCAATATCTACCCTGTTTCGTTCAAGTTCGAGATACATTTTCAGTAATTCAATGTCTTTTGAAAGCTCGATTTTTTCAAGGCTGGAGTAGGTGAGTACTTTTCGTAACAATGAACCGAAATTTGCCATGTAGTTATTGGCTTCCTCTGTATTTCCTTCAAGGTACATGCGTTGAATACTATTGAGCGAGTTAAACAGAAAATGCGGATTCATTTGTGCAGTAAGAACGCGTTGTCTCAAATCAGCTTGGTTCCTCTCAAATTCTAATTGCTGCGTTCGAAGTGCAAATCGTTGGAACAATATAAGGCTCACAGCAATTCCTGCAATTATTAGTAAGACAGCGATTAGCAAAAAGATCCAAAGGCGGGTTGATTGAATTTTTTCGTTGTGCTGTTTATTTGTTTCGCTCAATACGGTGATTTGCTTCTTGAGTTGGTCGGATTGATATTTCGAATGTAATTCTTCCACTGAGGAAATTACATCTATGTTTAATAAGCTATCTTTAAGTTGTATCGACTTCTCCAGGTATTCCAATGCGACTTCAGGCTCACCAAACTTTTTGTGCCACTTGTACAAGCCGTCAACGGCAGATTGGATGTCGTGTTGAATTCCTAAGGTTAACGCAAGGTTTAGTGCGTTCTCATAAAAATTACGACTTTTTTCTTTCAGATTCTGATCCCTGTAACAATCGGCAATATTACTGTATAGCTTTACCATCTCACGACGTGGATTTGAAAACTTTTCGAAGTAGCTCAGGGCAATCAAATAGTGGTGAAGGGCTTTGGAAGTATTTCCTAGACGTCCGTATGCCGCCCCAGTATTGATATAAATTGCCCCAATGGTGGATGTATCGTTTCTAACCGTGTTGTTTTCCGTTGTTTTAATAAGTTCAATCGCTTCTTCGCAAACCTCTAAGGCACGTTTTGATTGATAATCACCAACATACATGTAACTAAGTGACATTAGACTGTACAAAAGTGCTTGTTCATCACCAAATTCTCGGGACAAACCGATTGAAAGTAGGTAGTATTTTTTACGATTTACAGTATCTTTTATTAGACTGAATACGTTTCCCAACATTCGGGAAGCAATGATCATCTGTGAAGTGTCCTGTCTGCTGTGTCCTAGTGTGTATTCTTGCAGAAAATAGTTCGTTGCTTTTTCGTATTCTCCGTTTTGAGCTTGAGCGATGGCTTTTTCAAAATCAGATTGTTGCCCATACAACGGTGCCATGCAAAGCATAAGGTAGAGTAGTACTATTCTTATTTCTTTTATTTTAACCATTAATATCAAATGTAACAATCGTGAATCGATCTTTCACTAATTTTTAATTCAAGAACTAGTTTAAAAGCCGAAGCCCACCTTATATAAGATGGGCCTCGTCAGTGGTTGTAGGTATTTATTTTAATTTTATAGTACTATCATCACTATACACGAATGTATAATCAGTATCTCCAACGGGTACACTAAATACGGCGTATCCTGTTCGTTCTTCTCCTGCTTTCAGTGCTCCAGACTCCAATTCATCAGTACCCGCAAAAATTGAGTTTTTCAATAGTCCTGTTTTCAACTTGAAATTGCTTGTTGAGCAATATATACTTCCTGCTTCTACTGAAACGGTGTATTCTACTCGTACATTTTGAGCATATGGAGCTTCCATATCTTCATCTTCCCCTTTTACTACGTAGTTTTCGATTACTTTATTAATGGTTAAAGTCCCTTTACCATTAAATACGATGTCTTCAATTTCAATTGTCTTTTCTGTTAAAGAAAGTTCAGTGTTTTCAGCAACTTCAGTAGCACCATCGTTTTGCTTTAATGAGATACTTGCTAAATGCGTGTCTCCATTCATTGTATTGCGAATGTTCAACTTATAATCTTCTACTTTTGCATCGGCATTCACCTCATAGAAAAGGAAGCCTTTGGTATAGGTTGAACCAATATCTCCATCGTATATCGTATAATCATCCAGTTTGAGCGAGATTAGACTATTTACCTCAACGGTTTCTTTCCCATTGTCAAGTGTAAATGACGCAGGTGATACATTGAAATCAATCTTCCCATTATTCTTTACATATACTTCTACTCGAATAATTTTTTTTCCTGTACCAACAAGTATTGCGATGTCTTCAGACATGTAATTATCTGTATATTCTCCTACGGCAACAACCAATGGAGCCTGTCCCATGGTTACAGCTTGAACGTGACCTGTTAATTTAACGGTTGTAGCTTCTTTTACAGATTCTGATCCACCACAGCTGTTAAGCGTTGCAACAGAAGCAATCAATAAACCAAATAAGATAATTTTTTTCATCGTTTTTTATTGTTTTAATTTTCAACACAAATGTATGACCACTTGTGCCGACAAAAAAGAAATTGGAAAATGCTTTATCTGGTAGCATCAAAAAACATTATCAACACTGTTTATCAGTAAGTTATGTGGTGGGGAATTATTAAGTAGCAGTTTTTTTAGCTAACCCCGATTTAATGTAAAAAACAGTATTAGAATAGAAGAAGTAGGGGCGCTTAGAAGAAATACATTAGAATAGTTGGGCGTTCCCCTCAATTTTATTTCAAGTGATGAACTCAATACATGGGATGAGTAGGGGCAGGCTATCCGCTGTATTCCTAAAATAAGGAATGCCGCTAGTATCCTTAACGCAACATCTGCTTGTGGAAAAGCAGTATGGAATGAGAATATAACTTTCCTGATGACTGGGCGAAGTCTTGTCTTTAAACGGTTGCCGCGCCCAACGAAAGGTGATAGCTGCAAACAAGAAAAACGAGTAGGGCTGTGCTTGCCCTGATTAAAAGAAGGCAAGGAACTGAATCACATGTTTTTTGTGAAGCACTAAAGCCTGAAGATGGAAATGCGCCCGAATAATTGAACAAAAAAATCCCTCTCATTTTCCGATTGCTATCGGAATGAAAGGGATTTTAAATATCTGCTCTGATTCTAGTCTACTATCTACTTAATCGAAGTATCGAATATTCTAAAAAATCAGTACGATGTTCTTAGTAGTAAATTGCGCGGCGTACTTTAGTAATGTATTTCGCCATACGGATTACTTGTTTTGTATATCCAAATTCGTTGTCGTACCATGCGTACAATACAACGTTCTTTCCATCTTTCGCTACAATCGTTGCATTGGAATCGAATACTGAGCAACAGTTGTTTCCAATAATATCATTCGAAACTAGTTCAGGATCAGTTGCGTAGTAAATTTGATTCACCAACTCACCATTCAAAGCGGCTTTTCTCATTGATTCATTAATGTCGTCAACGGATGTTGTTTTCCCTAATTCAAGACTCAAGATCGCTAATGATCCATTTGGAGTAGGAACACGAACTGCATTCGCAGTTAATTTGTCCTTCAAGTCTGGAATAACTTTGGTTACCGCTGTTCCAGCTCCTGTTGATGTAATAACCATGTTGATTGCTGCAGAGCGACCTCGACGTGGTTTCTTGTGCATGTTATCCAACAAGTTTTGATCGTTGGTATATGCATGAATCGTTTCAATGTGTCCTTTTACAACTCCATAAGCGTCATTTATGACTTTCAATACTGGAGAAATCGCATTTGTTGTACATGACGCAGCAGAATAGATTTTTTCAGTGTCAAGGTCTAATTCTCCTTGGTTGATTCCGTAAACAATATTTGGAATTTCTTTACCTGGAGCAGTCAATAATACACGGGATGCACCTTTTGCTTTCAAGTGTCTCGACAGAGCTTCACGATTTGTGAATACTCCTGTATTGTCAATGATCAACGCATTGTTGATTCCATATTTTGTGTAATCGATGTCTTCAGGTTGAGCAGCGGCAATCATCTTAACGATTTGTCCGTTGATAACCAAGATTGCATTTTCAGCATCTACGCTAACAGTTCCATCAAATGCTCCGTGAACGGAATCATTTTTCAATAGCGCTGCACGTTTTTCAAGTTGTTCAGGAGAATCTCCACGTGTTACAATTGCACGAAGACGTAATTGCTGTCCTTTACCAGCTTGTTTGATTAACTCACGAGCTGCTAAACGTCCAATTCGACCGAATCCGTATAAGACAACATCACGGGGTTCAACTGGCTGCGCATTGTCAAAACCAAATGCTGCTAATTTATCATCCAAGAATGCTCGTTTCGAAGAATAGTCGGCTTGTTCCTTCAACCATTCGCTGGCTAATTTACCGATGTCTAATTTTGCAGGAGCCAAATCCATGCTCAACAATTCTTGCGACAAATCAGCACAAGTGAAAATATCAACTGGTTTGTTTACTACTTTTTTTGAGTAGACGTGCAATTTTAATACTTGTGCTACTGTGATATCATTTAGATGATTTCGGAAGAAAACCAATTCTACTCCTTTATCATATAATAATTCTCCTACGTTGCTGGAAAGTTTTACTGCCGCACGTTCTTGCTTAATGTGCGATTTCAATTCTTGTTCGTAACCTAGCGCTGCCTCCATGTGTTATATAAGTGTTGTAATTATAAAAAAATGTAATAAAAAAAAGCCGCCCACAAAAGGGCAGCTTTTAAAATGTTATCCGAGATAAGCTTTCAGTAATTTGTTTCGCGACGTATGTCGGAGTCGTCGGATGGCTTTCTCCTTAATCTGACGAACACGTTCGCGAGTTAAGTTAAATTTAGCTCCAATTTCTTCCAATGTCAAGCCATGATTCATTCCAATTCCAAAGAACAATCGAATAATTTCACGTTCCTTATCAGTCAGTGTGCTCAACGAGCGTTCGATTTCTTTTTGAAGTGACTCAGCCATCAACGCGTGATCGGCTTTCGGTGAATCGTGATTTGCCATTACATCCATCAATGTTCCTCCATCTTCAGATGTAGATAGGGGAGCATCCATTGATACGTGACGTCCTGAAACATTCAGGCTTTCTTTAATTTTGTCTTCTGGAACTTCCAATGCTTCTGCTAATTCCTCAGCAGATGGTGGACGTTCGAATTCTTGTTCAAGTCGTGAAAACGCTTTGTTTATTTTATTCAATGAACCAACTTGGTTCAATGGAAGACGGACAATACGTGCTTGCTCAGCCAAAGCTTGCAAGATTGATTGACGAATCCACCATACAGCATACGAGATAAATTTGAATCCACGAGTTTCATCAAATTTCTGTGCTGCTTTAATAAGACCTAAGTTTCCCTCATTAATAAGGTCAGGTAAGGTTAAACCCTGATTTTGGTACTGTTTTGCTACCGATACTACGAATCGAAGATTGGCTCTAGTAAGTTTTTCAAGGGCACGTTGGTCTCCTTGCTTGATTTTTCTAGCCAATTCTACTTCTTCCTCTGCAGTGATCAACTCTTCTTTACCAATGTCTTGCAAATACTTGTCTAATGACTGGCTTTCGCGATTGGTAATCGACTTCGTAATTTTTAGTTGTCTCATAGTTGTTTTATCCTCCTACTTTTTTGCATTAAATGCACAATCGCAAAGATACGACGAAAAGCAAACGTTATCCAAAAAAAACAAGGACAAATTTCACATTTTCTTAATTGGGACTTTATCTTTTAGTATTAGACCGTTAAAGTCCAATCGCTACATAATCTTTCATCCCTGATCGTGTCATAACTTCTAGCAATACGCCTCCATTGCTTTCTCTTAATTTTTTCGTTAATTCCTCAGCACTTGTAACGGATTGATTGTTGATTTTTGTGATGATCATACCTGTTTGTAGACCAGCGGATTTTAGCTTCCCAGCTCCCAACGATTCAATTTTAACTCCGCTCGTTATGTTAAGTTCTTGTTTCTCTTTACTCGATAAAGTCCCAAAAGTTGCGCCTAAGGCATTGTTTTTTTGAATTTCTTTCTTTGTTATCAAGCTTGTTTCTCCATTCTTGTTCCGAAGAACGATCCCTTTTGTCTCTATACTTCCATTTGCATGTCGAACTGTGATGGCAACTTTATCTCCTGGTTGACGGCTTCCGATTTTCTCTTGTAACGATGATGCAGATACTACCGGTTCGTTTCCAACTTTCAGAATAACATCTCCAGAAACGATCCCTGCTTTTTTTGCACCACTGTTCGCCATAACATTTGCCACATAAACGCCCTTAAGGTTTTTCAATCCCTTCGCTTCTTTCAATTCTTGTGTGATATCGTTCATTTGAATCCCTAAATATCCGCGTTGAACTACTCCGTAACTAATCAAATCCTTCATGACTTTTTTTACGAGATTCACTGGAATAGCAAATGAATAACCTGAATAACTTCCTGTTCGCGAAGCAATAGCGGTGTTGATTCCGATTAATTCTCCTTTCGTGTTCACAAGAGCGCCACCACTGTTTCCAGGGTTCACTGCTGCATCTGTTTGAATGAATGATTCAATTGGCACCATTCCGTCACTGGATTTCCCTCCACCGATCATATTCAAATTCCGAGCTTTCGCAGAAACAATTCCAGCAGTTACCGTTGATGTTAAATTGAAAGGATTTCCTACTGCCAAAACCCATTCACCTACATCTAAATTGTCACTGTTCCCCAGTGGCAATGCTTTTAGATTCTTCGCCTCGATTTTCAATACCGCAATATCAGTTGAAGGGTCGGTACCAACAATAGTTGCTTTGTATTTTCGATTATCATTGAGTGTCACTTCAATTTCTTTCGCGTCAGCTATAACATGATAGTTGGTTACTATATATCCGTCGCTACCAATAATTACACCTGATCCTGAACCTTCTCCGTATTGTTTCAATTCACGACCTCCCGCACCTGGGCCATAGAAAAACTCAGAAAACCTATCTCGCTGAAAATGCGTCTTTTCTACTTTCGTGGTAACGTGTACAACAGAGTTCAAGCTACTTTCTGAAGCCATTACGAAATCTTCCGATGGAACGGCATTCGACCAATTAAAACTTGTTCGTTGTGCTAAACTATTCGATTGAGAATCTAGAATGGTATCTGATTGAGGCGATGTATCAGTGCTTCCGTTCATTATAACAAATGCTGCAAGTGGTAACATTCCTCCCAGTAGTCCTAGTCCAAAAATTGTCAATTTGTTGCTCATATTCATTTTTCTCTATTGATGAAAATTTGAAGCCTCAGCTTCAGTGTCTTGATCAGTCAGTTGACTGCTCGGCTTGTTTAAAACTAGTTTCTTTCTATCAAGTATAACGCCAATCTGCGTTTTGATACAGGCCCTGGCGTGTTAAAGATTGTTAAGCAGCACTTATTCAGTTAAATCCCTCATTCCTTTAAGTTTGAATAAGTCAAAGTAGATAAGGGAAATCGTTAGACTGATTGAATTCTTTCTTTAACTTTGCAGGGCATGAAGATCAATTTTGTAAAATATCAAGGCACGGGAAATGATTTTGTGATGTTAGACAACATGACAGGAGAATACGACAGTTTGACTTTGGATCAAATTCGCTTTTTGTGTGATCGCAAATTGGGAATCGGCGCGGATGGTTTAATCAAACTTTCAAAAGAGAACTCAGCAGATTTCTACGTCGATTATTTCAATGCCGACGGCACCCAAAGTTTTTGTGGAAATGGCGCTCGATGTAGTGCCGCTTTTGCGAAAGAAATTGGCTTGATCAAATCGACAACTAGATTCAATGCAATCGATGGAATTCATCAAGCAGAAATAGCAGATGGAATTGTTCGATTAGAAATGTTGGATGTTGCCAAAATTGATCACATCAATCAGGACTTTCTTGTCGATACGGGATCACCGCATTATGTTCACTTTAAGTCTGAAAACGATTCTGATATTGTTTCCTACGGTAAAAGTATTCGGTATTCAGAACGTTTTGTAAAAGAGGGAGTTAATGTTAATTACTTAATTGAAAAGTCGAACTCGGAAATTCGCGTTGAAACGTATGAACGTGGAGTGGAAGATGAGACACTTTCTTGTGGGACAGGTGTAACAGCTTGTGGATTGATTCAACTGGAAAAGTACCCAGATTTAAGTCGAATTGAAGTGGAAACAAAAGGTGGAGACCTTTCGGTTGAAGCGAGTTCAAATGGACAGGGTGGATTTAATAATATTTGGTTAAGCGGACCAGCAATTTCAGTATTTCATGGTACTATTGAACTGTAAGACAATGTTAAGCGAAATTGTCGCATATGATCAGAGTGATTTCTCTCTTGAATCGCGCTATCTGTGGGTTTGGAATCCAACAAATATCCCTCCGCACATGGGGTTGTCAGTGGACAGCCGATATTTCAGTTTGAAAGCAAATGGGGTAGATCTAAATTCGGACCTCAATGATCTTATTGAAATCATTACACGCAAGAAATTGCCAGTTTTAGCAATTGAGTTGAATACGGAATTGACTCTTGAAGACTGCGAAAATGTTTTTTCAAGTTATGAACGAACGATTGCTCACGAAGTGACTTGTCTGAATCCCATCAAAACTGCGTTGAACATACAAGTACCTCGGAAGCTTTCAGAGTTACTGGATGAACTTGACATCAAAGGAGCGTTGGGGAAAAAAATTGCTTGGAACATCGAACAAACCTCCATTGAATTACCTGAATATTCAACTGAAGATATCCACGCCTACCTAGTCTCACTCTCAAAATAAGTTGAATGGAAATTTCTCTTCGTTTACCAATAATTAGCGATGCAGAAACCATTCTTTCTTGGGAAAATAACCCTGAAAATTGGAACGTAAGTGATAATGAAAGTCCATATTCTCTCAAGGATATTGTCCAATTAATTGATTCTTTCCAGAACACAGAACATCCTTCACAGCTTCGTTTCATTATCCATTCTGGCGAAACCTTACTTGGTGCTGTTGATATATTTGACATTAATTATGAAAATAAATCAGGGGCAATTGGTATTTTGATCGCTGAACGTGATTTTCGGAGAAAAGGATATGCTTCGAGAGCGCTTTATTTGATTGAAGAAGAAGCATTAAAGCTCGGTGTTGATCGATTATCTGCGTTAATTCATAGTGAAAATGAACAAAGCCGGAAACTATTCGAAAAAATGGGATACCTTATCCAATCAAATAGTGAAGCTGGAAAAAATACAAATTCAATTGTAGTTGAAAAATGGGTAAAAAAGGAATTGTAATTATACTTGTTGCACTGATTGGTATTGTTGGCTATATGGGTCGACACAAGATTAAATCACTATTTTCAAACACGTCTCGTACGGTAAACGGGACAGAGGTGAAATTTCTTTTTCGTGAAGATCCATCTGCAACTGAACTAGCAAAAGTACTAGTAGAGAAGGGTGTCTTGTCAAATGAAAAACAATTCTTTGACACAGCAGCTGAGAATTCCATTGATACAAATTCATTTGCCGCTGGGAAATACATCATTCTTACAGGAACTACTTTTGGTAATCTCATCGATGGCTTCGTCAAGGACGAAAATGGTCATGGGAAAGCAGAGAAGAAGGTTCGAGTGCTTTTTAATCGATGTGAAGTAATAGCTGACATTGGTTCTAATATCAGTAAATGCATTTTGGCCGACAGCGCATCAATTGTAGATTACATCCTCGATGAAAACACACTCAAGAAATACGGTTTTACGGCTGAACAGGTTCCAGCGTTGTTTATTCCAAAGGAATACCAAATGTACTTCGATACAGATGCAGCGAAGTTTGTTGAAATCATGGCAGCTGAATTCCGAGCTTACTGGACAGCAGAACGCCGTCAGAAATTAAAAAAAATCGGATTGACATCTCCTTCGCAAGCCGTCACATTAGCAAGTATTGTTTACATGGAGCAATCACGTGTTCCTGAAGAGTGGCCGACAATCGCGAAGCTATATTTGAATCGAATTGAACAAGGAATTCCGCTTCAGGCTGATCCCACGTTTAAATTCTGCTGGCCAGATCGCTTGAAAGGAATTGAACGTTTATTGGATGTTCACCGAGATAAAGATTGTCCGTACAACACGTATATCTACCGAGGAATTCCTCCTGGACCGATTTGTTTGCCTCCATATAAAGTAGTAGATGCTGTATTGAACCCGGCAGATGTGAGTTACATTTTCCTTTGTGGCGATGGAACGGGACATCACAATTTTGCAACGACGAATTCTGAACACAACAAGAACGTAGCGACTTATCGAAAGTGGTTGAGAGAATATTTAAAGAATAAAAGCCGATAAGTCAGCTGACTTATCAAGATATTGAAACCTCAGTTTTAATATTAACTAGTTGAAAAAAGAATAGAATGAATAGAAAGACCTTCTTTAAACTGGGCTTGGTTGGTGCCGCGATGAGTTTTATCAAACCTGTAAAAGCTGCTGAGCTAATTGAGAAATCAATGGAAAGCCAATTTCGCGTAGCGAGAAAACAAGTAGTTATTTCAACATGGAATCACGGTTTGGCTGCAAATGCGGAAGCTTGGAAAGAGATTGAGTCGAATGGGAATTCATTGGATGCTGTTGAGAAAGGTGTCATGGTAACTGAAGCTGACTTGACAAATAGAAGTGTTGGTATTGGTGGAAGACCTGATCGCGATGGTCATGTGACCTTGGATGCATGTATCATGGATCACAAATCGCGCTGTGGAGCGGTTGGCTGTATCGAAGGTATTGCTCATCCAATATCTGTTGCTCGACAAGTAATGGATAGCACTCCACATGTGATGTTGGTTGGAGAAGGGGCACGCGAATTTGCGCTGGATTATGGACATGCGAAAGCGAAAACACCGATCAAAGAAGTTAAGAAGGATTGGAAAAAATGGAAGAAGGAAAACAAGGAAGTTTTCAAGAAGCCTGAAATTAACAGTGAAAATCACGATACAATTGGGATGCTCGCATTGGATGCTCATGGGAATCTGAGTGGAGCTTGCACAACAAGTGGTTGGGCCTATAAATTACACGGGCGCGTTGGTGATTCACCGATTATTGGAGCCGGTCTGTTTGTCGATAATGAAATTGGAGCAGCCTGTGCAACTGGTCTTGGTGAAGCCGTAATTAGAATTGCTGGAAGTCATACCGTTGTTGAGCTGATGCGACAAGGATTTTCTCCTCAAGAAGCCTGCGAAATGGCGGTGGAAAGAATTATTCAAAAACACGAGGATTTAACAGGACTTCAAGTCGGTTTTCTAGCACTTGATAAATTTGGAAATCACGGTGCTTACTCGGTATACGAAGGATTCAACTTCGCGCTAAAAACAACAAGAAAAGAAGAACTGATCGATGCTGGATTTGATCGAAAGTGGTAAGAAATGAAGAAGTGGCTATTAATAGTGTGTTTGATTATGGGGTTTGAAGCAAATAGTCAGAATGGAAATGTGCAATCTGCGCCAATCGAATGGTCGTTTTTACATCCTCTCAAAAAGTCATGGCAAGATCTAGGGGCAAAAGGTTCCGTTCAGGAAGCATTGATTGCAACAGGTGAAATGCCTGATCCATTTTATGGAATGAATGAACTCAAATTTGGATGGTTCGAAGAACACGTTTGGGAGTTCAAATCGATCGTATTTCTAACGGATGAACAGCTTTCAAAAGAATATTTAGAGTTAGAATTGCCTTCAGTAGATACCTACGCCAAGATTTATTTTAATGGAACGCTCATTTTAGAAACGGCCAATGCCTTTATTCCACACCGCGCTCAGATCAAGGAGTTTGCGAAGAGCGGAATGAACGAGATCCAAGTCTTCATTACACCACCAGTCATTTATCACGAAAAGACATACAAGGAAATGGGCTATCAACTGCCTGCTCCAAATGATGTTCACAAAAATGCAATTGCGCCGCTCACTCGTAAGCCACAATATCAATTCGGATGGGATTGGTCGCTTCGATTAAACACGATAGGGTTCAATAAAGTTGCCCAAATTCACGCTTACGACAACAACCGTATCATTAATTCTACGATCAATACTGCTTCTATTGAAGATGATGGTGCTGAAATGGAAATGATGGTGGAATTTGCTGTCAAAAAAGATGACACGCTTGTTTGGACTAGTAACCATTTCGGGAAACAAGAGATCGTGATCAAAAATGGAGTAGGACGAAGAACTTCACAGTTGATCAATCCGCTTTTTTGGTGGCCACGTGGTCATGGAAAGCAAAATTTGTACAACGAGGAATGGATTTTCACGAAGGAAAATGAATTCATTGATGGGAAATCATTCCAGTTTGGAGTGAAAACGTCAGAATTGATCATGGAAGAGGATGAGTGGGGAACCAGTTATTATTTCAAGATCAATGGGCGGAAACTATTCTGCAAAGGAGCAGACTACATTCCACAAGATATTTTCCCAGCGCGCGTAAAGGACAAAGACATTGAGGCCTTGGTTGAAACCATGGCTGAATCCAATTTCAACATGGTTCGCGTTTGGGGTGGAGGTTATTATCCGGATGAAATCTTCTTCGAAACGTGTGATCGATTGGGAATTATGGTCTGGGAGGACTTTATGTTCGCGTGTGCGATGTATCCTGGAGACGACAAGTTCATTGCAAATATCACGGAGGAATTCAACTACCAAGTCCCACGGATTGCTGCTCACGCAAGTGTTGTTCAATTCAATGGTAACAATGAAGTTGAAGTCGCTTGGGGAAATTGGGGCTTCCAAATCAAATATGGTCTATTCGGAAAAAGTGCCAAGGAAATCGAAGCTTCTTACGACCGTATTTTTAAAGAAGTAGCTCCCAACATTGTAAAGGAATATACGTCGATCCCATATATCCACACTTCGCCTTTGAGCAATTGGGGGAAAACGGATTTCTACAATCATGGATCACAGCATTACTGGGGCGTATGGCATGGAAAAGATCCAATTGAGGATTTCGGGAAGAAAATAGGAAGGTTCAATGCCGAGTACGGATTCCAGAGTTTTCCTGAATTCAATACTATCAAGACCTTTTCTGAACCAAGCGATTGGGATTTGAAATCAGATGTGATGAAGCACCACCAAAAGAGCTACGTTGGAAACAACATGATCTTGAAGCATGCGAAAAACCTGTATGGAGAACCTGACAATTTCGAGGAGTTTATCTACTTTTCTCAATTGACGCAGTCCAAAGCGGTGAGTATGGCAATTGCAGGACATCGAATTGATTTTCCACGGTGTGGAGGAACGCTTGTTTGGCAATTGAACGATTGTTGGCAGGTTTCTTCTTGGTCGAGCGTCGATTACTTCGGAAACTGGAAGGCACTTCAATATGAAATGAAGAAGGATTATGAAGATGTTTCAGTTGTTGCGAAATACAACAGCTTGGATGATATCGATTTCTACTTGGTTTCAGATGTTGTGGATACGTTTATGTGCGAGATCCAATGTGAGGTGTACGATCTATTTGGGAAGAAGAAAGCAACAATTGAGCTCTCTCAACAAGTAAATGGTCAGGGATCGCAGCAATTGTGTATGAAAACAGTGAAGAAGGATCTTCAAAAGATGAATGCACACCTCGTTTTTTCATGGAAAGATAATACAGGAAAGAATCATTCGCGGACGTACGATAATGTCAAATTGAAGCGAGAAAAAGCACCAGAATCATCTGTGAAACTGTCATTTGATTCAGCCGGTGTTAGAAAAGTAGGTGTTCTAACGATTGAAACGACTAAGTTCCTCAAGGATTTCTGGATTAGTTCAGACAAGTTTGGTGTTAAATTCGATTACAACTTCCAAAGTTTGTTGCCTGGGACGCATCAAATTGTGGTTGAATTTGGTGATAAACCAGAATTGTCTGATTTCAAGATGATGTGGTTATAGCATTAATTCAAGTCTAAATCCAAATTAAAAACAATTGGAGTATTTGGACTTGCCCACCTTAGGGGATCAATTGGTTAATGATAATTTTATTGCGAATTCATTCACTGAAATTGATCGTCCTTCTTTTATATCCTCTATACCTCCTCGAAGTACATCTTCCTTTTGGTATGTTCGTTTATATTGACGGTCTTCTTTCATTTTGGAAGTTGGTTTATTAATTAAATCTATTTTACCTTCCACTAGACAGCCGAGAACTTTCTGGAGAAGAGTTTCGTCTTCAATATCGAGCACCAATTTTGCAAGTTCAATTTTGGAGTTTTGGAATTCTATTAAGTTCATACCTTCAACAATGTTTCGTGTTAATTGCAAACTTACTTATAATATTGACTCCAATAAACACTGAACTACAATGAGCTGCTTCCAATAGGAGCCAAGTGTTCCCGTGAATTGACTCAAGCTCAGTTGAACTTTTCTATAATGATCTAATCTACTTTGTATTACTCCCAGAAATAGACTTTTTCAAGTCATCTAAATCACCGTTGAAAAGATCAAAATCATTTTGAATATTTTCGAAATGATAGTCGTCCGTTTTTTGCCAGAGGGTCCAATCCATTCCTTTCCAAGCACCCGGCATTGTCGGACTTTCTGCAGATGTGTAATTCGCTATCCATAAAGTGTAGTTGGCAAAACGAGAAGCTGTTAGGTAACTGTTGCCAATGTTCACATCAGTGTAAATAATTGGCTTACGGCCAGATTTCTCTTCAATAAGGAAAATAAACGTCCATAAATCTTCAATTACCTGCTCCTTGTCCGAGCCTTCAGCGATACTCAATTCTTCAAAATCTATAACTGGTGGGAAATCTGTAGCTTCTAAATCAGAAATTAAACTTAAAAAATGTTCCGCTTGTTGTTCAGGAGAATCATCGGACATATAGAAGTGGTAAGCTCCACGAATGAATCCTTTTTCTTTGATTTCTTTCCAGTTTTTCGAGAAATTTGGATCAGTATAGGTAATTCCTTGTGAGGAACGACAGATTACAAAACTCAGGCTGTCTTCACTTTTATTGAGTAAGTCCATTTCATCTCCTTGATACTTTGAAATGTCAATCCCATAGACAGGACTTTGATCCGAAACTTTCTCTGGATTATCAATTGGTGCAATCGCTTTTGTAGAGTCTTTGTCTTTATTCTCAACTGGATTAGTTGGATCGTTATTGTCAGTAGTATTGTCACACGAAAATAGTGCAATTGAAATAATCCCAAATAGGACAAGTGAAGTGATTTTCATAGAACAGAGTTTTGATGTTAGTGGCTTCTAAAATACATTATTTTGGGTAATCTACTTGTAAGCGATGATTAGTTAAAATCTAACTTTTTTGGGATCGCTCTGATATATTTACCATCACCAAACATGTACCGATTAAAGTGCAAGTGCTGGAAGGATAGTAAAACATTTGCACGGTAAAAAGGGTGCTCAAAATCTCGATCTGACAATACTTGCAAATGAGCTTTCGCTACGGTTCCGCTTGTAATTTGTCCTGTGGCAATAACCATGCTGTCAATCAAGTTCGAAATCCTACCAAATTTACTTTTGTCGAATGTTGCGCCATCAAATTTTCTCAAAGCGCAGCGTTCCAAGTCAACATAGCTCAATTTCACTTTATTCGTAACTTCATTTAAATAATGGCTATGAATGAACAATAGCATTCCTTGATCAATGTTTGTCTGATAATACTGCCTATAGTCTGAGGGAGAATTAGAAAGAAGTATGCCTTCATTAATGCATAATATTTCTAAGCTGTCGAGCGTTTTTTCTAGGTCCAATGATTGTTTCGAAAACTCACTGTCTAGACACAAGTACAATTCATCTTCAACCTCGTATTCACTTGAACAACTAGTGATCAGAAAAGCCAATGCAATGAGTAGAAGTATTTTTCTCACAGATTTACTTTTTATAGAATTTACCCATTCCAACAATCGTTCGAACATAATACGTTCCAGAACTTAATTGAGAAATATCCAATTGAATAAGGTTCCCATCAGTTGATTGGATCACCGTTAGATCATTTACTTCTTTGCCCAAGACATCAACAATTGAAAAGTCATTGAAATCGTGTTCACCCACATGGAATGAAATCAAATTTTCTGCTGGGTTTGGATAGATCGTAACTGCATTTAAGTCGTCAACTTCAGTAGTTGAAAGCAATCCCGTGATACTGATGTTATCGATGAACGTTGCAGTTCCATTGTCCGTTCCACTTTTATCCTTGTGATATTTGTGCGTTCCTTCGAATCCAATTGTGATTATCTGTCCATTATATGCTGATAAATCATAGGTTAAGTGAGTGAAGTCAGTGTCGTCATTCCCTGGAGAGTTCACCTGTACGACAGATCCCTCCAATTGTCCATTCACAGTAATTCTAAAGTTCGTATAATCATCGTTACTTGTGCGTAGTTGTTTTTTGTCAAATTCAAGTTGCAAATCTGTATACCATGAGGCATCAACGCACAACTCAGCCCTAGCTTTATAATATGGATTCCATAATTCATCAAAGGCTTCAGTGATATTCGGTGTTTGGAATGTCGGACTGGTTGAGTTTTCTTCTGTTCCATCGAGTAGGAGTCCATATGATCCAGATTCTGCGGCATCGGGATCAACAAGTACTTCGTTTTTCATTGAACTGTACATCACGAATCCATCCAAAGCTGCTGTTCCTGCTTCAAAATCATTCATATAAGGAATCGAAATAACTCCAACTACTACTTTTTTCGARTACGTTTCTGTAGATCCACCATTATTGACCGTCAATGTTACCGTGTAAATTCCACTCGTTCCATAAATATAGTCTGGAGATTCATCTGTTGATGTTCCTACGCCATCGCCGAAATCCCAACTTTGGCTCGTAATAGTTCCTTGAGATACATTGTAGAATGAGAAGCCCTTTGAAGTGGCACATGTTTCCTCTTCTCGAACGTAAAAAGACGCTTCAAGACTAGGTGGAGTGCACGTCAAATATGTTCTTTCATTTTGCAAGGTCCACAGTAGTTTGATCGTTTGCTCTTCAGTAAGTTTATATCTACACTCTTTTGAGGTATAAGACAACAAGTTGCTTACATGAGGAACGTATGTGTCACCGTTTTCATCTAAACTAGTTCCATAGTAGTAACAACCATCATTGTCGAAGTTGTTCCCAGAACTTAAGGTCGGATCTGCTGGAGTATCACAAATCAAATCTCCTTCCGTTGCACAATCAGAACCATCAACTGCTTCATCTCCAAATGAGCTAGAGTGGGTGTGGTACAGTCCTAGATAATGGCCCATTTCATGTGCAAGTGTACTTCCGTTATTCATGCATGAAACACTTTGCATAATAAAGTCCAGTCCGCCAGGGAATTGAGCATGTCCACAAATAGAAGAACCAGAACTAGTTACAACTGTGTTCGCAATGTAGATGTTTACAACGTTCGTTTGACTATACGCGGCATCAAGGGCTGCCATTTGGTTTTTATTATAGTCGAAATAAGTCGAGTTATCGATGAAATCAATTCCCCCACATTGATAGAAGTGAATACTTGCGTCTATGTAGTATTCATTCAGTCGATCCATAGCAGCTAAAGCATCAGATTCTGAAATCCCTCCTAAACCAGAGTCGTCTCGAATAATGTGTAATTGAATTGGAACAAAATATGTGGTTCCACCATACGCTTTAGTTTCAGCAGAGGTCGCTGTACGATTAATCCACTTTTCATTGAACTGAACCAATCGATTTAAGTTCGTTGCGTCAATGGTGGTTCCACAAAACTGCTCTTCAAGCTGAGAAAAGCCCGAAAAAGCAAAACTCAGAAGGAGTGTGAGAAGGGGAAGCCGTGATATGATTGGGGTGATTGAAATACGCGATAAGTGAATCATTCGTTCTATTTATTAGCATTGTTCAAGTGAGAGTATCAAAATAAAGAATAATAACTAAAAAAACTCCCAAATGATAAAAATGAACTTTTTTTGATGAAAAGTGTTAAATGTCTTGTAGATACTACCTAGGTAATTAAATTTGTACTATGAAAATCGATGATGCAATTCAAAGTAAGTTTCAATCGTCTGGTCAGCGGGCGATGGTGAACGTGAGATATACGTCAAATTTCTTCGCTACAAAGCAGAATAAGTTCATGGCGACGTTTGATCTGAGCATGCCTCAGTATAACATTTTGAGGATCTTGAGAGGTGCTAAAAAACCAATTTCAGTAAATGATGCCAAGAGTAGGATGGTTGAGAAGTCACCGAACACGACACGTTTGATGGATAAACTGTTTGACAAGAATTTGATCGAACGGGTGAGATGTGAAAATGATAGAAGAGTTGTGTTCGTGAAGATTTCTGACTTTGGATTGAATTTACTTCTTGAAATTGATACTAAATTCGCCTGTGATAAATCGAATGTGTTTATGGCAAATTTAACTGACGAGGAAGCAGATACCTTAAGTCATTTACTTGATAAATTACGGGGTTAAGAAACGATGAAACACACTTTACTTTTACTTACAGCACTTTGTGCCAATTTAGGATTTGCACAAACTGGTAAGGTCATAGGTACCGCACTCACTTCTGAAACAAATCCAGCTGAATTTGCAAAAGTCCTAGCACTCAATCCTTCGGATTCTTCAGTTTTATTGGGTTCATTTACTGACTCAGATGGGAAATTCGAATTGAATGACTTGAAAACGGGAACTATTCTTGTCAAAATTATCCTAGATGATCATTTACCAAAATTCGTTGGTAACGTTGAAGTACAGACTGATCAAACGGTCTTTCTTGGACGAATCGAATTGGAAAAAGATATATCTATCGACTTGGAAGAAGTCATTGCCACTGGTTCACTCGACGACTTGAAGGCTGGAATTGATAAAAAAGTCTATTCGGTTCAACGAGATATTTCCGTTCGAGGCGGTTCTGCCAATGATGTTCTAAATAATATTCCTTCCATTGATGTTGATCAAGATGGAAACGTCAGTCTTCGAGGAGATGGAAACGTAACAATATTAATTGATGGGCGTCCAAGTGCTCTGACCTCGGGAAATGGACAAAGCTTGTTGGATGCACTTCCGGCTAATTCAATCGACCGAATAGAGGTAGTTACAAATCCTTCTGCGAAATATGATCCAGATGGAACTTCTGGAATTATTAATATAATCTTAAAAAAGAATCGAAAACGTGGAATCAATGGAGTCATTTCAGGAACTGGAGCTACCGGAAACCTATATGATGCATCTCTTGGTTTGAGCTATCGAAATAAAGGAACAAATCTCTATTTGAATTATTCGTTCAACTACTACGAAGGATATCGGAATTATTTCAGTGATCTAACGCAGCAATTCGGAACAGATTCATCGAACTATTTTGATCAAAACCGAGAAGGAACGGATTTGAAAATGAGCAACACCATTGTTTTAGGGGCAGATTTTGAACTTGACTCAAACAATACGGTTGGTTTTTCCATTACGGGATCACTTGGCACTAGAGAGCGAACGGGCTTGTTAGTGAATAAGCTGTACGACCAGAATGACGACCTATTTCGCAGTTGGACACGGAGTTCTTTTGATCCAATTCAAAGTCAAAATGGAGACTTTAATTTGAATCATTCTCTAAAATTGAAGAATAGAAATGGAAAATGGAGCACCAACGGAACACAATCTTTTAGTGAGCGAGACATAAAAGGGTTCTATGATGAACGTCTGTTTAGCTTGGATGGATTAGCATCTTATCCTGGTGTAGAGCAAGAGCTATTCAATTCTTCTAAGAATCGTATCACTACAATTCAAACTGATTTCGAATATGTTTTCGAGAAGATAAAAGGTAGAATGGAAGCAGGTGCGAAGGCAATTATTCGCAACGATCATGTTTCAACGTTTTCTCAGAGATTTGATTCGCTTACAAATTCATTCATCCCCGATACACTTTCTGATTTTGAATATATCTACGATGAACAGGTTTACAGTATTTATGGAATATTTGGTCAGATTTTGGGCAAATTCAGTTACCAAGGTGGAATTCGTGGAGAGCTCGCACGACAAATTCCAAATCTCGTTTCAACAGGGGAGAAGTTCAATAATTCCTACCTGAATCTATTTCCATCGGCACATGTTAAGTACAAACCTAAAAAGGAAGTTGAATTAAGCCTGAGCTACAGTCGAAGAATAAATCGTGCGAAATCACATCAGCTGAATCCCTTTGCTAGTTATGCTGATCCGTTTAATATTCGTAGAGGAAATCCTGCATTACAGCCAGAGTACATTAATTCGTATGATCTCGGTTATTCATTGACGAAGAATAAAGTTGTTTTCTCAACAAGCGTATATCATCGTCGAACAGTTGACGTGATCAATCGTGTGAAAGAATACTATTCGAACAATGCGTCTGCCGTAACATATGCGAACATTGATAAAAGTGAAAGTACAGGCTTGGAAACAATTTTCATCTACAAGCCAGCAAAATGGTTGAGAAATACGTTTTCTTTCAATGGAAACTACATCAATTATACCAACACAGATACTACTGTGAACTGGAATAACAGCGGGTTCAATTGGGGAGCGAAGTTGGCAATCAATATTGACTTCTGGAAACGGACAGCAACTTTACAATTGAATGGAAACTATAACGCACCGAGAGTTACGCCTCAAGGAATTATTCTACCACGTTCGGGAATGGACATCTCCTTCGAAAAACAATTGCTGAATCGGAAATTGTCAATTGGAGCAAGAGTTACAGATGTTTTCAATACACGAGGATTCATGATTGACCTTGAACAGGTGGGGATTACGCAGCATGCCCAATATAAATGGCTTACTCGACGATTTTACATTACAGCAAGCTACAGGTTCGGAAAACAAGACATTAAGGTGAAGAACGGGGCTTCTCGAAGCGGTGGGGGTGATGGAATGTAAATTACCCCTTGTTCTTTTTATTCCTTTTGGGTTTTCCTAAAGTGAATTTATAGCCATCATCGTTCCCTGTAATTTTCACATTGACGTATCGCTCTTTTTCCGAGCCATATTGGATCTCGTCCGTTTGATTTTCGGGAACTTCTTCCTTATTCTTACCGAAGAGCTTTGAAGAGGCGGCTTTAGTCACCATCTTCCATGGGATTTTCAAATAGTATTCCATGTTTCCAGCTAAATCTTGCGTTCCAGATATTTCCATGTGTCCGAGCGAAGAGTTAATCGTCATTTTAGGGATTGTCATCACTCCATTGATCATGTCAAGGTGGTTGTTGAGCGTATCAAAAAGAACTTTCGAGAGGTTTTTATCGCCGAAATACTCCGACATGTACTCAAGTACAGAGAATTTTTCCAATCGTCCTTGTGTAACATCCAAATCTATATGAATCTCAGAATCGTCAATTTTGGGTGTGAGATCATTGTGCATATGGATCTTACCCGTAATTTTCCCTGTGAATTTCCCATGAAGATTCTCCGCAACAACATGATCCTGTCCAAAGTTCTCAAATTTGAACATCAACTTATCTAAATCTACATTTTTAACTTTGATTGTTGGGTTGAAATAAATTTCATCTGGATTAGAGCCATTGAAATAACCATCAATGTCAAAATGTCCTCCAGCGGCATCCATATTTAAATGCTCCACATAGATGTAATGATTCGTGGTTGTTCTCAAGTTACCTTTCAAATTATGAATCAAATAACGGTGATAATTCAAATGATCAATGTCCAAATGGTACGTCATTTCTGTAAATGGCAGTTCATAAATATTGAATCCTGCATCGTGATCAATAGTTGGAGTTCCTGCTAATCTTGCTTTATTCTTTTTTAGAATTGGAGCAGGGTTGTATTTAATGAGTTGATCAATGTCCAATCGTGAAGCTGTAATTGAGAAGTGATTATCCCTTTTCTTTACTTTCTCGTTGTCACCCATGTAATAATGCAAGGTCGTTTTGAACTGCGATTTCCCTAATTTCCCATGGAAATCTTCAATAACCAAATGTTCATCTTCGTAATGTACGCGCCCCTGGAAGTTTTCAAATCGGAGCGGATGTACTTTCATTGTTGCTTCAAACTTGTCAAGGGTAAGGTCCATGGATTTCAGTCCGTCATCATAGTGCAAGTATGTGAATCCGTGAATTTTCAGCTTGTCAAATTCTTCATGGCGATAATCTTCTGGAACGAAATTTTCTCCTTTGTATGAAAACAAGGATTCCAGTTGTAGCATGTTCGATACTAAGTTGAATTCAATTTTTGAATCTCCTCCTGGATGTTCGTCCATCCATTTTTCGTAGTGCTCTAGTTTTCCAGTAAATAAGAAATCACTTTTATCGATCATTCCCTTAAAATCAACTACGCGCAGGTCCCGTTCATCAACAAAAATATCGGCATGGAAATCATGTAAAGTATGTGGGTAATGCTTGAGCTTCGCATACATATTTTCTATGAAAAACTCTCCTTGCGGTAGGTATTTCGATTCTGTAAAGGAACGAGCTGATGCTTTGAAGTCAAAATCGAGGTTCAATCCTTCAATTTGTTCATCAAAACCGTTGTTCTTTTTTCCTCCAGTGAGTTCAAAAATGTCTAGGAATTTGCTGCTAATTTTTAAACGGGTATCAATGACTTTACTACTGTGATGAAGAATTGCTGGAAGGTCGTCGATTGTTCCTGTAATTTCAAGATCCGATTTTCCATAGAGTAAATTGAAAACCCTAACGGTGGCTTTATGTCCGTGAATTTCAGTTAGAAAGTTGAAGTTTTTAATAGGGAAATCCAATTGGTCAGACGTAAAGTGAACGTTATTTAGCGCAATTTTCATCTCGTATGCCTCGTTGAGCTTCGAAACGGCATGTTCTGGATTCTTGAGATCAATAATATCTTCAAATTGAATATTCACCTCTCCTTTTCCGCCAACGTGATGCAAGTGCTCTAGGTTCAGGAATTTCGAGACAAAACCAATGTCAAACTTCGAATTGAACTCCAAATCAATATGTGGTGCTTCAAAATCTGTAATCACTAAGTCGCCTTTCACCATTCCTCCTTCGGGCTTTGCAGAGAAATTATGCAACGTTGCCTTCATGGAGGAGAGGTGACGATCTTTACCATTCGTGTATGAAGCATCGAAGTTAATACCTCCAATCTTTTTTTTCGTTCGTGGATTAATAATATACCCATTCTTACAACCAAAACTCGCCGTGATTTTTGGGTTATTTCCGTTAATCGTTTTCCCCTTGATATGAGATTTGAAATGAATATCCCCTTTGTTTTCGAATTTCTTCAATTCAGGAATCATGTCTTCTGGAGCCATGGCAATGAAAAGATCGAAATTGGGTTTGTTTCCTTTAAAATTAAGATCGAGAAATATATCGTTCAAAAAATCCACTGTTCCATTCATGTTGAATTCAGAACCCTCGAAGTGAACAGCTGTAGGTTGGATTGTCAAGATGTCCTTACCTTTCAGGAAATCTACGTGCGTATTCAGGTCAATGTGCTTGTGCTTGAAAAAAGTAGTGTCTCCATTTTTGATAATGTTAACCATAAACCGAGCATCAAGAGCAGCCAATACGTGATTTGGGGAAGTTTCAAATTTGGCGTTCGCATCAGTAATAAACGTTTCAACTTCCAAACCATTTGCCTCATTCAACTTCTTGATGTCGACATTTTCCAGTTCGATTCTTTTCAAGTCAAGGTGAAATTCTTCATCGGCGCTTTCAATTTCTTTCTCCGAGGAGAGAGCGTTCATAATATTGAATTCTCCGTTGACATGCTGAATAATGTTGATCGATCCGTTTTCTAGTTTGATCTTCTTGATCTCCATTTTTCCTGTCAAAATGGTCCACAAGTTGAACCCAACATACACATCTTCCAGTTCGATCAGAGGAGTGCCATCCTTTTTCTTTGTCTCGAAGACTTTAAAATCTTCCAAGTCGATTGAGATATAAGGGAAGTTCTCAAACATGGAAATGTGCGAATCCTTTATCTCCGTAGCTCCACGGAAGTCCTTGTTTAAGTCTGTGATTAAGTCTTGAACGATCGCATCCTGCTTGATATACACGACAAGAACAACACTAAAAAAGAGTAGGACAGGTAGTCCAATTGAAAAAATGGCAAATCGTTTCCAAAAACGTTTACTTCTAATCCAACTTTTCAATTTGTTACCAATTTTTGACATCGTTCGGGGGGTGATTTAATACTGTTCTTGAAATTAATCATTATTTAGTAAGCCATCGATTATTTGAGCTTTAACTAATCTAACAGATAGAGTTCGAAAAACAACTAGTCTTTGGATACTGAATTTAGTTGTTTAGCAACAAATACGCCAATACTGAAACAAGCTTGTAATAGATAGCCACCAGTTGGGGCATTCCAATCGAGCATTTCGCCAATACAATAAACATTTGAGCGTTCCTTTAATTCGAAATTTGATGTAATCGAATCCATTGAAATTCCTCCCGTAGTAGAAATTGCTTCGTCCAATGGAGCAGCTGATTCTATTTGGAGCGGGAAATGTTTGATTTTTTCCGAGAGTTGAAGTTTAGAAAGAAATTCCTCCTTCGTTAAGCTCGATTTAAGAAGGTTGATTTGAGTTTTCGATAAATTCAGCTTTCTTCGAAGAATGTCTGTCGTTTTTAAACTAGAATCACACAGTTTGGTAAGGACTTGTTCCTCGGTAAAACTAGGTTTCAAGTCGAGGTATATTGTTGCGCTTCCTGAATGGGACAGTTGTGCTTGGATTTCAGGGCTGAGTGCATAAATTGCGTTTCCCTCCATTCCAAATTTGGTAATCACAACTTCTCCTGTGCATACTTTGTTCTCAGAACGGAGTGCGATGTTCTTGAGAGGCATTCCTTCAATTTTCTCAATTAATTCTGAGTCCCAATTAATTGAATATGCACAGTTTGAAGGCAGAAATGGAATCGTTTTTATCCCACGTTTTTCAAAATGATCTATCCAAGAACCATCTGAACCCGTAACTTTCCAGCTGCCTCCACCTAAGGAGAAAATAGTAATATCTGGAGCAATCGTTTCTTCTGATGTGAATTTCAATTTCCCTTCATCACTCCAACCATTCCATTCTTTCTCAAATTCAATCCGAACTGAATTGGATTTAAGAACATCAAGGAGCTTAGTAAGTACTTCAATCGGCTTGATTCCTTTTTCAGGATAAATACGTTTACTTGATCCGATGTAAGTTGGAACACCAATTTCATCTAGCCAAGCTCGAAGGTCATCGTTCGTGAATGATTTCAATGCATCTTCCAAAACTGAACTTTCCGAATAACGAGAAATTAGTTGATCAATAGGCTCTGAGTGCGTCAAGTTGAAACCTCCTTTTCCAGCGACTAAGAATTTGCGACCAACGGTTTTATTCTTCTCATAAATCGTGACATCAAATAAGCCTGAATCCAAAAATGCCGCAGCAGCAAAAGCAGAAGGCCCTCCACCAATAATTGCTACCGTTTTCTTCATGCTACAAATCTACTATTTGTTTGAAAGCTTCTGCACAAAAAAATCCCGATCTTGACGTTTATTGTCATAGACCGAGATTAATCATTTTCAATACCCCGTATTTAGAATACGAAAGCAAGCTTTGTTGTGATAGAGCCGCTCAATGGCATAACATATGTTTTTCCGCCATAAACGTTTTGCATACCAACACCAATTGTACCTTCCAATCCAAGTCTAACACGATTAAAAATGGTTACATCCAATCCAATTGGAGCATATACTCGGGAGTAAAAAGAAGATTTCGCTTCGTAGAATGCATTTTCATTCGTAATCGTGGAATAATCATTTGGATCATAGTGACTTTCCATTACTACCATTTTGTCATTAAATGATGACCCTAGACTAGCGCCTAATCCAGCGTATACACTGAACCATTTTGCTTTTGCTGGGCTTTTCCGAATAAGGTAAGCTCCCGTAAGGCTTAACTCCTGAACCATATTACAATAGATAATGGAATTGCGGGTTCCATCTGCATCTATTCTGTTGTAAGAAATAAGCGGTTCTCTCGAAGAATAGTAAGCGCCGAAACGAACTTCATGATTGGTATTATATGAATCATTCGCTGTGCTAAATGGAGTGAATGATGCATTAATCCCAATACGTCCGCCATCTGAGCTTCTATATAGTGAAGATGTGTAGCCGTTTAAGTCTCGATCCAATAAACTTGGATTCTTCGTTAAGTCGTACATGGACTCCAGGTTCATCTTGGAATAACGATCCCCAGTATACCCAAAATCGATACCGATACTGTTCAGTTTAAATTTCTTGACCTTGGTCGCATTCTCTTGTGCAAACGTGCTCCCAGATAGTGCAATGAAGGCAACTAATATTATTGACTTTGTCATAAGTTGATGTATTAATTGATTTGCAGTTTTAACGATGTGTTATTTCTCATATTGCTGACGTCCTGTATTTTAACGTTTGCGTAGGAATCAAATATTGAGTGAGTTTTATGAGTACATCATTAAACGCTTAGCTTTTGAACAATAAAATAGGGGTCACTTTAATGATGGGTCAAAAGTGAAGTTGAACGAAAATTTAAGCAAATGAAAATCTTAAAGGATAAAGACTGGGTCGATTTCAATAATTGTTCAGTTGAGCGTCTCCAAATATGAAGATATACTTTCCCGTTAGAAAAAGTAACTCAACTTTATCGCTAATGATCCGCTAAGTGGGATGGAATAGCTATCGCCGCTGTAAACAGTTTGAAGTCCAAGGCCAAATGTTGATTCCAAGCCTATGTCAAAACGTTCAGCCAAAGCAAAGTCAATCCCAARGGGAGTGTAAAYRCGWGTAAATAGAGAGGAGTTACCTTCGTAGGTATTGAAAATSGAMWMSGGGATTTCRTTGGTTTGTCCRCTRGAWAAATGYTCWGCTACAGACGTTTTATCRCYAAATGTTGATCCAAGTCCAAGTCCTAATCCRCCATGTAARGTGAAYCTTTTGGCAAATTTGGGRCTGTACTTCCAKACATATGCTGCATTTAAGCTCAATTCTTTGAAYCTRGTMGARTARCTRACTGAWTTRAACGCTCCRCTWRTAGTKGTTAAAGAATASGATAAATGAGTTCCTC
>NVXP01000016.1:0-34393 GCA_002733985.1 Fluviicola sp. | reverse complement strand
CCTAATCTGATTTCACYAYTCGTARAGTAAKSGYYTTGCTTTTTGCTGAATGGAACAAGWGCRATTGATGCCCCAATTCTTGATCCTTCAACRTCYYGATCGAAYAGAAYGYCATGYCCARTTAAATTGCGATCTAGAWYTGTTGAAYTYTTSGTTAAATCRTACATCATKTCCAAATCAACTTTSGGGTAGCGATCAATCGTTCKGCCCATTTCGAATGAAACTGATGCAAGAATGAGCTTGCCTTTTTTCGTGGTGCCGCTTTGTGAATAGGCGATTACAGGAAATAGCATGATCAAGAAGAATAGAAGGTTCTTATTCATAGGTGTAATAGTTCGTTCGGATGACGTTCTTGTAAATCTACTATTTATGAGAAACTAGTTCAAAAAAAAGCAGTTTAATTTCTTCTTCTTGGCAAGCAAAATTAAACTTGAGCGTGCGCGAGTTAAGAAAATTGCTTGTGAGTTCGCTTTGTTTAATGAGAGTGGGGTACTAGAGTTTTTATTATTGGTTTCACTCGAACATTGAACGTTTTTATACATCGCCAATCCAAAGAATGTTAAATAAATGGATTGAGTCAAATTCATTAATTACCTAGGTATTAATATTCGATAATAATTCGCTAGCTTCGCTAATATGGACGGAATAAAGTTTGATTTAGGGAAAGGATTTACGTTTAGCAAGCACACCCCAAAAGAGACTTCTCACTTTGATCGTGTATTTGATGTTTTCAAAGAGCTTTTGACGCATACTTCAGGAAACATTGAGGAGGCCTTTGAATGGCTCGATACTTTGGATAAGGAATACGACATTTTCACAGATGAATATTCGCTAGAAGATTTTGAAGAAGATCTTAAAAAACGCGGTTACATTCGAGAAGAAATCGACCCAGAAGATGGGAACTCAGGAAAGGGCAAAGGAAAGAATGTGCTCACTGCAAAATTGGAGTCCGCACTTCGCCAATATGCGCTTGATCAAATCTTTGGAAAACTGAAGAAAAGTGGCATTGGAAATCACAAGACGACGAAAACTGGAACAGGCGATGAACGAGATGGTGAACATCGTGCATTTCAGTATGGTGACGACTTGTCTACGATAAATATGACCGAGAGTCTGAAAAATGCTCAGGTGAATAATGGAATCGGAGATTTAAGATTAACTGAAAATGATCTGATCGTTGAGGAAAGTAGACACAAGGCACAGATGAGCACGGTACTGATGATTGACATCAGCCACTCAATGATATTGTATGGTGAAGATCGAATTACACCAGCGAAGAAAGTAGCCATGGCTCTCGTTGAGTTGATTCATCGGAAATACCCAAAAGACACGATTGATATTATTGTATTCGGAAACGAGGCTTGGCCAATTCAAGTGAAAGATTTGCCTTATTTGAAAGTTGGACCTTACCATACAAATACTGTTGCTGGATTGGAACTTGCAATGGATATTTTGCGGAGAAAGCGAAATACAAACAAGCAAATTTTCATGATTACTGATGGTAAGCCAAGTTGTGTGAAACTACCGAATGGTGAACTTTACAAGAACAGTAATGGTTTGGATGAAATGATTGTGAAAAAATGTTTGAACAAAGCAGCTGAAGCTCGAAAATTGAAAATTCCAATCACTACATTCATGATCGCACAAGATCCATATTTAAAACATTTTGTCGAAATGTTTACGGCTCAAAATCAAGGGAAAGCTTTCCTTACTGGACTTTCTGGATTGGGAGAAATGATCTTTGAAGATTACGAGAAAAACAGAATTAAACGCATTTAATAAGATACAATGAAACAAGAAGTAACATTCAAGGAATTAAAAGCATCAGGATATACTGAGCGCACGATTAACGAAGAGATGCAAGCGAATTTGATCGCTCGAATCAAAGCAGGTAAATCTGTCTTCGAAGGTTTGTGGGGCTATGAAGATACAGTCGTTCCTCAATTGAAGAAAGCGATTTTGGCGGGACATCACATTAACCTTTTGGGATTACGTGGACAAGCAAAGACACGAATTGCACGAAGCATGGTTGATCTCCTCGATGAGTACTTGCCAATTGTGAAAGGTTCAGAAATCAATGACAGTCCGTTCGAGCCAATTTCGAAGTTCGCCCGTGATCTCATTGAAGAGCATGGTGACGAAACGCCAATCGCATGGGTTCATCGTTCCAATCGTTTTTACGAGAAGTTGGCTACGCCAGACGTAAATGTCTCTGATTTGATTGGTGATATTGATCCCATTAAGGCAGCGACCTTGAAATTACCTTATTCAGATGAACGTGTATTGCATTATGGAATGATTCCTCGTGCCAATCGTTGCATCTTTGTTTTGAATGAGTTACCAGATTTGCAAGCTCGAATTCAAGTGTCTTTGTTCAATATTCTTCAAGAAGGAGATATTCAAATTCGTGGTTTTCAGTTGAGAATGCCACTTGATATTCAATTCGTATTCACAGCAAATCCRGAAGATTATACCAATCGTGGAAGTATCGTAACACCATTGAAGGATCGAATAGGTTCTCAAATTTTCACGCATTACCCAAAGACGATCGAATTGGCAAAAGCGATTACGGCTCAAGAGGCGCGTATCTCAGCCGAAGATCGATCCAGTGTTTATGTTCCAGAATTAGCAAAAGATTTATTGGAGCAAGTTGCTTTTGAAGCGCGAGAAAGTGAGTACGTTGATTCGAAGAGTGGTGTGAGTGCACGAATGACAATTTCCGGAATGGAAAACTTGATTGCAGGAGCAAAACTTCGCTTGATTGAATCAGACGGGGACAGAACAGCTGTTCGCCTGATCGATTTCATGTCAATTATTCCATCGATTACAGGGAAAATAGAATTGGTTTATGAAGGAGAGCAGGAAGGAGCAGACGAAGTAGCGAAGTTATTGATCGATCAAGCAATTATAACTGAGTTCGAAAAACGTTTTCCAAGAGTTCCAAAATTGGAGAAAGAAGGAGTGAATACTCCATACACGGATATCATTAAGTGGTTCGATTCAAATTACATCGAATTGAATTATACGGATGTTGATGAAGAATTCATTCAGAATCTATCGACAATTGAACCTTTGACAGAATTAATGGATGAATACTGTCCTGATCTTAAAGGAAGCAATAAGGCTTTTTGTATGGAGATGGTGATTTGGAGTTTGGCTGTGAGTAATAAGCTGGATAAATCTGCTACAGAAGGAGCATTTAAATTTGATACTGAAGGTTTGAGTGAATCGTTTTTCGGGAATAACTAGTTCTCGTTACACATTCAATAGTACATTATAAACAAAGAAATCCTGCTGAAGTTCAGCAGGATTTCTTTTTGGATATATCTCTTAGTCTTTTCGAGTTATTGAAACCTCTTCCAATTTATCTCTCATATCACCATGTTTCTCAATGATGATTTTATAGGATTCTTCTACTTCAGCTTAATTCTCTAACGAATCAATTGGAAAAAGGTATGACCTTCATATTCTTTTTGGTCCAAGCCAATCGCACGGTACTTGATGAAATATGTTCCATCGATTACATCCTTGCCCTTAGAAGTTCCATCCCACGAGAAATCAATTGTATCAAAGGTGAACATTACATTTCCCCATCGGTTAAAAACACTTCCTTCCAAGCTCTCTAAGTTTTCCGAATTGATCCGGAAAACATCATTGATTTGATCATCATTTGGAGTAAATACATTTGGTACATTAATAATGGCAGGATTTCCAAGTAAAACTTCAATGAATCCTGTCCAAGTTGCTTGACACGAGCCGTTTGTGGCTGTTAATATGATTGTGTATGCCCCAGCTTCGTAGTTCGTTGAAACGGGAGATGTAGAGAGTGTTGTTTCCGATTGGCCATTTCCAAAGTTCCAAAAATAAGATGATCCACCAGAACTCAAGTTCGTGAAATCCACTGTTAATGGAGCAATTCCGGAGCTAGGAGTGAAGCTTGCACTCGCCGCTGGGTTGGCAAGAGTAGTTACGGATACTATATCACTTGCTGAACATCCATTTGCATCAATTCCAGTTACGGTGTAAAGTGTTGTTCCAAGGCTAGGGTTAAAGGCCACTCCATTAGTGATTCCATTATCCCACGTATAGCTCATTCCTCCTGTACCTGAAAGTATTGTATTCTGACCTGAACAGAGTGTAATATCCATTCCTGCATTGATTATGGGCATAGGATTCACCGTAATAATTGCTTCTGCACTGTCGATACATGATCCAATTGAATAGTACACAGTATAGGTCGAAGTTGTTGCTGGCGTAACTGAAATACTCGGTGTTGATTCTCCAGATGGATTCCAAGCAAATATTCCTCCAGGTGAACTTGGTATTCCGATTAAACTGATTGATTCACCTACACAAATCGACTCCGAATTTACAGATACAGAAACATTATTTGTTCCTGTAATTGTGACTTGCGATGTGTCAACACACGAAATTGAAGAAGTAATGATCACATTATACGTTCCTGCACAAAGATTAGTCGCTGTAGCGCTTGTCTGACCTATTGGAACGAATAAATTGTCGTACCATTCATACGCGTATCCTGGGATCGAACCGGAAGCCGAAGCTGTTGCCTGTCCATTACACACACAAGAAGCGTCGTTGTCAACAATAGCTGAAGCGATCAAAGGTGTGATCGGCATGCAATTGTTATTGAATTGACCAATATATGCGGCGTTTGCTGCGTTATTTGGTGCTCCAGGAGTTTGATTCTCAATTCCACATGCGGAAACATCTGCGCAGCCAATTGTCCAGTTTGATTGAACGGTAGGATCATTTCCGTTAAAATAATATACCGTGTTGGTCGCAGAACTTGTGGAAGTTGAGCCACCAGAAAAATAGATTTGGTTATTCTGATTATTTGATCCCCAGCAAACAGAGAAAACTTCGCATCCAGCAACGTCAACAATTCGGGCACAATCACCACCATTTGCTAGTAAAGTATTCATCCAATCCCCTCCTGGTGTCCAACCTGTAGCTGGATAGGAGCAAGCAACGGCCCCTGGAGTCGTTGAATTACCTTCGAATAAAACAGTATTGTTAACTGGAACGACTATGGTGCAGTTTCCGTCGCTCAAGGATAAATCATCAGCAGGAAGTTGTGAATTCGGGTCTGCGCCATTGTAAATTAAAATAATCGTTCCCAGAGGCACGCACGACCACAAATTATCGAATGAAAAGCGAATGGCTCCAGTTGCAATTCCGCTGGTTCCATGATATCCACTGTTGTCATCGAAAATCCATCCGCGAATATCGATGCACGGTGGTTGAGTGTTCTGACAATCGTATACAACTGTATTGTCAACAACGATAAGTTCTACGTATTCTTGATTTCCGAATTCTCCTTGGGAAACTTCATTGATAATCAATGTTTGAGCGGAGATCGAAGAATGGAAGGAAAATGACAAAAAAACGAGTAGGAAACTGAAAAGTGCACTGTGCATATTTCACCAATATTAGTTCTGTGACAGGGGATCAGTGGTTTCCAGGGTTATCTCCTGTCTAGGATTTCACTTTCCAAAACAAAAATAGGTAAGTTGAGATGAAAAATAGAATTCTAGGTGCAGATTTCGTCGAATTACATTTCTTAATCGTTCTGTTCGAATATTTTATGGAGGAATCGGTCAAAAGTCAAATGTTTGTACAGTTTCAGAATTGAAATTGTACAAACATTCTATAATAACTCCAATTATTTATCAAATGGAGGAATACTCATTTTAAATTTGAAGAGTTCTTTTTGATCATGCTTCGTTTTAATTTTACGCAGCATATGCAGTTTTTCCTTTCCGTAATAGATTTCCAATAGTTCCAATTTCCCTTCTGGCGTGCTAGGATTGTCTACTAAATGATAATCAACAAAGTTTATGAAAGATCCTTCAGTAGCAGGCGAGAGGTATGTCTTAAATTCTTCAACCCAATTCACATATTCCGTATTTCTCGTTTCATTCGTAAATGCATTACTAATATCATCCCACCAACATTGAATTTGTAGCATATACGGTTTGTCAGAAAAGGCAAACACACGGTTTTCTGGATTCTTGCGAATTGCACCGCCTAGGCAATGGAAGCTCATGTATTTATTCACATCAGAATAATAACAGCTTTTCGCCATAAAATCATAGATGTCTTTGGTCATTTTTTCGTTATCCGTTTCAGAGAATTTCTTTGGAAAACTCGATGAGATTTTGTGTGGRTGTGGTCGATCACATGTTGATGCCGGTGCTGTTGGCAGAATTCGAAAGTCTCGATCTGCACAAACGGTTTCCACATATTCTGATAGCTGATATGAGGAGGTTGGATTCAAGAAATCCGCTATTACAGCTTGGTGTCTGTGAAGTGATGATTTTGGAGCCAATGGTAATCCTGTCTTTGTCTTGATATCGTCTCCTTTTGCCTGTTCTTTAGGGACTTGCTTCAAAATGGAGAATGACTTTTTCGTAATATTTAGTTCTGGATAACTTTCACGAAGGAGTTTCACTAATTTCTCTTTAGAACCATAGAATTGCCCGCCCATACGTCCATCAACTAAAGAGTGTTCACCTGGACCTAATTTTCGTTTTTCCTTTTCCTTATTTGGATCCGCCAAAATCATCGTGCAAGAAGAAGAAAGCGCTGGGTTCAATTCTTCATCCCCCGTTTTCGTATGAAGGTTCATGAAAGTCGATATTACATATTCAATATCTGCTCGCTTCGTCCAGCTGAGAGCGAAATTTGTAACTTTTGGAGTTAATTCGGATAGTTGAAATCGAAAACGAGTAACAACGCCAAAATTTCCGCCACCACCACCTTTCAGTGCCCAAAATATATCAGGATGATTCATCTCAGAGACAAGTTCGATATTACCATCGGGAAGAATCATTTCTACTTCCAACACGTTATCGCACGTAAAGCCAAATTTCCGAATGGAGTAGCCCCAGCCACCACCTTGGGTTAGACCGCCAACATTTACAGATTGACATCCTCCACCAGGGATTGTTTGATTCGTAATCCCGAGCTCGCTGTACACCGTTTCTAGTTGCATCCCTGATGGAATCCAAGCCTGATCACTTTTTTCTGGAACTTTTTCGATCTTATTAATTTCCGATAAATCGATAATCATAACATCGTTTGCTGAGCACATTCCTTCATGCTGATGTCCTCCTGACCTGATACGGAAGTCAAAATTCTCTTCTTTGCAGTAATCAATACAATACTTCACGTCTTTGGCATTTCTACAATAGACAATTGCGCTGGGTTGGGAACCGAATCGTGTGTTCGAAACTACCCGTGCATAATGATACAACGAGTCTGATCTTTCAATAATTTTTAAATTTTTCGGTGCAGATTTCCTGAATTCTGGGGTGAGAGAATTTTTCATAAAAGTGAATTGGTTAGGGTAAAATGTCCAACATTAGCAGAGTTGACACTTTTTCAATATACGAAAAATAGGAAGTGAATTTGCGTTAATTCTATTCTGTCAATCGGTTAGTTGAAACTTGAAATGTTCTCCAAAGCGCGTTTGGGCAAGTTGGTTGATGCTCTTAGGAGTGAGTTGAAAAATACGAGAGTATCCGCCTGTTGTTTGTGCATCTCTCATTAAAACAACGAGTTGTCCTGATGGAGTTAATTGAACAGTTCCAGGTTGAACTGGCGAAGTAATGATTTCATTTGCTTCGAGATCATGATCACCTTCTAAGCGATATCCCATTCGGTTACTCTGCAGTGAAATGGAAAAGAAAGATTCAATTAAACTTTGTTTGACAGCATCTGAAAGTAGGTGGTGTTCAGGTCCTTTTTCTACTTGAATGATGTTGTTTGTCTTTAATTCTGCCGCTTTGAATTTCGCTCCTCTAGATACAACGTGTCTTTCGCTTTTGTTGAAGGCTAGTAATTGGCCTTTTTGAATGCGTATTTCGTCCGTAATTCCTTTGGAATAACTAACGCTGCCAAGAACATTATCGCTGATGAATCCACCCCGAACGGCCAAATAAATGAAGTTTCCTGAGGTAATTGCTCCAAATTTGAGTTGTGTATTGGCTTCAATTCTTATTTCTTGGTTGTTTTCGATTGTTTTTGTGCCATTGTAAACCAAACATTTTGCTCCTGTTATCGTGATGGTGGTCGCTTCAAGAAACAGCAGTGTCGCTCCAGTTAATGTCATCTCCATAATGGGAGTATTTGCATCGTTTCCTAGGAGTTCATTTGCCAATCGAGATGAATACCTATCCATTGGGCCAGAAATGGGAACTCCCATCGCACGATACCCGAATCTACCCAAATCTTGGATCGTCGTGTACTGTCCTGCTTGGATTACTTCAATCATTTGAAATGGATGTTAAGTTATACGCCGACAATTTGACTTCCTGCTCAATTTCAGCATATTCATGTCGGTTGATTTCAAAGAAACGAACAGAATCTCCAATGGAGAATGGCGTAGGTGGATTTACCTTAGTATCAAACAATTCGATTGGAGTTCGGCCAATAATATTCCAACCACCAGGACTCTCTTGCGGGTAAATTCCAGTTTGTTGACCACCAATTGCTACTGATCCTTTTGGAGCAAATCGTTTCACGACTCGTCTCCTTGGTGAAAAAAGCTGTTCATTCAAGCCCCCTAGGTATAGGAAGCCTGGGAGGAATCCGATTCCGTAAATTCTATAATCAGGTTCTGTGTGCAGTTTTATTATTGATTCAATTGATAATTCCCGGGTTTGTGAAATGCTTTCAAGGTCTAGTCCAAAAGATGCATCGTAACAGACAGGGATTCTCCAAATAGAACTCGTTTTTAATGAAGAATCTATGCTCCAATTGGTGTTTTCTAATTCGGTAATAAGCGAAGTAGGAGTGAAGCCTTCATTCAGATAAATAACTAAGGATTGATAGCTCGGTACAATTTCGAGTATCGCTGAACCAAAGTGTTCGTTCAGGTAATTCGAAGTGTCGACAACCAATTGATTGATTTCAGGACTAATGATTGATTCCCATTGAATCAGGATCGCTTGCTGACCGTATTTTGAAATAACAGGTTTACGCATCTTTCTGAAGATTAATTCCGTGTTCCTTCAATTTTTCATGGATGAATTGAGCTATTTCAAGTGCATTCTCACCATCTCCATGTAAACAATATGTTTCCGCATCCATCGGAATTTTTGTGCCGATAACTGATGTTACCTCTCGATCGAAATAGAGCTGTTTTAGTTGCTTCCAAGCCAACTCTGGTGAAAGAATTAGGGCATTTTCCTCTATTCTATTCACCAAATTCCCATCATCTTGGTACCGTCTATCCAAAAATGCTTCGGAAACAACCGAGATCGAGTTACTTAGTTGCTGCGCTAAGATTGAGTTTGGGGGTGTATACACGGGAATAGACTGGTTTAATATTCCAAGAGTTGTAGCGATTGTTTTCGCAGTTGGTTCGTCAGTTGCAGCAACATTGTAGAGTGCTCCGTGTAGTTTGATGTGATTCGGGATGATTCCCTCTTCAGCACAGACCGTTAGAAAATTAAATATTTGAGTAAAAATACTCTCTGCAAGTTCACTTGGGCTTATGTTCAATCTCTTTCTTCCGAAATTATCCTTGTCTGGATAGGAGGGATGAGCTCCAACCTTAACCTTGTGTTTCTTGGCAAGTCTAATTGTTGTTCGAATAGTTTCATTCGTACCAAAATGTCCTCCACAAGCAATATTACACGAACTAATGTACGGCATCAAATCAGCATCGTTATTCATGCCTTCGCCTAAGTCACAGTTGATATCAATCGATCGAATTACATCCATTCAAACACTTTTATGAAGGTTTTGAAACAAAGAATGAGCGTGATTAGGAGGATCATAATTCCCAATGCATTCTGAAATCGAGAATTCACGTATTCCCCCATAACGGACCGTTTATTGACAATCCAAAGCAAGAAGATGGCAATTACTGGTAAGAGCAACCCGTTAGCAATTTGCGCGAACTGGATCACTTCTATTGGCTTGAAATCAGTTAAAGCGACTATCACTCCAATGACAAGAATGATCATCCAAACGATTCGAAAATTCCAAGATTTTAAATCACCTTCCCAGCCAAAGCAACCTTTTGCGACATAAGCAGCGGCCATTGGAGCCGTAATTGCTGAAGTTATTCCTGCGGCAAACAATCCTATTCCCAATAAATATTTTGCGGAAGAACCGAAAGTCGGTTCAAGAGCTTTTGCTAAATCGGCTCCATTTTTCACATCTCCAGATTGAATTGCTGCTGCACAGATAACGATTGCAATTGAAATAATTCCACCAAGAATAATCGAAATCATGGTGTCCTTTCTCGCTTTAGGTAAATCTGCGGCTCCTTTCCAACGTTCATTTACCAAAGATGCATGTAAAAACAGGTTGTATGGAACCACCGTCGTGCCGATCAAACCAATGATTGTGAACAGACTGTTTTCGGGTTGCTTGGGCACAAACATTCCTTTCAGCACTTCTAGTAGGTTGGGAGAAGTCATGATTGCAGTTACTAAAAACGAGCTACTCATCAGAAGGACAAGCCCGATGAGCACTTTTTCAATTATTTTATAATTTCCAATGAAAAGCAGGACAAAGGCAATGATTCCAATAAGGGGAATGAAAATATTAATGTTCAAGGAACCAAGTTGGAAGCTTGAATTCGGCATTATTGTATCTAATCCAAGTACGCCACCACTGATATTTCCAGCTTCGTAAGCACTATTTCCAATCACAATGGCTGCAAGTACGAGTGAAATTGCAATCCACTTCAACCACGGATGTTTCACCTCTTGTTTGATTGCTTCAGCGAGTCCTCGTCCAGAGATTAATCCAAGTCGTGCTGACATTTCCTGAAGAACTACGGTAGCAACAATGGAAAGCGTTAGTGCCCACAACAAGGTGTAGCCGAATGAAGAACCCGATATCATGCAGGTGGTTACTGTTCCCGGGCCGATAAATGCCGCAGCAACAAGTGCACCTGGTCCAATACTGATTTTTTTTCGCTTCGTCATTTAATGGATTGATCGTCTTACAATGCTGACATTCTTTCAAATCTCAAATTTGATCATTCGAAGATAATAAAATTGACGTTGAAGTATCTACGTTCCAATTGGTGCTCTTCTAAGTTGTGAAGAAAAAAAGCCCCGATAATACTATTATCAGGGCTTTTAATAGTGAAAATACGACTAATGCTCGTGGTCATCATGATCACCGTGATCWTGGCCATTGTGMTCGTGGTGCTCTGTTTCTTCGTTGTGTTCATCAGTATCGCCTCCACAACTGGCTAAAGAAACTGTTCCTAGCRCTAATAACGCRATCATGCTAAATGCTYTTAYTTTTYTGTTCATCTTTATTTWTGTTAGATTATTAAATTGGTCAATGTGTATGTTCGGCTTCGCCCTTTTTCATTTCAGCCATTAAGTAATAGGCATTATTGAATGCAACTTGAGTACCTTCTTCCAAGGGTTCCAATAATCGAACTTCAACCCAGCCGTTATCCGTAACGCCAATCTTAACTTCTATTGGTTTGAATCCCCATTCCGATACATCGCTGTCGTCATGCTTTTCAGCACTAAACATAAAATATTTTTCACCTTCTTTCACCAATCCAGCTTCAGGAATGGACAAACTCTCTTTGTCACTGATTGAAATCTGTGCGCTGATGTACATTCCTGGAATCAGGTATCCTTTTTTCTTGACAATTTCGGCATGGAGGTGAAGTGCTTTGGGCTCTTCTTCAAACGCTTTACCAACAGAGTAAATCACAGCTTCAAGCTCTTCATCTTTATTTGATTGCACTGAAAACCGAACCTTTTGGCCCTTTTTGACTTTATGCATGTCTTTCTCGAACACCATTAAATCGGCATGAATCTCGTCGATGTTTACGATTTCGAACATGTCTTTTTCAGGTCGTACATACTGTCCCATCTTTACTTCTACAAGACGAATATGTCCAGATATTGGACTTTTCACAGGGATATTGGCAAACACTTCTCCGTTCTGAATTTTTGAAACAGAAAGACCAAGAAGCCTCAATTGAAGATCCTTTCCAGCAACACGGCTTTTCATGGAAAGGTATTCAGCCTTTACTTTTTGAAATTCTTTGCCCGATCCAACATTCTCATCGTACAGCTTTTTCTGGCGTTCGTAATCAGAAGTTAAATAGTTTAATTGATTCCAGTCCGCGGCATATTCCGTTTGTAAATTTATAATATCTGGGTGGGAGAGGTATGCTAAAACCTGACCTTTGCTTACTTTATCACCTTCAACAACTTTGATGGATTTTACATTTCCACCAATTATTGCAGTTACAATCGCTTCATTTTGGGGCGGGACTTCCAATTGGCCATTGGCTTCGATGTAATCACTTAGGTTTCTCATTTCTAAAGAATTGACCTTCATGTCCATTGTCGAAAATTGCTCATTGGATAAATGAACCTCTTCGGAATTTTCGTCTTCGTGTTCTCCATGGTCGTGGTGGTGCTCCTCAGAAGTGCTTGACTCTCCACAGCTAGAAAGAAAAATAGGGATTAGCATAAGCGCTATACTATAATTGAGAATTCGTTTCATATTAATTGTTTTTAATGCGTTATAATTATTGTCCAAGCAAGTACTCTACAATGATGAGTGCTTCCCGATAATTTTTTAGTGTGTTCAAATAGTTAATCTTGATTTCAATCGCAGGATTTATACTTTGAAAGTATTGCGTGTAATTAATTGCTCCGCTCAGGTAACTCTTTTGAGCTGTTGAAATCATCAATTCAGTTTGTTCCAATGCTTGATTTTCATAATAATTCAAGCTACTTCTTAGTTTTAACACTTCATTCATTTGTTGCTCATATTGTCCTGAAAGCACTGTTTGGTAGTATTCAGAATTAATCGAAGCGATCTCAGTTTTGAGCTTTGATGATTTGATTTGAGCTTTGTAAGAACCATAAAAGAGTGGAACTGAGATTCCCAATTGCGCACCTGAAAACCGATTGGATCCAGTTGCAATACTTCCATCAGGCAATTGCATTCCAATCATGGATTGATTAAAATAGCCGATAGAGAAGTCAGGCAATACTTTTGCCTTGTAAAGGGATTGTTCCGCTTGTGCTAAAGTCACTTGCTGATTTAAGATGCGCAACTCTGGATTATTAACGATGTCAGAGTTCTCTTTTTTGATAATACTTTTTGACGCGATAAAATCAGTCGGACTATAGGATAGATTTGTTGAATCATTAAGCAATACCTTCAGGCGTGAATTATAGATTGAACGATTAATACTCAATTGATTGAGCTGGTTTTCAATTTCCATTTTTCTAGTTTCAGCTGCCATCTTTTCCAAGAGTGAGCTTTCTTCAACTTCATATCGAATCGTTGCGGCGTTCAAAAATTCACCATTCAGCGAATCCTGAAACTGTAAAAGTTTCACCTTCTCATTTGTAAATGCTAAGCCAAACCAAGCAAGGCGAATTTCCTTGCGGAGTTCATTCTCTGTTTTTCTCAATGCAAACTCAGAATTTTGGGTGTGTTGTTCTGCTAACTTTCTTTGTTTTGAATAAACAGTAGGGAAGGAGAACGATTGTTTAACTTCAAATGACACATCATTCTGAGTGCTATTCATCTGGCCATATTGAAAATTTAAGTTTGTTTTATCAATATTGAGCGCAGATTTCTCACTTGTTTTAGAGAGGTCAATGCTCAATCGTGCAGCTTGGACACTCCCGTTATTCTTTAAACTAATTGCAATAGCTTCTTCAACTGAATTTAACTCGGTTGTGACTTGAGCATAGCTCTTGTTTAAAGGAAGAAATAGGAGCAATCCAATTCCGATTCCAATTGCAGGCGTTATTTTGGTATTCATCGTCTTTGAATTTCTATTCTCAACCCATCGGTAAAGTAGAGGTAGAATGAATAGGGTTAATAAAGTAGCTGTAATCATACCTCCAATCACAACAGTTGCTAGTGGTTGTTGTACTTCTGCTCCAGCTGAAGTTGAAATTGCCATGGGTAAAAAGCCAAGGACATCTGTCAGTGCTGTTAAAAGGATCGGTCGAATTCTACGACGTGTACCTAAGCGAATTCGTTCGTCAATATCATGGACGCCTTCATCTTTCAGTTCATTCCATCCGCTAATTAAAACCAAGCCATTCAAAACGGCTACACCAAATAGGACGATGAACCCGACTCCCGCAGAAATACTAAACGGCATATCGCGTACCCACAATGAAAATATTCCTCCAATTGCAGCAAGTGGTATTGCCATGTAAATCATCGCAGTTTGCTTCAGTGATTTTAAAGCAAAGAAAATCAGTAAGAAAATTAAAACTAGAGCGATAGGGACTACCACCTTTAATCTATTTGTCGCACGTTCTAAATTTTCAAATGCACCACCGTACCGAATATAATATCCTGGAGGGAGAATTAACTCTTCATCCAATCGCTCTTTAATTTCATCCACCAATGATTTGATGTCCCTACCACGTACATTAATTCCAACATAGGTTCTGCGGTTTGTATTATCACGACTGATTTGCATGGGCCCTGGCTCATAGCTAATATCTGCCAATTCATTCAGTGGGATTTGTTGCCCATTCGGAAGGTTTACAAATAGATTCTCTAAATTTTTGATGCTTTTACGATGGCCTTCTCCAAAGCGAACGACCAAATCAAATCGTTTTTCTCCTTCAAAAATAACTCCTGCCTTACTTCCTGCAAAAGCCGACTCGATGTACATATTCAATTCTGAGATATTTACTCCATATTGAGCAATTTTCTTTCGGTCGTATTCGATATTTATCTGTGGCAGCCCATTCGTAGCTTCAACCTTCATGTCGGCTACGCCATCTATTGGGGCAACGATTTTACCGATCTCTGCAGCTTTTTCTGCTAAAATGTTCAGGTCTTCTCCGAATAGCTTGATGGCTAGATCTTCACGTACTCCTGTCAAAAGCTCGTTAAATCGCATTTCAATAGGTTGTGTGAACTCAAAATTGACACCGGGTACAATTTCAACTTCTTTTTTGATTTTATCCATCAGCTCCTCTTTTGAACTTGCAGAAACCCATTCGCTTCGAGGTTTTAATATGACGAAGCAATCTGCAATATCCATCGGCATTGGATCAGTAGGGACATCGGCGACCCCAATACGACACATGACATGTTCAACTTCTGGAAATTTCGCCTTTATTATTTTCTCGATTTTCGTTGTCGTTTGTATCGATTCTGACAAAGAACTTCCTGGTTTCATGATGGAGTGGAAAGCTAAATCTCCCTCATCCAGTTGGGGAATGAATTCCCCTCCTAACTTTGAAAAAGTAAATGCTGCCAATCCAAGCAATAACACCGCAGATGTAAGAATCCACTTGGCATGCTTAAAGGATTTTGTTAGTACGGGTTCGTAGATGTTTTCGAACCATTTCACTACACGATCTCCCCATGTCAGCCTCTTTTTCTTACTCACTTTCAGGAATAAAGCAGACATCATTGGAACATACGTCAAGCACAGCACCATTACACCGATCATTGCAAACATGAATGTTAAAGCCATCGGTTTGAACATTTTACCTTCAACGCCCTGCAGCGCTAGAATAGGAATAAATACAATAAGAATGATGAGTTGTCCAAAAAATGCAGAGTTCATCATCTTACTAGAAGCCTTAAAAGTTACTTCGTCCTTTTCAGTGGGAGTTAGCTTTTGTTGTTTTTGAAGTTTGGTGTAGATTAAGAAAACTGTTCCTTCCACAATAATAACAGCTCCGTCAATAATGATTCCGAAATCAATAGCGCCCAAACTCATAAGGTTTGCCCAAACACCAAAGATATTCATGAGGATAAATGCGAACAGTAATGATAAGGGAATGGTGGAAGCAACAATTAAACCTCCTCGCCAATTGCCTAATAGAAAAACCAAAACGAAGATGACGATCAATGCACCTTCCAGTAAATTCTGACTAACGGTGCTCATCGTTTTTTCAATCAGCTTTTTTCTGTTTAAAAATGGTTCAATTTTAACCCCATCTGGAAGTGATTTTTGAATCTCCTTGACTCGATCCTCGACAGCATTAATTACTTCATTAGAATTTGCGCCCTTGAGCATCAGGATCATTCCTCCTACAACTTCTCCTTGTCCGTCTTTTGTGAATGAACCGTATTTCAGCGCTTTTCCAAATTGTACTTTTCCAATGTCCTTTATTTTAATTGGAATTCCATTGATATTCTTAACAACAATTTCGGAAATGTCCGATAAGTCGTGTATCAATCCTTCACCACGAATAAAATTGGCTTGATGGTCTTTTTCGATATAGGCGCCTCCAGTATTTTCATTGTTAGCCTCTAATGCATTAAAGACTTCAATGATTGTAAGGTTCATTGCTTTTAATTCATTCGGATTAATAGCAACTTCATACTGTTTGACATCACCACCGAAAGCATTAACCTCTACAACTCCTGGGACCATCGCCATTTGACGTCTCACAATCCAATCTTGCATTGTTCTAAGATCAGCTGGGGAGTATTGATCCTTAAATTTAGAATCGACTTCAAGAGTATATTGATATATTTCTCCTAATCCCGTTGATATTGGACCCATTTTCGGAGTTCCGAATTTGCTTGGGATTTCTTCCTTTACTTCTGTTAATTTTTCAGCGACTAATTGTCGAGGTAAATAGGTCCCCATATCGTCTTCGAAAACGATTGTGACAACCGATAGACCAAATCTAGATACAGATCGGATTTCTGTAACGCCAGGAAGGTTTGCCATTGAAACTTCAATGGCGTAGGTTACGAACTGCTCTATATCTTCAGTTCCTAAATTGGGGGCCTGGGTTATTACTTGAACCTGATTGTTTGTGATGTCAGGAACGGCATCAAGTGGAACCCTGGTCATACTCCAAAGCCCTGCGAAAATTAAAGCGAGGGTGAAGAGACCAACGATCAACTTATTCTTTATAGAGAATGAGATGATTTTATTAATCATAATTACATTATTTTTTATTCAACACAATTATTCCTTTCTGGCTATGGACCATAGAAATAAACTATTACCCGAAGGATCGGGCTAGACTTGATTAAGAAGTGTGCGTTGGGGGACCTCGGTGAGGACAGAGATTTTCAAAGCCCTTATTGTAAGGTAAGGGGATGAAATCATCGTATTTAGAATTTTCAGAAATTGAAAAATCTACTGAAGTAAAATCAAAATTAGATGCAGCAATTTGAGTGTCACTGAGTATGCTTATTTCTGAATTAGATTCAAATTTAGACGAATGAATTCCGACATGGCAATCATCTGTATGGTGACTAGATGACTCAAATACGCATATTAAGTAATCGATTAGACCATCATCGAAATGATCACTATGAGAAATGTGTGAATGGTCTTTTTTTTCTGTTAAACAGTGATTGTGAGAGCTCTCATGATCGATTTGAACAGTTCCGTGAGCAGCATGATCAGTATCAGCACAATGCGGAATAAAGTCATGTGCAAACCCAATAGAGTATGCGAAAATTAAAAATAGCGATATGCTGAAACGTTTTAACTGCAAGGGATAAAAGTATTAAAAAATGATAAATATTGAAAATTAATATTCCTGAAGCACTCATAACTAAGGTTAATTTAATCCTTTGTACTTCTATTATCGATGTGGGGTAATGGACTAAATAGAAACTCTAGCTATTTGTAAATATCGATCTTTTCACGTTTGTAGGTTAGCTGGTGGGGATTATTGACTATCTCATTGTGTCTGGTTATAGCGTTGGATTCTAAGAGTTTGAAAAATGTTAGGATCGTCTAACAAAAAGAGTTAGGTTTGCAATTGCTAAATTTTAGACAATGAAAATACACACAATTCTATTTATGTCATTTGCACTACTCATCGTTAGTGTAGCATGTAATAAAATCATGCCTTCTGCACCGGAAGAGTTCGAAGTATTGGATGGTCCGATTGAAGGGCTTTCTAAAACTGAACTCGCACAATTCTTGAGAGGAGACGAAGCCTTTGGTGAAGTCTTTACAGCAGAGACAGGACTTGGGCCCGTATTTGTTGCAAATCAATGTGCCAGTTGTCATGCAGGAGATGGTAAAGGAACGCCATTTGTACAGTTCACTCGATTTGGACAATCAAATTCATCGGGAAATCAATTTTTAAATATGGGTGGACCGCAGCTACAGCATAAAGCACTTCCAGGGTATGCACCTGAGGTTCTGCCAGCTGGTGCACCGAGTACAATTCTTATTGCTCCAGCCGTTACAGGACTTGGTTATCTAGATGCTGTTGAAGATGCATTTTTGATTGCCTTGTCAGATCCAAATGATTTAGATGGAGATGGGATTAGTGGAAGACCACATTACAATTCAATTCCATCGTACGTTACCTTGAGACCAAATTCAATTGGACAAGGAGGTCAGAATATTTGTCGTTTTGGTAAAAAAGGAGCAGCATATGATTTACTGCACCAAACGTCAGGTGCATATAATCAAGATATGGGGGTGACATCGATCTTTGAACCTATCGATCCATATTCAGGTCTGGAAGTAGATCCAGAAGTAAGTACACCAACAGTTCATGATCTTGTTTTCTATTTGAAAACCCTTAAAGCGCCAATTCAACGCGATCAAGAAGATGTAGATGTACAAGCGGGGAAATTATTGTTTGATGAAGTGAGCTGTGTAAAATGTCATACGCCAATAATGCAAACAGGATATTCTCCAATTGATGTGCTTTCCAATAAGGAGTTCTACCCATATACAGATTTACTACTGCATGATATGGGAGCAGGGTTGGATGACGGATACACTGAAGGATTTGCTGAAACTTCAGAATGGAAAACACCACCTCTTTGGGGATTAGGACTTTCTAAAGATTCGCAAGGAGGGTTGTACTTCTTGTTGCATGATGGAAGAGCCTTGAGTATTGAAGAAGCAATTCAAATGCATGGTGGAGAAGGAGCTCAATCACGTGATGATTATTCTCAATTATCGGAAACAGAAAAAGCACAGCTTATTAAGTTTTTGGAATCACTTTAATCATGGAACGTAGGAAATTCTTAAAAGCCTGTTGTTATACCGTTGCTGGAGCAGGGGTGTTGTCTTCTGGACTTCAATCTTGTGGAACTACTCATTATGCAGTTGCACGAAAAGATGGAGCGAATTTGGTCATCCTTAAATCAGAATTCTGGACCATGAGGAATGATAAAAAGGTGAATAGATCTTTTGTGATTATTCAACAAGACAATGGAGAGTTTCCGATTTGCATAAATAAAATTGAAAAAGATAAATACCTCGCATCGTTGATGAAATGCACTCACAGAGGTTGTGAATTAAATGTTGGAGGAGGAATTTATACTTGCCCCTGTCATGGGAGTGAATTTTCTCAATCTGGTAAAGTTTTGGAAGGACCAGCTGATGTAGATTTAAAATCATATGAAATTAGAACAGACAATGAATACATATATATACTTAATGCTTAAAAAAACATGTTTAGCGCTTTTGCTTATGAGCCCAATTTTGGGATTCTCGCAAATAGAAAGAACTCCGACGGATAGTACTGAGTCTAAAATGAATATGGATGCCGTGTATGATAGGCCATTCTTGAAATTCAAAAAAGTACCAGTTGCTTTTGGGGGGTATCTTGAGGCAAACTCTATCTACTCAAGTACGGATGGCGTTTCTGAAGGACTTTCTTTTCAAGCCCGACGAATGACGGTATTTATGTCAGCATCAATAACGAAGAGAATTAAGTTTCTTTCAGAATTGGAATATGAAGATGGAACAGAGGAAATCGCAATCGAATTTGCTGCGATGGATATCGCACTTCATCCTTTATTGAACTTCCGAGGAGGAATTGTAATGAATCCAATTGGTGGGTTTAATCAGAATCATGATGGACCAAAATGGGAGTTTATTGATCGCCCAGATGAAGCAGTTGAAATGTTACCTTCAACGTGGTCTAATGTTGGGTTTGGTCTATACGGTAAGACGTATAGTGGAAATTGGATTTTTGGGTACGAAGCCTATTTGACGAATGGCTTTGATGATAGTGTTATCGATAATGAGCACAATAAAACCTTCATGCCGGCATCCAAGGAAAACAGGTCTCGATTTGAAGAAAGTAGCAATGGTGTACCCTTGACTACGGCAAAGATTGCCATCAAAAATCGAAAGATCGGAGAAATTGGCCTTTCTTATATGGGAGGGGTTTACAATACTTTTCTAAGTGATGGAGTGGTGGTTGATTCTAAACGAAGGTTGGATGTCTTTGCGGTTGATTTAAACACAACAATAAAAAAGACAGGAACGTACATTGTAGGGGAAGCGTCTTATACGATGATTGACATACCTGACACGTATACTCAACAGTACGGTTCAAAACAATGGGGTGGTTTCATTGATATTGTACAACCAGTTATTCGTCGTGAAATTTTGGATTGGGAAGATGCTACGTTAAATATTGCAGTACGATTGGATTACCTTGATTGGAACATTGGAACGTTCAAGGAATCAAACACAAACATAGGAGATGAACGTTTCTCAATAACTCCAGCAATTAGCTTTAGACCAACGCAACAAACAGTTCTTCGATTGAACTATAAATATTCATGGGATACTGACATCCTAGATAACCCAGCGGCTAAAACTGGAGCTTTAATGTTTGGGTTTAGCACGTATTTCTAGAGGGAATATCAATTCAAGAATAAATTCAAATAAAGCCCCTTAACACTTTGGTGTTGAGGGGCTTTTTAAATTACTTATACCAAGTGCTATTGTTTAATCAAACGTTGTTGGTAAATCATATCCAATACCAGAATCATAGGTGTCATTGAATACAAGATTACCATTGTTATCGTGTTTGGAGACGAACATATCATGATCAGAACTAGCTCCATAAAAATAACCTGTGCAATATGTATTTCCGGAGCCGTCGTTGATGCTATGACGAACGGTTAAACTTCCAGTATTAGGGTAGGAATTAATTGTTTCCCAAACTTCCGCAGGTTGTTGGGCAAAAGCCAATTTCACGGATAGTACAATAATGAGGGTCAGTAATCTTTTCATTCTTCAACAGATTAAGTTCTCTGTAAAAGTAGGGGTAGCGGTCCATCTCATTTGTCATCAATTCTAACCAATCTCAATGAAAATAAGGGTTTTCAACTTTATTGATGAGGAAACGCTGTCTTAGATCAACTTGTACTTAACAGCAAAACTAGCTGCCTCAGAACGGTTCTTCACCAACAGTTTTGAATAGAGACGTCGGCAATAGGTTCGAACAGTGGACAGAGAAATCCTCATTTTTTCACTAATTTCTTTATCTGTCATCCCAACCGATAAATATGCAAGCACTTCGATTTCTTTTTTAGAAAGTTGAACTACCCAGTCGGGCAATTCACTTTTATCCTTTTGATTTTCGAGCGCTGCTTTAGCTTTTAGTGTTTCAAGTACGTTGTAGGCATTCGTATATGCTTCTTCAAGTGTCTTATACTTCTTAAGTGTGGCTTCTTTCTGAAGAGAGATATCTTTGTTCAATCGGTAATTGCGAATAATTCTATAGCCAATAAAAATGAGCAGTATTAAGACCGCAATCGACAGGTAGCGGTAAACCCATATTTCCTCTAGTAGATTTTTTCGTTCGTTCGTTAGAAGTTTGATCTCGTTGTTTGATTCAACAATTTCTTTTCGTGCTTTGATCAACCCAAGCTTTTCTTCGATTTTATTTGAGCTTTTCCTGAAATTTAGTTGATAGATACTATCCTTTAATACGGATGACTTTCGGCTGTATATCAGTGCCTTTTGAGTTTCATTTACACGTTTATAGCGTACAGAAATGGAATCAAGAAGAATAACCTGTTGGGTGAGATTCGTGGTGCTGTCAATTTGAACCAATAACTCATCAACAGATAGCTGCGCCTTACCACTAAACGGCAAGCACACAAGTACGGTACTCAGGATGAATATGATTCTCATCCCACAAAAACAGAAAAGGATCTTTTCACTCAACCTTTCTGAACGAATCATGCACGATTTTTTCGTTTTCATCTTTATGTTTCAATGATAAGACATCATTTTCCAGGCGTGTTATGCTAGAACTAAGTTCGACATTAGAAATACACATGACCAATGATTCATCTCTAATGAGCCAATTGCCTAGTTCTATCATTCGGAAAGGATTTCGATAATAAATTCGATAACTTCCATCGCCCAAGAATTGAAGAAGCTCCTCTGATTCTTCAGAAGTAAGTTTCCAGGTTCCAAGTATGTAGAATGGATTGGTAATCATCACAGCAAAGAACTGAATTTCACTATCGACTTAGGTCATCAATTCTAATTAAATCACTCGGGTAATTGTTGTCAAATCAAATTAACTCCACGGACTACGCTTGCTGCTTCCATTCTGTTTTTTACGTCTAACTTTTTATAAATCCGGCTGCAATGAGAATTCACAGTTGCTACAGATACAAATAACTTATCGCCAATTTGAGTGTCGGTCACCCCAGCGCCTAGACACGTCAAGACTTCCAGTTCTCTTTTCGACAATAGATGTATCCATGACGCTTCACCTTGGTCTGGCCGCATTGTATTCACCTTTTGGTAAATCTCTTCGTATACATGTTCAAGTGAAGCTAAATCCGCCTGAGCGGATTCGTTTAACTCCTTTGATTGGTTCTTTTTCTTTCGACTACGAACATAGAAGTAGATCGAGATGATACTAAGAACAAGAAGTAAGGACAATCCAACAACGAGCATGTTTGATATATCCGAAGTTGAAGACGTACGCTTTTTTTCTTCAGCCAATTTATCAGCATTGATTTGCAACTCGTTCGTCATCTTTTCATACCGAAACAGTGCTTCTTTAGTGGCAATTTTCTCGGCTTTCTCTAGCACTAAAAGACTGTCCTTAACCAGTTCGTATTTTGCATTCGTTTCAAAGGCCTTATCGAACTCACCGATGGATTCATACAGTTCGGATAAATTGAGTAGCATCGATTTGTACATCGATGGATTCTCAATATGCTTTTGTAGTTCATAGGCTTCTTCTAAAAAGAGCTGAGCCTTTTCAAAGTTCTCTTTCTGAAAATGAATGAGTCCAATTGCATTTGTTGTAATCGCATATTCGGGAATAGCATTTATTTTATCAAATTCGGGACGCACAGAATTAAAGATGGTCAATGCTTCATTATACTTCTTCCGTGAATAATAGAAATCGGCCAAATTGTAACGGGTGGATAGGAGCTCTTTGGTCAATCCAAGTTCTTTAAAGATTTTAATTGCCTCCTTATTATTTTTAATGGACTGTTGATCCATTCCTAGGTTATCCTGTACAAGTGCCAAACCATTACAACCCCGTGCAAGACCTTCCACGTTATCCGTTTTTCTGCACAATTCAAGTGCTTGATTGTGGTAGTACAACGCTCGATCGTAGAACTTAATGTGGTTAAACAATGATGCAATATTATTCTGAGCACTAATCATAAGCGCTGTATCCTTGATTTTCTCAAAGCATTTAAGCGCACTGATATAATAATCATTCGCTTGTTCATAATCTCCAGCATTCTTGCTGAAAATCCCCATGTTGTTATAGACAATTGCTTGATTTTTCGGGAATTCTTTTAGGTAGAACAATCCTTTTTTACAGTAGGAGAGTGACTCTTCAATTCTAGCCTCGTAATAATATGTCGTTGCGATATCGACTAAACAGCGAGAAGTTAATTGGGGTTTATCTAACTTTTTAGCATGTTACACGGCTTGGCGAAGGAAGTTTCGTGCTTCGTCGTATTTACCCGCAACCATTAAAGCATAACCATAATAGTTCAAGGCCCATGCGTGCTTTTCTGGGTAATCGTGCTTTTTTAGCAATGCCAATGATTGTTCGAGATAATTTAGCGCGGCGTCATTATCAGTGAAGCTCAATTCTTCGCCTAGATCAATCAACACATCAATTTTTTCTAGAATGCTACTAGTGGTTCTTAGCAAAGCCTTTAAACTATCAACATCTGCTCGGCAGTTCATAGGAATGAACAGTACAATCAGCAGAAATTTCAGGATCCAAGCATGCGGTAAATGTAAATCTTTTATTTTCAGATCGATGCCTTTCATATATGCATTGCCAATTGTTACGCGTGACGATGGTTTCGTATGAGACGTTTCATGTATACCTTGGTTTTTTGTTCTAGTTCGATTCTGATCTTGTCGCCTATAAGAACATATCGCTACATTCTTTGGGAGAAAGTTGATTGTTGAATGTGGTGATTGAGCTTATGGGAAGCAGGATTAGATGAAACTAAATCTCAGAGGATTCAATAATTCTAGACGGTTCATTAGAATTACATAACTGGATCATTTTTGCAGCAATTGCTTTAGCTTCAACCGCACGGTATTTTTTTGGAATTAGAAATTTAAAGAATTTAAACACAGCGATTACCATTTTTTCACCAGCACGTTGCTCTTGTCGGTTTCCTGTAATAAAACTTGGTCGAAGAATGTATGTGTGCTCAATTTCAGCCCCCATCACGGCTTCTTCCATTTCGCCTTTGATTTTATTGTATGGGATAGAGCTCTTTGAATTTGCTCCTATTGCTGAAACTACTGACAATTTTGATACTCCATTGGCTTTGCAAATTGATGCAGCTTGCGATGGAATACCTAAGTCTATTTTTCGGTATAAATTAGAATCAGGTGTTTTCTTTTTGGTCGTACCAATACAAATGTATATCTCATCTCCCGTTAAATCTTCTGTGAAGGTTTCTAGATGCAATAAATCTCCAATGTACTCTTTCACTTTTGGGTGCGAAATCCCTGATGGGGTTCTTGAAAAAAGTTTAATCGTTGAGTAGTTTGTGTCGGTAAGAAGTTGCTCCAAAAGAAGAGAGCCAGTGAGACCTGTTGCCCCGAGAATGATGGCTGTTTTTTGCATAGGGCAAAGATAGGAAGTTTTCGTTTTAACTAGGAGTTAATAAGTACAAAGGACGATTAAGGTTTTTAATAAAGTGAAGGTTTCTCGAACCCCTTCATCCTAAAACAAAAACAATCGAAAAAGACAAAACCCCAATCCATTGGAGAGCGAGCAGTGCTCGTAACCGCCGAAGGCAGCTGCGAAGCTAACACTGAGTACTGAACGGGAAGTTCAGAATAAGGAAGGATAATTGGGTTTTTAATAAAGTGGAGTCAAGAGAAAGCACTGCTTTCGAAGAATGAGTGTCGGACCCTCAAGTCCGATAACACGAAAGAAGGTTTCTGGAAACCCTCCATCCTAAAACAGAAACAAGCGGAAAAGACAAAACCCCAATCCATTGGACGATTGGGGTTTCTAATTTGGTGGAGTCGGAGGGTTTCGAACCCTCGTCCAAACGACGAGCAACTAAGCTTTCTACATGTTTATTCTTCGGTTAATTTTCGATGAACCCTCGGACAAAGACACCCAATAAATTCACTTATCTTCTGAGTTTCGCACCAGCTTAGAAGTATCACTGGTACTATTCTGAAAAATTTGGTCCCTCTTGATCCCTGTTTATCAGACGGAAACGTGGGAGAGGGAACTTGTCTGTGTACTATTATTCCACTAGATTAAGCTTAATTTACATTCAGTAAATTAGGCAGCAAGTCTGTATGACGTGTTGTCAATTATAGTTTGCGGCAAAAGATTTAAGAGCTTCACCACAAGGCTCTACATGCTTACACTCAACAACTTCTATCGCTGTCAAATCCAATTCGACCCCAAAGAACTACTACAAAGTTAGCAATAATTGTTCCGATAATATATTATTTTACGTCTTATCCACCGTGAGCACAGCGATATTTCACTAAAATGTACTTTTTTCCATCTGCAGCAACAAATGGCGCATCATAGTTGGTGAAGGTCATCATCGTCATAAACGAAAACCACATTGGCGTTTCAGAATCATCTTCCATGTTGATTTCATACGATCGAATTGGCCCGTATTTATCTTCTATTTCTAGTGAGAAAGCGTCGAACTTCTTCTGTGATGGAAGCTTAATGAATAGGTAGAATTCGCGAATACCAATAAATTCAGAATACTCCTCGTCCTCTGAGGATTCATCGTAGCACCAACTTGATTTTATCTCAATTCGTTCAACTGGTAATCCGAAGAATGATTTTGTTTTGAGGGCTTTTACATCGTAAACGTAGCGATCAAGACTATATTCATCCACGACATTGTCGAACCAAAGCTTGGTAGCTTCCGTTTTTGTTAAGTCCTCAGTTAAAGCGTCAATTGAAGCATTGATGTATATCGGGGAGAGGCCTTCGTCGACTATATCGTCTTGTGCAAAAGAAGACATAGGGAATAAACCCAACAAAATTAGTAGGAGGGAGGTGTAGTTGAGTCGTTTCATGAAGGTTTGTTTAGTCCATGGCAAGTTTACCATTACCCGAAGATAATAATTATTGCGCACGAACTATTAGGGAGATACCCAGACATTCAAAAGAAATAAACTCTTGAAAAAATGAAACTTAATTTCACACCATGTTACAGGATCCAGTTTCCACTAGATCCTTCTTTCGCTAATACTTCATAGAGGAGCTGATACCGAAAGTATCAAAACTATGAAAATTCGTTAACCGAATTAAGCTTCCTGTAATGTAGGTTTCTTGCTCTTTCTGTAAGTAAACGAATTAAAGAGACTTCGCTTAGCAAAACGATAAGGCTTATCTGAATTCACAAACTTCGTATACAGATTACGATTCACACCGAAGTATTCATACGTCGTTCCATCTGTGAAAGTGATTTCCAACAATTGACCTTTGTGCTTGAAATCAAGAATTGCAGAAGCAGTAGTCAATCGGATGTAATCCTCTTTGTTTGCTTCTTTTGTCTCAGGAGCAATACTTACTAGGAAATGATATCCATCAACAACTCTTCGACCCATTTCTTCCGCTTCAGCAGCTTTCTCGTCTCCTTCTTGGAATTTATCTGGGTGCCATTCTTTCACCAAATTACGGTACGTCTTTTTGAGAGGTGCTAATTCAATAGTTCCTTCTACGCTGAATAATTTCTTGTACTCGTTAACTCGTTTCATATTGGTAATGTCAATTTTGGCGCAAAAGTACGTATTTGTTCTAAGTTGATCACTGTATTTACCAAATCAATTGAAATAAAAAAACGGGCAATCAAATGATTACCCGTTTTAAGTGTGTATTATCGAGACAATTATCGAATGATCTCGAAGGTTGTTCTTCTGTTTTCCTGATGTTCTTCAGCCGTACATTCTTCACAATCTACAGCAGGCATTGTTTCACCAACACCTTTCGCTTTAATTCGAGAAGGGTTCGTGATTTTACTTTGAATGTATTTCAACGAAGATTTCGCACGAGCGTTTGATAATCGCTGGTTGTATTGATGAGTACCTCGGGAATCCGTGTGAGAGTAAAGCATCATCTCAACTTCAGGATTCTCGTTCATGAACACAATCGCTTCATTCAAGATGTCTTCTTCCGAATAGCGAATGTTTGATTTATCAAGATCAAAGTAGATGATGTAGTCCTTCGTTTGATCTTGAATCGATACAATTAGTGGCAACTTCTCAAGTTCCATTTCTACAAGAACCCTTCTTTGAGAACCGAGTAATTGATTCAAATCAAGGTATTTCGGCATATATCCATCCGAGTTAATTTGAATTGAAAGATCTAGACTGTCTCCGGGACGGAAGTTACCAAGTTTTTCAGACGTAAATTTGCCTGGTTCTACAGAAGTCAATAAAAGTGATTTCCCTGTAGACTTGTCAATGATTTGGATCGTTGCACCAACGATAGCTTCTTTAGTATCTGCATCGGCAAGGATTCCATCAATCCAGTATGATCCGTTATAGTAATTGCGCTCAATTGAGGCCGGTTTCTTTTCACAATTTGTCTTGAGGTCTTCCTGATACTTTATTTCACCAGAAGCTTTATCCGTCATCGTGAGCGTATATTCTTCACAATCATCCAACAATTGAAAATACGATCCATTTTTGACCATTAATTCTTTGGACTCATTGGTTTTCTTATTGATCAATACAACGCCCAAATCAATTGGATCAGCATCTTCTGTGAGGTCAATTATCCTTCCATACAAAGCAATGACGTTTGCTACCCTGTTTGTTTTATCATTATTTAGGTGATAGATGTCATTCCCTCCAACTCCGTCCTTTCTGAATGAAGAGAAATAAGCATCTTTCCCATCGTGCGTTACAGTGAAGAAAATATCGTCTCCAGCTGAGTTAATTGGAACTCCCAAGTTCTCTGGATCTTGCGCTTGACCTTGACGATTGATTTTGGATCTAAAAATATCGAATCCGCCCATACTTCGTTCACCGTTTGAGGCGTAGTAAAGAAATTCGCTATCAAGAGAAATAAATGGAGCATCTTCATCTTCGCTTGAATTAATGGATGGTCCTAGGTTAATTGGTTCAGTCCAGGAACCGTCATCTTGTTGATACATCGACCAGAGGTCTCGACCCCCTTCACCGCCTTTGCGATCTGAGGAGAAGATAATAAGTGTAGAATCATCAGAGCTTACATAGTGAGGCTCCCATGATTTAGAATTTAATTTGTCATATGACAATGCGTCAATTGATCCGAAATTATCATGGCTATAATTTGATGAGAATAAGTTTCCATTTCCTTCGCTATCGCTGTAGACAAATAATTTGTTCATGTTCGATGTAAGAGAAACACTTGCTTCATTCTTGTATGCGGTGCACAACGATAATCGTTTGGGTTCTGTCCAGTTGTTGTCGTTGTCCAAAACACTGCAGTAGATGTCTTCAGGGAACGAATTATCAATAGGGTACATGTAGTCAGAAAGGTCAGTGTTTTCCCAATCTCTTCGTGAAGTGAAATAAAGTTCACGGCCGTTAGCCGAAATGACAGGACTATATTCAGGAAGTTCCGAATTAATTGGACCTTGAATAAGTTCTACGTTCAAATCTTCAGGATTGGCAGTTAATTYYCGTGCCACTTTGCATTGTTTCAATCTAAGCTCTACTACGGCKGTAAGGATTGATTTTTTTCCTGTCAAGTCCTTGAAGRTYGTATAGTACTTTTCWGCATTGTCGAGGTCCTCTAAGAAATGATATGCCGATGCCATATGGAAGTATACATCATTCGTAACATTCGATTCGGAYGAGAGTAACTCTAATTTCCCTTGAACAGGTTCAATTGTTTTTTGGAAATATGTAATTGCTCTAGCGTGATCTTTCGCAGAATAGAGTGTATTGAAACCTTTTAGGTAGTTGAAATACACGTTCTCTGGCTCTTTTACGAGTAGATGATCGATTAATACATCCGCTTCAAATAAGTAGCCGTCTAGAATAAGGACAACTGCTAATTCAAGTGTCTCTTCATCGCTCATGCCTGTCTCATCAGGTCTAATCGATGTTCCTCCTTGCGCAAAGGATAGGTTTGTGGAGCAAATTAACAAACCGAAACAGAAGGGTAGTAGGGTGGTCTTTAGCGTAGAAATCATTTCTATGTTGCTTTATTTGGTTATTGTAAATTACAGAAAAAGCGTTGAAATAAAAAAAGAGTCCTTCCGAACGTTACGGGAGGACTCTTTAATATTGAATTAATTTCGGGATTATTTCTTCAACAAGTCACGGATCTCAGTCAATAAAACTTGATCTGCTGTTGGTCCTGCAGGAGCTTTTGGTTCTGCTTCTTTCTTCTTTTTCGCTTTGTTGTATGCTTTAACGATCAAGAACAACACAAATCCAACGATGATTAAGTTGATGATTGTATTGATCCATTCACCGTACATGATAGCATTCTCAGGAATTGCTTTGGTGATTACAGTATCTCCATCTTTTATTTCAGAAACTGCATCAGCTAGAATAATCTTCATATCCGCAAAGTTCATTCCTCCCATGAAGTAACCAATAATTGGCATCATGATACTGTTTACAAACCCTTTTACTACACCACTAATTGCACCTGCTAGGATTACGGCAATTGCAAGTTCTAGAACATTTCCAGTTAAGATAAATGCTTTGAATTCTTTTAACATAATAGTTTCGTTTTTTGTTTTTAGTCGATCAAATGTACGTTAACAAATATTAACGAGTTACAAAACTGTGAAGTAATCTATAAAACGACAAAAAACTCGGTTAAACTATAGTTCGAAAGGGTGACGGTTGATCAATGAGCGACTTAGCGTTACTTCATCTGCATATTGAAGTTCCGCACCGACTGCAACTCCTCTAGAAATTGTTGAAATGGGAACGTTGAATTCTTTCAGTTTTTTGAACAGGAAGAAATTTGTTGTATCCCCCTCCATCGTTGGACTCAAGGCAAACACAATCTCGGAAACCGAAGATGACCGTACACGTTCAAGTAAATTCGGAATGTTAAGATCCGAAGGCCCAATTCCATCCATTGGTGAGATGATTCCCCCCAGAACATGGTAAACACCACTGTAGCTTTCTGTGGCTTCAATCGCTAGGACATCTCGAATATCTTCCACCACACATATTAATGTATGGTCACGCTTTTCATTCAAACAAATTGAACATGTCTCTAGATCAGAAACGTTTCCACAACAGGAGCATTTCTTCACGTTTTTTTTCATTTCGACAAAGGCTTCAGAAAATGCACGGATTTCTTCTTCGCTACGGTTCATTAATTGTAGAACCATGCGCAATGCTGTTCTTCTTCCAATCCCTGGGAGGGAAGACATTTGCTCTACTGCATTTTCAATATAACGAGATGGAATTTTCACGAAACAAAGTTACCGAAATGATTAGTAATAATTCCGCAGAGAAATATTACTTTTACATACTTCAATCTTAACAAGTGCAGCAGCAATTAAATATCGTCAATAAGAAAGCGCGTTTCGAATATCATCTCATCGATGAATTCGTTGCGGGGATTAAACTATCTGGTACTGAAATCAAAAGTATTCGAAGTGGTAAGGCTAGTATTGTGGAAGCATATTGTGTATTTTCTAATGGCGAGGTGTTTATTCGTAACATGCACATTCAAGCGTACGAGAACAGTTCCTTTTATCATCATACTCCTCGTGGTGATCGTAAGTTATTGCTGAATCGAAAGGAAATCGACAAGATTGAGAAATTCATGAAGGACAAGGGGAATACCATTGTTCCATTGAGAATGTTCTTATCTAAAAAAGGCTGGGCAAAAATAAAGATTGCTACTGCGAAGGGAAAGAAACTATACGACAAGCGAAGTGATTTGAAGGATAAGGACGATAAGCGTGACATGGATCGTGCTATGAAGCGTTTCTAGAAAAACCCAAGTGTCAGTAGATGCGCCCAGTGATCATTCTTTAATAAGAAGTAAAGCATCAATAAGTTTACTCCATAAAACGAGGTCTGATGAACTATTGTGAACATGATCGTTCGGTTTTTAATCATGAGCGTTAGTAGTGGAAGTAAGAAGAAAAAGATCATTACCCCAAAATTACTGAAGAAGGTATAGTGCACATCATAGGATCTGTTCTTCACTTTTCCAATAGATATGAGTTGAATTGGTTCGTGGAAAATCCAACTAGATCGGACATAGACACGTGTATGACGACCAAACAATTCATAACTTATTCGCGAAATCCAATACGATTTATTTTCTTCCGAATTCACTGTACTGATGATTTCTCCCTTACTTGCAATACCCGTTTTGAGGGCGTAGTGCGTAATTTTATCATGTGTAAAGTGATGTGGCAGAAAGCGCTCAGTAATTAAAGCCATGGATAAGATGATTCCTAAGATTGCTGACCAACGCATTATTTTCCAACGCCAACCTGTGGTTAGTTGTTTGAAATACCGTTCATTTTCTTCAAATTCCTGTTTTTCCTGCTTTTCTTGACGCTCTTTTGCTTTATGAACGCGATGAGCCTGTGTTTTGTCAGCTCGTTTGTTTGGTTTTCCTGTATGACTAGGACGAGGCTGTGGAGTCCGAGTTCGAGAACCTCGCGCGGTAGGAGCTTGCTTTTTCCCCGTTAGAATCTCATACGCTTCTGTGATTATGAGAAATTTCGCTTGGGCACCCGCACTTGGATTTTTGTCTGGGTGATAACGCATCGCCAACTTCCGGAAAGCTTTCCGAATAGCAGCTTGATCAGCCCCAGGTGTAAGTCCAAGTGTTCTATAGTACTTCGTGAGCGACATTCGGCAATGCTTTGCTAGTTAAACGGTTGATTTTCCCACTTTGAGTGTAATCAAATTGACTGACATATCGAATTTCCTTCGGAACAGCATGTTTGGTCAGTAGGGATTGTAAATCATTCTTAGTAATCCCCAAATCTGTTAAGTTTTCAATGATCAAAATCAATTTTTCACCCAATAATTGATCGGCCTCACCATAAACGTAAAAAGGAGAGTAGATCAGTTCTGTTAGTTTCGATTCAATTTCTTCTGGATGTAACTTCACGCCACCGCTATTGATGACAAAGTCGGTTCTTCCCAACCAACGGAAGGCTGATGGAGAAATGATCTCGATTGCATCGTTTGTTTCCAATTGATGTACTCCAATTTCTGGAGCCGAAATAACCAAAGATCCTTTATTTTCAGCAATGGTTATTCCAGGGAGACATTTAAACTCATTTTCAAGTGGGTGATTTAGACTTCTCATCGCGATGTGAGAAATTGTTTCAGTCATTCCGAAAGTGTGAAACACTTTTGTCGGGATTTCCTGTATTTGTTCAATTAAATCATTGGATACTGGTCCTCCGCCAATAATTAATCTCTTGATCATTGGGACTTTATCTGGACTTTCGTTCAGTGATTTTTGGATTTGCATAGGTACCATTGCTGCAAATTGAATGGTGTCCTTGAGYYCAATAATTGGAGTGGAARTGACATCCGAAACGAYAAGRTCAAGATTGAGAACTAAGGATCGTACGACCATCATTCTTCCTCCAATTGTATCCATGGAAAGACAGAGCAGGGAAGAGTCTCCAGCTTTTAGTCCTAGAAATTTACCAGTAGCTTTAGCTGAAGCTATCATGTGCTTTTTGAGTAACTGAATYTCTTTGGGGGGGCCTGTTGAACCAGAAGTTTTAACAACAATTTCTTCTGATGGATCATTCCACTCCTCGATAAAGTCAAGTACTTTTTGCTTGGTTTCCTGATCGTTTGTTACAAATCGAATTGCCATGTCGTTTTGGAATGGTATTTGGTTTAAAAGTAACAACTTTGTAGGATACGAGATCGAAGGAAAGTTGAAATGACGACATATTTCGTATTTTTAAGCAAGTAATTGTAATGTTTATGAAAAAAGTAGTTGGAATTTTATTCGTCGCGGTTATGGCGGTTGTAGTGATGTCATCATTTGCAGGAAAGGGTAGTGGGATTAAATTTTCAAAGGTGACCCTTGAAAATGCGAAGAAAGAAGCTTCGAAAACAGGTAAGTTGATTTTCATTGATGCCTATACTGATTGGTGCGGACCATGTAAACGAATGGCGGCAACAACTTTTCAGGATCCTGAGCTTGGAAAATTCTTTAACAAGAATTTCGTGAACCTGAAAGTAGAAATGGAAAAAGATGCAGATAGAATGGAAATCGCAAAACGTTACCGAGTAAGAGCATATCCAACAATGTTAATCATTGATGGAGATGGTAACTTGGTAAAATCTGTTATTGGATTCAAAACAAAAGATCAACTCATGGCGATTGCAGAATCGGCCCTGTAGAAATAAGAAAAATAAAAAAAATCCTCTGTCATTCCGATAATTATCGGGAGCAGAGGATTTTTTTTGATCTCTATATTTAGAGGGGTAAACAAATTTTCTCCCAAACTTTCTTATCTCAACTGTTTAGTTTGCAATTAATTGAATTGTCATTTTTTCTAAACTCGATAGGAGGATGAGTTTTTTCTACTTAGCGTTTGCACAAGATAACTCAACGATACTTCCGACACCAGACACTGAGCTTTTGCCGTAAGAAGTTCCATTATAAAGTTGTTTGAATGTTAAGTTCCAGTACTTGCATCCGTCTTGGTCAGTTTCAAAAGCTGCAGCAGCTGAAATCGTTCTAGATACTATTTTATTGGTTACCCTATCTCTATGAATTTCCCAATCATTACTTGTAATAACAACTTGGGTAACTTTCTTTCCTTTCTCCCATCCTTCATTAATCAAAGTCTCTTTCAGTGAAGTTACAAGTCCAGAATTATTCATTTTAGCTTGTGGCATGTACACATCAGCAAGGTTCTTTTCGCGATATTTCAAAGCATATTCCATCAAGTTAGACTGTCCTGATGTACAATCCAATTTGAATTGGCCTTCTGCAAAATACCTCACAAAACTTGAACCAACCTGTAAACCTGATAAGACAACTTTGACGGTATGCTCTCTTGGTGAAACGGTAGCTAAAGCTTTCGCAAACTTTGCTGGGCCGCTGTGTTTATTCGAATTTGGATCAGGAACAATTTCCATAAATAAATAGGTCTTACCTTCTTTCAAATATGCCCACTTCATTTTAAAAGCATGCGTAGTTTTTTCAGCCCCATC
>NVXP01000135.1 GCA_002733985.1 Fluviicola sp. | reverse complement strand
CCTGTAAAGGGGCATTGTCCGTGAGACTTCAATTATCATCAAAAATTCATGGATTCAGCCAAATCCTTCGATAATGGAATCCAACTTCCAAGTAGACAATGTGAGCTCATTCCTTGGAAGGAAATTTACTCTCTGGAAATAAAAGAAAAGGTATTCATTTCTAGCAGTAAAGGTGAACACGTATACGATGTTGACCCAGATGATTTTGGATTCACTGGAGAAATGATTTCGGATTCGAAATCCAAAAATACGAGAAGAAATTATTTACTGAACATGCAATTACTGCTTCATTACCTTAAATGTGTTTTTTCCGAGCACCAAGAAATATACTCCAACTGGATAATCATTCAAGGATATAGAAAATTCCGTTCCAACTTGACGCGTTTCTAGCTCTTGTCCATAAACGTTGAGCAAGGTCATCTGTACATTATGTTGCGTATGAATCACCGTAACTTGGTTATGCGTTGGATTTGGATAGATTTGAACTTTAGCCTTCCCATTTTCATCAATGGATAAATCCACAACATCGTAACATGTGGAGAGTACTTGACATCCTTGATCAGAAATCAAAACTTGATACGAACCATTTGTAATTGCCGTATACGATTGAGCCGTTCCGTTTCCAATGTTGTTCCCCGAATCACAATTAATCCATTGATACGATTGCGCTCCACTATAATTGGCCATTAAGGTCGGTGAATTGTTCGTCACTGTTGGATCGATAACGGTGACGCTTACAACTGTTGTCACAAGACTGTCACACCCATTTGAAGTTTGCAGAGTATCGGTATACGATCCGGCGACACTTAGGTAATTTCCATTGACGAGAACGCTGTCACCATCACAAATTGTAATCGCGTCATTGAACACGGCAGTCGCATTGATCGTCAATGTCGTTTCAACGATACTATCACATCCTAAAATAGTTGAAGTCGTATCCAAGTAAAGACCTGCAGTTGTTTGATAATCTCCTCCTAATAAAACGCTGTCGCCTTCGCAAATACTGAATGCTTCTTGGACAAAATAAGTTGGATTAACAATCAACAAGACATCGATAATACTGTCACATCCACTCCCTGTTTGGAACGTTTCAATGTAATTCCCTGCAATGGTTTCATAATTACCATTCACCAAAGCGCTATCACCTTGACAAACACTAACCGTGTCATAAAATATAGGAGCAGGATTCACTGTCAATGTTGTTTCAACGATGCTGTCACATCCTAAGACAGTTGAAGTCGTATCGAGGTAAATGCCTGAAAAAGTTTGATAGGTCCCGCCTAAAAGTGCGCTGTCTCCTTGGCAAATACTTAGTACATCTTGAGCAAAATATGATGGGTTCAATGTCAAGTTGGTTTCAACGATACTATCACACCCTGAAATAGTTAAAGTCGTATCCAAATAGAGACCTACAGTTGTTTGATATGTTCCTCCCAAGAAAATGCTGTCTCCCTGACAAATTGTTGTTGAATTTTGGACGAAGTAAGATGGATTCACCGTCAAGTTCGACTCAACAATGCTATCACAACCATTAACCGTTAAGGTCGTGTCCAAATATAGGCCAGCCGATGTTTGATATGCTCCAGCAAGTAGAACGCTGTCACCTTGACAAATACTCATTGGCGTTTGTACAAAATACGTTGGGTACACCGTTAACGTGGTTTCAATAATACTATCGCAGCCAAGTGTCGTGAAATTAGTATCCAGGTAAATCCCAGAAGTTAATTGATACGACCCAGCCAATAAAACACTATCACCTTGACAAATGCTAGTTGGCACTTGAATAAAGTAAGATGGATTGACCACCAAGAGTACATCAACAATACTGTCACATCCGTTTGCCCCAACGAGCGTATCTGGATAATTTCCCGCGACGAATTGATACGTCCCAGCGATTAGAACACTATCGCCATCACAGATTATGAAGGAATCAGATCCGAAACTCGTTGAAAGAACAGTCAAGTTAGTCGTGATGATACTATCACAACCCGCAGCGGCTTGCAATGTATCCATATAGTTTCCTACCGTTTGTTGCCAATTCCCTTCCAGATAAAGTGAATCACCTTGGCAAATACTCTCAGTTATAGAAGTTAGAATCTCAGATATAACGGATAAATTCGTTTGGATAATGCTATCACATCCCAAATTAGAAATCAAAGTGTCGTTGTAGAACCCTGAAGTAGTTTGCCACGTTCCAGCGAGGAAAGAACTATCGCCCGTACAAATTTGCAGTGAATTCGAATAGATTGGGTGTGATTCAATGGACAAGGTAAATGTAGAAATGCTGTCACAACCGACTTGTGAGATCAAAGTATCTATATAAACTCCAGCCAATGAAGTATAAACTCCATGAACTTGGATACTATCTCCTGAACAGATTGTCACCGAATTCGAACTAGTTACCTCATTAATTATTGAAAGTTGAGTCACACTTAAACTATCACAGCCATCTGCTGCAGGAAGAATATCTGTATACGCTCCAGTTGTTGTTTGCCAAGATCCTCCAACAAATAAACTATCACCAGAACAGATTGAGGCATACAGCGTATCAACAATTTCATTTTTCACTGTCAAATTAGTCATGATTAAACTATCACAACCAGACGATGCTATTAAAGAATCAACATAGTTACCAGAAGATAATTGCCAATCTCCACCGACAAATAAACTATCGCCAAAACAAACAGCAGTGGTGTCAAAAATCTCTATGGGCGCTATTACGGTTAAATCAGTTATTACCGTGCTATCACATCCGAAAATACTTGGATAACTATCTGAGTAAATACCAGACGTAGATTGCCAATTCCCAGCGAGAAAGACACTATCTCCAGCGCAAATGGATTGGGCTAAATTGACCGTGTCAGAAGGGTGAAGATTAAGTGTTGTAGAAATCAGACTGTCGCAACCATTTACCCCAATGAGTGTATCGAAGTAAAGTCCGGCCGTGTTTTGCCAAGCACCTTGCAGAAAGAGACTGTCTTCCTGACAAATTGTTTGTGTTACCACATTGTTTGAAACATTCAGAACGGTTAAGTTCGTTCGGATCAAACTATCGCATCCTTGTTGGGCTGTTAATGAATCTACATACCATCCAGATGTGCTTTGCCAATCGCTTTGTAGGAATAAGCTATCACCATCACAAATAGTGAGGTAGATAGAATCGACAATTACGTTATTAATCGACAAGTTGGTTACGATTAAACTGTCGCACCCATTTATTGTAGACAAGGTATCATTATAGAAACCAGCATTTATTTGCCAAGCACCTCCAACGAATAAACTATCACCAAAACAAATTATGGTACTCACTGAATCTTCGTAGTATTCAATTGTAATGTTCACATTCGTTTCTGTACCAATAAACATTGGCGACGACGAAGTAACTCTTAATTTATAGCTTGTTCCCATCGTAATTGGACTCGGAATGATTCCTGAAATGAGAGCACTATCCAACGTACTGGCCAATGTCCCAATAACTATAGGACTGGTAAAACTTCCCGTTTCATCAGAAAGTTCTAGCGTATAAATGTTACCAGAAGCAGCTCCAACATTTGCGTCAAAGATTAATCCAATTGAATCTCCAGCACAATAATGTACATCTAATGGGTTCACTAAATTGATAAATGAGCCGAGAGAGTCAACTATGACTCCTCCACTATCGAGGTAATAAGGAATCACAAGATTCCCAAGCTCCACCACCTCAATTGGTGTCATGTCAGAATTCGAGATTACGTATCCAAAATCTCCAACATTTCCATGAACTTCAAATACGAGTTCGAATAGAATGGCTGAATCTGCATATGTTTCACCCAATAAGTCTTGATCAAACCATGAATAACTGAGTAATCCATTGTTTGTTTGAGATGTTCCAAAATTCGCTAAGCTCAAATCAGGTAAACCGAAGTTGACTACCGTGTTGTAATAGATTACACTTGTATCGAAGGCAAACGTTCCTTGCATAGAAATAATCTCGTTGAAGGCCCATGCTCGAATTGGCACATTGACCAATTGCGTTTCTTGTCCGATTACTGTATCGATCAATAAGGTGAAGATATTACTGGTGTCAATTTCGACTTGAATATGTCCACCTGCTAAATATGGGTTCAAGACGACCAAATTACTGTCGACAATCTCCATTGGAGTTGGACCTCCCAAAAATGAAATATCTGTGCTAGATCCTCCAGCTCCAATAACGTGATATTTAATAGCGAAGAGAATAGACGAATCTGGTAAGCTCTCCCCTGCTGTTGATGCCGAATTCCAAGAAAACATTAAATTCCCTAGGCTAGTTTGAGACTCACCGATATTGGAAATTGTCATTCCAGGAACTCCAAATTGTTCGACTGTTATGTAATCTGCGACTAGAGGATCAAAACCGATCGTTCCTTGAACTCCGATGATGTTATTAAAATCCAACACTCGAATTGGAATCAAAACAGTGTCGTTTTGGCTCGCGATGAGTGAATCGGCAAATAACGTTAATCCAGAAATGCTTGGCTGACCATCAATAATTACAAGACCCGAATCTGTAAAATGCGGGATCACAGTGAAACCAACATCAACGAATTCAAGTTGTGTTGGGGTATCATCGAACCAGATATATGTGCTGTCTCCTGGCGAACCGATAAGCGTCAATTTCAAGGCAAAAACAACGGAACCATCGGTAACTGTTTCTCCAGATAGATCACCATCGAACCACGAAAATGTAATGTTCCCTAGAGCAGCTTGCGTTGTTCCAAAACCTCCTACACCCATTCCTTGCAAACCAAATTGTTCAACTGTATTAAAAGAAACTACAGCAGGATCGAAATGAACCGTTCCTTGCATACTTATGAGGTCTGTGAAATTATTCACCCTCACTGCTACGATGATTTGATTTCCAACTCCCCCGTTAATCGTGTCGGCATAGATTTCAACCTGCGCTTTACTTGATACACCGATCAAGACAAAGAACATCACTATAAAATGTCTCATTCCGATCATAATACCTGCATTAACTGATTTTGAAACCCTAAAGTTGGATTTCCAACACGAAGAAGATATGTACCGCGATTTAACCCGTCTGTGCTAATCACACTAACACTTCCACTATTGTGGAAACTATCTTTCTTCATAAATTCTCCATTCATACTGTACCAATGTATTTCAAGGTCAGCTCCAACCAAGCTGCTTTCAATTTTAAGCCAATCTTTAGCCGGATTTGGAAATAGCATTATTTGATGTTCCAAAATGCTTTCCTCAAGATCAGAAACTCCACTTACCGTAACACTTCCCGTTTCATAGGTAAATGGTACAGTAACAAATGCCTCATCTACAAACTCAGCTACCACAGGTTGATCGATTAGTTCGATTTCAGAAACCTCTTCTGAGCTTCCAATGACCGTAAAATAAATCGTAAACGCGACGTCATTATCAGCAATGTCTTTTCCGATTAAATCCGATTCATACCAAGAGAAACTAAGCAAACCTTGATTCACTTCGGTTTCACCAAAACTACCGGAAGAAATACTCGTCAAGACAAAGTTATCTACATGAGAGTATTCTAGGATCGTTTCATCAAAGCGAATAGTTCCTTGTGCGGATATCAAATTTTGATAACCACTAACTGATAGATCAACACCAATGAAATCTCCACTATCAGAAACTACAATTGGTGCAGACCACACGAGCTGCGCGCTTGCATTTGTACTGAGTACCACGAGACAAAAAATCCCTACTATGCTTTTCAAAAAGATCATTTTTTGACTATAGTTTGATGATTTTTCGAATATATCTCTCGCTCTCCGTTTCTACTCTTATCCAGTAAACTCCGTTTGCCAAATCACTTGTATTAATCAACCAGTCATTCAAAGACAAACTATGAGAACCTTCTTCAAATCTCTCTTGTCTTGAAGATATTTGAGCTCCCAATGAATTAATCATGATCACATTTACATTTTGCTCACTTGTCAATTCAAATGTCAATTCAAGTTGATCATTGAACGGATTTGGATTAACGTCCATTTCAATAATGTCTTGATCCTCGAATTGAACTTGTCCTCCAAATGAACCAACGTTGAGAACTTTCAAATTAACACTGTACATTTCAGCGGCAATAACCGATGAGTTAGCAGTTAATTGTGTGGACTGTGTTGGTGTGTTTTTCAGTCTGAAGACCATTTCAAATGCACGTTTTCCTTCAACTAAAATTCCTGAAGGATCCACCGAATACCAGCTTATTGGTAGTGAACCATTGTCCATATCAAGTTTACCAAGTTCAGGGTTAACAAAAACGCCATTCGTTGATACRTACTCCATGACTGTTGGATCCCAATCCATTGTCATTTGGAATCCTGCAAGCACATCCTCATATTCGAAATACACAGGAATCGTAATAGTTGAATTCATYTCACCAGATACATTACCAAGCTGAACGATGAATTCGATGTCATCTTGATCTTTAGYAACCAATGGATTCCAACTATTATTCACATCACCCAATTTCATCGCTGTAAAATCCTGACTTGATGCATCCGCAATATTCAAATAATCTCKAGACTCGATATAAGGGAATGGATCAGTTGGATCAACGAATGTATAATCTGAGCTAATGAAGCTCCACAATCTACCATTCGGGAAAGAACTTGTGTTTTGTAGAATCAGTGACTGAGCCAACAAGATATCCAATGTTGTAATGTCATCTGAGAAATTCACATCTGCCGCCATCAATTTATATGGCGTATTCAAGGTRTTGACATTTAAAATATGTCTTTGCATGAGGATCAAATCGAGGGTTGTAACACCATTACTGGTTGCAACATCATTGTTCTTAAACGGCTCAATTGAATAAGCTTCATTGTTTTCTAAGAACAACTCATAGAACCCATCATCAATCGTTACAGCGTTTTGWGTAGAAAACCCAGTTGCTGTAACATTCACCCCAGGAACCAATACTCCAACCTCAGTATGAACTTCACCTGAAATAGCTGCTGTATTACCAACATTTACGTCATGTGTATTCGCTAAACTCGAACATCCATTGAGCTCAACAGATACACTGTACGTACCAGAGTTGTTGAAGTTTGCCAATGGAATTGTCGGATTTTGTTGATTACTCGCAAATCCTGAAGGTCCACTCCATGTATACAATGCCCCTGCAATTGTCGTTGCAGTAAGGTTAATCGTAGCTCCAATTGCCACTTGAGAATCACCTCCTGCAATTGGCGTATTTGGAATTGGATTCACCGTCACATTTAATGGAGATGAAGTCGCGATACAACCACCAGCAGTAACTTGTACAGAATACGTTCCTGATGCAGAAACATTAATTGACTGTGTAGTTTCCAATCCAGGTGACCATAAGTTTCCTGTCGGACTAGAAGAAGTAAGTGTAATTGTTCCACCAGCACAGAATGTTGTTGCTCCACTTGCCGTAATATTGGCTGGAACTACAGGAATCAGACTAAATAGACCATCGGTCATATCCGTTTTAGAAAGATCTGTAGCATCCGTTACTCTAATCACAACTTGATTTTCTTGAATTGAAGGTAAACTCCACAAGTAATCATTTGTTACTGTAGCGTAATTGGAAACAATGTTTATCCAAGTTGCTCCGGCATTAATTGAGTAATCAATATCAAACGCTCCAGAAGTCCCAATAGCGTTCCATGCTATGAGGCTATCTCCACAAGCAACCCAGTCTTCTCCTCCATTTGGAGTTGTCAATAAAATTGGTGAATTACCCGGAGTGATGTTCAATAAATTGTCTGAAACATCTTCCTTACAGTTGTCAATGTTATCAACCACTCTAACTAAAACTTGACTTGAGGCATCATTTGGAATCAACCAATCGTATTCATTATTTGTAATGTTTTGATTAATCGCAATTGTAGTCCAAGTTGCTCCAGCATCAGTCGAATAAAAGAGATCGAAGAAGTTTGAYGCKCCATCACTATCCCAAGTTATSGTATATGTRGTTCCKATKGTWAGGTTMCCWGRCATATTCGGGGTTACGATTGTAATCGGTTGTCGAATATTATAAGCAAAGTCTGTGATATCGAACTTAGTCAAATCACCGGCATCAGAAACTTTGACAAAGAAATTGTCAGAAATCAGGTTTGGAATAATCCAATCATAACTCGTTAATGTTGAATTTGAAAAGTAACTTGATTCAATATCTGTCCAAGTCGATCCTCCATCAGCAGAGTATTCCATCAGATAGTTCTGAGTCGTCCCACCAGCTTTAAATACAATTGTTGTCTCAGTACATCCACGGAGTGAATCATTTCCAGAACCTCCATTTGGAGAGTAGATTTGAATCGCAGGTGATAATGTGAACAAGGTATCTGACATATCGAAAACACCCGAATTAAATTCACTGATTCTAATTCTTGATTCAGGGTATGATTGAGGGAAGATTGGTGGGGTCCATTCGTAGAACCCATCATTATTGGTTCCATTTACAATAGAGTTCCACGTGTTTCCATTATCAGTTGTATACTGAATTCGTATAGCAGACTCAACAAATAATCCAGGCTCCCATTCAATTGAGTATGGCGCTTGAGAGAACAGGTCTTCTCCACCATTTGGGTAGAATAGCTTTGGATCTGCTTGATCAATTGTAAATACGTTATCACTTTGATCAAGGATGAGACCACTTCCAGCATCAATTACACGAACCAATGCTTCCGTAGAAGGGTCGTTAGGCACGTGCCATCTGTATTCTCCTGTTGTACTTGAGTAATCTGTTTCAATTCTTGTCCAGCTTGCACCAGCGTCAATACTATACTCTAAGTGGTATGTTCCACTTGTTCCCATTACATCCCAAAGGATATCTTCGTATGCTAAACTGTATGGGTCGATCGTTGTTAAGTCTGCTCGATAGCCGCTGTAACCACCATATGTATTGTTTACATCCCAACGTAAAGTCAAGGCTCCTGATGGATGCGTTGATGTCTTTACTCCTGGATTTGAACTTCCATAGTAAGTTCCTAATAATGGATCATTCACTGATGGGCCATCGTAGATGTATAAACGGTGATTCGAATACGTATACAATTCAGTAAATGATAATTTTACTGCATGATCGATAATCGCTGGACGAAGTGTTACGGTATAATCAACAATAGCTCCTGGGTAGGTCGATGCTCCTCCATGTTCGTATAAAGTTTGACCGGTGTAAACATACTCGATTCGATCACTATCAATCTTGATATCTTGATCTACTCCATTCGGGAATTGACGGATTGTACTTTTCCAGTTCTCTCCTCCATCTGGTTGCATAACGATAATATCACTAATCAGGTGAACATAATCATCACTGATGTCATTGATACATGTATTACTAATGTCCTGAACTTTAATTAATGCAAAATCAGAATCGACATTCGGAATTGTCCAAGCATATGTTCCTCCAGAAGTATTCGTAACAATCGTTGACCATGAAATCCCATCATCAATAGAATAATATAAGCTCACATTGGTTACAGGTCCTGAATTTAAATAATCCACTGGTTGAACAGTAAATGATACAAGACTATCTCCTCCATTCGGATTTGTAAGTTGAACGTACTGTGTTGATCCAATTGTTATATCATTAGATTGATCTGTTTTAGCAGCAAACTGTGCATCACTTACTTTTACTTGGAATTGTGTCGAATTCAAATTCGGTAACACCCAATTGTAGGTTGGGTTTGTTCCTGCCAAAGTGTGATTATCAACAATCAAATTCCATGTCGCTCCTCCATCTTCAGTGTATTCCAATTTGTAATCTCCCGATGTTGATCCTGCACACCATGTAATTGGTAAAGTCTCACATCCATTAATG
>NVXP01000134.1 GCA_002733985.1 Fluviicola sp. | reverse complement strand
AACTAATCCATATGGTATGGAAATGCCAAATAGACATGGCTCTTTAGCAGATTACCGCTATGCCCTCACTCGTGCGCGTTTCTGAACGCGTGCGGGTCTTAACTAAATCTAGAATAACACTGTTACGCGTTTCAAACGCGCAACAGTGTTATTTAAACTTCGAAATAACACCAAATGAAGAATTCAAAAATTATTGACGAACTTTTATAGTATGTCAGAAAAATACAAAGTACATAGCAATGATTATCCTTATTTCATCACCATGACAATCATCGATTGGGTAGACCTTTTTACTCGAAAGGAGCACAAGAAAAAGCACTGCTTTTGAAGACAAGCGGCAGTGCAGGTAGATGTAATTATTGATTCCTTGAGATTTTGTCAAGAAAACAAAGGCTTAATCATTCATGCATACGTCATTATGCCAAGTCATATACACATGATTGTAAGTTCAGAAAAAGGACACTTACTCCCAGAAACTATTCGCGATTTCAAGAAATTCACATCGAGAAAATTAATTCAAAATATTCAAGAATGTGGAGAGAGCAGAAGAGAATGGCTTCTGAATAAGTTCAGTTACGCCGCGGATAGAATTAAGAGAAATAGTAAATACAAAGTATGGAAAGATAGCTTTCATCCTGTTCAACTTTCTACCAATAAAATGATCAGCCAACGCTTGAATTATATACATGAGAATCCGGTGAAAGATGGAATTGTAACCAGTTCAAATTCTTATTTGTACTCAAGTGCTGTGACTTTTGGAGAAAGAGGAGGAATGCTATTAATTAGTCCAGTATGAAATTTTCAGCTAAAGGAAACGAACCTAAAACTGTTGCGTTTCAAACGCGCAACAGTTTTAGAGAAACAGTTTTACAACAACGGTGCTATAAGAGCACAATTAATTTAACCAAACACGCTATGAAAAAAACAGTAAAAAAAGGAATAGTCGCGCTATTTGTATGCGCATTAACCCTATCGACAAACGCACAAACTCTATCAGGAATACCGCATACTCCAGCAGTTGATTTGCTACCTGGACCTATTTCTGTCAGCAACGTTACAAATACGGGTAACACCGCAACAGATTTTTTTTTGGGCGAATTGATCACAGCTTCAGTTTGTGATGGATTCAGACCTAGAATTAATATTATTCATGGTGCCGTAAACCTGACTGCAACAATTGGTACTTCGCCTGTCGGAATTTCAGACCCTGACATAGTGGTCTTCCCCCCAGAGATTGGTGATGTCACCATATGGTTTTTTGTGGTTTATGAACAGTTTGGAGACATAATAGCACAAGACTGGACGTATGATCCTATAGCTGAAACCCTTACTCCAGGGGGCACAGTACCCATTTGTGAGGGTGGTTGTTCACATCCTAACATTGATGCAATTGATCGTTGTGGTCTAGGAATTATCTATGAACGATTTGGTGAAATTGCAGGTAGATTTGGTTCTTTAGGAGTTCTTTGCCCTACCGCATCCTTTCCAAGTAATCTAAACGATGAAGTCATTTTTTCAACCTGTACACCTACGGGAAATTCAGAGCCGGATATTTCATTGTTCCATGATGGAGTTAATACAATGGCAAGTGTAGTATATAAACACAATGATGGAACCAATGAAAGTGTAGTTCTTCAGCGTCATACTATTAATGACTTCATCAATGCAAATCCTGTTGCATGTGTAAATAATCAGGAGCTAATTTCCGTTTCTATGCTAGATGAGTCTCTACATTCTCCTCGAATAGCTGCTGTCAATATGGATCCATCAGGAACAGACCCAAGAGCTCCTGGTGATTGCCAGATTGTTGTTGAACACAGGTTTGGTGCATCTTCGGGTCATGAAATTTTAGGGTTTAATTACAATGAGAGTATACACGGTCCTGCTATTACTGACTTTGTCGTGACTAATTTTTGTATGGGGCCAATGAATGTTCAGCAATGTCTAAATCAAAAGCCGGTTGTTGCATATACACGGTGTGATCGATTTATTGTTGAATGGGAATATTACGGACCATGCTTAGGAAGTCTTCCTCAAACTAATGGACATATATTAGTGAAGAAAATGGATGATGCAGGGAACATTGTCAGTTCAGATTACGAAGTGTCCAACTTCGATTTAGATATGCAAGCAAAAGTTCCTTCCGTATGTGGCAGGTTTGTAACAATGAGCCCTCCATTTTCTTCCACTCATGTCAATCATGATATTCTGGCATTGATGGTAAAAGGAGCAGGGACGTCATGTATGTCTACGAGTTCTATGCCACTAGCAAATTTGACAGATCCAGAGGATCTTAATCCATCAGATATTTTAATTTATCCAAATCCGACAGATGAGACGGTTAACATTCAAACTCCATCTTTTAATGGAAGTTACACGATAAGTGATATGTCGGGAAAAGTGCTGTTTTCAGGTGATCTAAAAAAGGGTGAAGTATCAGTTGATGTTTCTACTTTAAGCGAAGGAACATACATTGTTAGCCTTTTCTCAGCAGATAGTATTGACCATCGAAAGTTAATCATTCGCTAGGTTATACAATAACAAATTCATCCCGGTCGTGCACGTTTCAAATGTCCAATTTTTATGGTACACCTGCACAGTCATAGCAAAATGCAATTTCCGAGTTATTGGACTTCTGAAAAGAATAACAACAAGAAAAACAAAAAACAATGAAACACATTTTTATTTCACTTTTAGTAATTACCTCTTTAGCATACGGATGTAAAAAAGAGCACATTTCAAATCAAGAATCTTCGGAAATAGATGTTATTCTGAAAAACAATTCTTCGAATCCCTATGAATACATTGGCGAAGAACACAACTTGGCTTTGGCGCATATCATTAGTATCAATTCAACAGATTATACTGATGCGGTAAGTTATATTTCCCAATCACTGAATGAACCCCAAAGCAGATTCGCTGATTGGACAATAATTCAATCAGGAGTAAATGCGGCCATTGCAGATGGATATGGGGAGTTTAACACCTTAACCAATGATCCAGATATTGGAAGCTATTTAGGAAATTTAAAATCAATATTATTGAATAGTAATAGCACGAACATAGCGAGTAATATAGCTCCATTGGTGAACAGCATTTTGAACGCAAGTAATGGACTGAGCGATAAAAACAGAACATTACTATTAGCAACGACGGCTTTAGGGAAGCATTCATTCGTTTATTGGAGTGATTCTCAAGGAGGCTCTGGAATTTCTAATGTTTGGAGAGACGCTGTTGGATTTTTACAAGGATTCAGATTAGAGTGGGATAACAATTTGGGATTGGATGGGACTGCTGTCAAATTAGGAAGTAGCTTATTAAGTGGGTTAGGCGGTGCCGTTATTGCTTCTGGAAGTTAACACAAGCCTTCTGTCGAGTTCACATATTCTAAAAGATCTCCTCATACGTTCAAAACGTGAGAGGAGATCTTTACTGTTTTAGTAGCGAGAAACAAAGGTTAGTAGCGCTTCTATCACTTACATCTTAAACTTCTATCGACTATTTCCTCTTAACTAAAGTGATTGAATATGCTGAAGGCGTGCTGGTTCATTAATTGGTGCATAAATGCTCACGATAGCAGCACCGTTTAATGGCATAAGAGTAGCCGCGACCGAATTACAGAAAAACTTATAATTTAGTCCTGAAACTACCTGAGTTGAAACTGCAACTGGTGTGTACTTAACACCAACAAACCCTTGCATAGCTTGTTCAAAAGCCTTTTTTGCTTCTGCAGAAATATCACATGTGTATGGAGAGTAAGCTCCTAAATGAGGTATTTGCATGCGGATATCTTTGACAAGTGATACGACTTGTACAGCTCTACCTTGTTTCCTTTTCTTGGTTAATATAGCTCGATAGTAAAACCTGCCTGCTATACCCGAACTACCCACAGGCGTAGGTTATTGTTTTCTTGACGTTCTTCTTTGAAGGATTCGACTGTTCGGGTAATGAGTTTTTTCTGATCGGAATATTATTCTCCTTTTCTGCGATATTGATCATCATATCAAAAATAATCGTCTTGTCATCAGATCTCTTAAGTTGGTCTTCTAGCCGGTTCTTTTGCTTCTCCAAAAGTCGAACCTTAGCTTCTAACTCTAATAATTTTTGCCTGGGGTTCTAGACATACTCAAAGGTGTTTGATTCTCCCAATCGAAGTTACCATATTTCCTTAACCAAAGCAAGACTGTTGATTTGCCTTGGATACCATATTTACTCTTAGCCTGGGAGAGAGATAAAAGTCCTGATTCAACTTCTTTTACAACTGTAAGCTTAAAACTCATCGTATAATCTTTCTGAGTCCTTTTTTCATAATTACTGTCTTTCATGACAGTACTAAATTGTGTAACGCTATTTCAGGACGAGACAAAAGTGATCATCCTGGAAGGAGGGAATAATGTTTTTTGTACTGGAATGGATTTCACAGCACTGACGGAAGATGTTGACGGAAAATTAGCTGAACAAGATTCACAAGATTATTACAACATCTTGAATTATTTTTCGAAAGGATCAAAAGTGATTATTTCGAAAGTTGAGGGAAGGGTAAATGCTGGAGGAATTGGTTTTGTTGCGGCATCTGACATAGTTGTGGCATCCGAAAAATCAACATTTGCATTGTCTGAAGCACTTTTTGGATTATTGCCTGCTTGTGTGTTGCCTTTTTTAGTACGCCGTATTGGTTATCAAAAAGCATTGATGATGACGTTGACCACTCAATCAATACCTTGTTCAAGGGCTTATGAAATTGGCCTGGTAGATATTAAAAGTGATCAGACAGATAATGAAATACGCAAGCTACTACTTCGCTTAACTAAGTTAGAAACAGAAACGATAAGTGGTGCAAAAGACTATTTGTCTAACCTGTGGATAATGGATGAAAAAACCGAAGAATTAGCAGTTACAACTATTTCTAAGCTTGCAAGCTCAAGTTAGGTTCAAGGAAATGTTAAAAATTATATGTCAACAGGACGTTTTCCGTGGGACAATAAATAATAAATTATGAAAGATAAATTTGCAATTATTGGAGCTGGATTTTCAGGTCTTGCTATGGCAAATGCCTTGAGAAAAAACAATATTGAATTTGACATTTATGATGCTAATTCAGAAATAGGAGGGAATTGGTATAATGTTGTGTACAATAGTGGACACACCATTACCCCTGCAAAATTGATGGAATTTCCTGATTTCAAAATGCCTGAAAATTTCCCTCTATTTCCAAGTAAGAAACAAATACTAGCGTATTTAAATGATTTTGTATCAAAAATGAAACTGGGTGACCATGTTCATTTAAACCATAAGGTTCAATCTATTAAAAACAACAGTGAAGAACARTGGACAATTYTATTTGAAAATAAAAATGAAGTAACCTATACGGGGATTATTTTGGCAATCGGTCTTTTTAGGGAACCTATTATWCCATCTTATGAAGGTGAATTTAGCGGGGAAATACTCCATTCTTCTCAATATAAATCGCCAGATATTCTTAAAGGTAAAAATGTATTGGTTGTAGGAGCTGGTAATTCAGGGGTCGATATTGTTGTTGAGTCAGGATTAAATGCGGATAGAACAGATGTGAGTTTAAGAGACACTCCTTGGATTATCCCTAAAACTTTTGGGAARCGACCAATTACAGATTATTTGAGCCCYAACATTCCAAAATGGATRAAAAAATCAATTCTTAAACTTGGACACAAAGTGATGTTTGGTAATATTGAGTCGTATGGAATTCCTAAACCAAAGCATGCATTGTTTACTAAACCGCCCACTGTAAATGAGAGTTTTGTTCATAGTTTAAAACATGGGAAGTTTAATCCAAAACCAGAAATAAAAAAATATCAAGGCAAAAAAGTCAATTTTGTTGATGGTACTTCGCAAGAATATGACACGATTATTTTTGCTACTGGATATCGTCCTTCTTATAAAATCTTGGAAGATGATGTGATTCCGTATCAAGACAAAAGACCAGCATTGGTTCATGGGGTATTTACGCCTTTGAAAAAAAACATTTATGTTATCGGGTCAGGAGTTCCAAATAATGGTATCGGTCCTGTAGTGTTTGCAAATGCTAACCTTATTGCAAAAGCAATTCAAGTTCAAGCGAAAACAACGCATTCAGTTGGATCACTTTATGCAAAAGTCGGAGAGAAAACGAATCCTTTACGCACCCATCCTGCCGCTTGTGTTAAACGCTTTGAGAAGTTGGTTAAACTCAGTGATAGTTTGCCTTTATAAAAACAATTAATCTAAAAATTAAACATGTACGAAGAAAATCATATTAAGTCCGGAGATGGAACCACTATATTTTGCCGCTCTTGGAAAGTTGAAAACGCCGAATCAAATGTTCTATTGGTTCATGGTTACACTGATCATAGCGGACGTTACGAATCTTTAGCACGCAATTTCAATTCGAAAAACATTTCAGTTTATAGTTTTGATTTGAGAGGTTATGGTCAATCGGAAGGTGAAAAAACAAGTATATCGTCTTTTGATGAATACATGCATGATTTAAAAGCAGTAGCTAATCACGTAAATGTTCCATTTTACCTAATGGGACACAGCATGGGTGGTTTAATTAGTGTTAAATACGCTCTTCAAAATCAAGAGAATATTAAAGGTCTTATTTTGTCTGCTCCAGCATTGATTCAAAATGCATCCGCATCTAAATTCAAAATAAAATTGGTGTTGTTTCTTTCAAAACTACTGGCTAAAAAACGGTCTAAAATTAAAGTTAATCCTGCATTCTTGTCAACAGATAAAGCAGTTGTTGACGCCTATAATAATGATTCATTGGTCAATAATATTGGTGCCAATTGGAGTTTTTTAGGTGAGTTTATGCGTGCCATGAATTCTATTCCTGGATCCGTTTCTAAATTGGAACTTCCAATCATAGTTTTTCATGATGAAAAGGATGAATTGTCGAACCCAAAAGGAAGTAAATTGTTAGTTGATCTTTGTGCTTCTTCAGACAAGTCTTTGAATGTAGTAAGCAACAGAGGACACGAGTTATTACAGGGAGAAAGTAGTAACACTATAATCAACCCTATTATTAATTGGATTACAGAGGAAAAACGTAATTTGCGAAAAAATTAAAAAAGATGAAATTAGCTTCAATAAACAACGGCACAAGAGACGGACAATTGGTTGTTGTGAATAATGATTTGAATAAAGCTGTTAAGGTCGAAAATATAAATACGTTACAACAAGCTCTTGATACTTGGACGGAGTCTTCTCTTGAATTGCAAAAAATAGCAGACAGATTAGAAAATGGATCAATTGATGGAATATTTGATTTTACGGAGTCGAATGTAATGGCACCTATTCCTAGAGCTTATCACTGGGTCGATGGTAGTGCATACGTTACACATGTTGAACTAGTAAGAAAGGCTAGAGGTGCAGAATTGCCTGCTTCATTTTGGGAAGATCCTCTAGTTTATATGGGAGCATCTGATGCACTGATTGGAGCAAATGATGATATCGAAGTTGAATCAGAAGAATGGGGAATAGACTTCGAAGCAGAAGTAGCTGTCATAACCGATGATGTCCCAGCTGGAACAAAAGCAAAAGATGCCTTGAAACACATTAAATTGATCGCTATTGTGAATGATGTGTCTTTAAGAAATTTAATACCTGTCGAATTAGGGAAACAATTCGGGTTTTATCAATCAAAGCCTTGGACTAGTTTTTCTCCGGTAGCTGTTACACCAGATGAATTAGGGGATGCATGGAAAGATGGTAAGGTACATTTACCACTAATATCAACCTTGAACAATGAAAAGATAGGTTCTCCTAATGCAGGTGTTGATATGACGTTTGATTTTGGAAAACTAATAGAGCATGTTTCAAAAACACGTTCTTTAATGGCTGGTACAATTATAGGGTCAGGAACCGTAGCAAATGCAGGTAGCGTAGATGGATCAAGTTGTTTGGCTGAAGTTCGTTGTCTTGAAATCATTGAACATGGTAAACCCATAACTCCATTTATGAAGTTTGGAGATTCTATAAAAATAGAAATGAATGACCTGAATGGGAAAAGTGTTTTTGGTGAAATCAACCAAAAAGTAACAGAATATACTCCGTGAAATCAAAAATAGCTTTGATAAAATGAGCTCAATTTATAGTGGATCTTTTTGTCTTAGCAGAGAAGAAAATAAAAGTTACCGTTTTGGATTTACAATTGTTATTGGAAACCTTGAATCACTCTTGGATTACAAATACATATTGAGTTCAAATGAACAGAATGAACTGAATCAGTTTAAGTATAAAAAAAGGAAAAGTAGTTTCTTGTTAGGAAGAGTTAGCGCGAAATTGGCCATTAATCAGATTCATAAAGAAGAAGATTTTCAATCAATAACAATAGGGAAGGGAGTTTTTGGCTTTCCTATTGTTAAAGGAGTGTCTGAAAATATTCAAGTAAGTATAACGCATTGTGAAGATGTTGGTATGTCATTGGCCTATAATGAGGAACATCCAATTAGTATTGATGTTGAGAAAATAGATACGAATAGAATTTCATTAATTGAGAAATATATCTCTCCTACAGAGGTCGATTTATTGAATGATCATTGCTCAAAAGAAATGGGGACCTTTATGGCTTGGACATCCAAGGAAGCTTTGTCAAAGATTCTGAAAACAGGATTGACCCTTGATTTTAACATCATGAGTATTAATAAAATTGAGGAGATTGCAGAAGGGATTTATGTAAATACATTTTTAAATTTTCCTCAATACAAAAGCTATACTTTTCGTGCTAATAACATGGTTTGTTCTATTGTTACCCCAGAAAAATCGTTTTTTGAACTTGATGATGTTATCGATTTGAAGAATAAATTGAAGCAAACTCTAGAAAAATGATGAGCTGAAAAGTCAGGACCTGTCGCATCTACTTTTCTGAATACTAAAATCCAGAGGTATGGTCCTACCGATTCCCATCTGTAGGACCCCATCAAACTAAAGTGACACCAAGTGAGTCACATTATACCTAGCACGAAACCTCACGAATTTAAACTTCTCATTACCTTTGCTAACATGGGAGAACAAAGACCAATCATGTTAGTCGGTACAGGATCTGACGTTGGTAAAAGCTGGATTGCTACAGGTATTTGTCGTTGGTTGAAAAATCGAGACTATCAACCTGCACCATTTAAAGCGCAGAATATGTCTTTAAACAGCTATGTAACTCCTGAAGGACATGAAATTGGAAGAGCGCAAGCGGTTCAAGCAGAGGCATGCGGTATTCCATGCTCTTATCAAATGAATCCCATTTTACTTAAACCTTCTTCGCTAAACCAATCTCAAGTTGTCTTAAACGGAAAACCCGTTGGTTCCCAAACGGCGAGAGAATACTTTTTAGGAAATGATAAAAAACATTTATTCGAAGAAGCAAAAAAAGGATTTAGGTACTTGAATGAAAAATTCTCTCCCATTGTAATGGAAGGAGCTGGAAGTATTAGCGAACTGAACTTAAAACACCGAGACATCGTGAACATGCGCATGGCGAAAGCAGCCAATGCATGCGTTTATTTAGTAGCGGACATTGATCGAGGAGGAGTGTTTGCTTCCGTTTATGGATCAATTGCATTACTCGAAGATTGGGAACGAGAACTCATGAAAGGAATTATCATTAACAAATTCCGAGGAGATGCGACTTTATTTGAAGAAGGCAAAAAAATGTTAGAAGAACTTACCAAATTGCCTGTATTGGGAGTTTTGCCATTTGCCAATGACATTCATATTGAAGAAGAAGATTCCGTAGCCCTCGGAGTAAGAAGTAAAGAACCAATCGAAGGGCAATTAAATATTGCCGTAGTTCAGTTAAACTATTTATCCAACTACACCGATTTTCAAACCTTTGAACACAAAGAAGGAGTAAACCTCTTTTATACCAGAGATAAGAATGCATTAGAACAA